>NZ_JBSICD010000025.1:0-68910 GCF_058246155.1 Providencia sp. UF-183 | reverse complement strand
GTTGTCTTGTTCCCGGTCAGTGGATGCGCATTATAGGGAGTCAGAAAAATCTGGCAACCCCTTTTTTGCATTTTTTTATTCAACAGCTGGATTATTAAACAAATCGTGTAAAAAAAGTATGATCTGTTGAAAAAAGGGACTATAAGTTATCAAATTCAACTGCGAATTGTGAAACATTTGCCCAATTAGTGTATTCAATCTCTGTATTAGGATCAGTTGGCCCATCCGTCATTTTCATAATTAGACGGATCATCATTCTATCAAACCATTTATAACGTGGATAAAACAATGCACCAGCAAAAACAGACTTCAATGTTGGCTTCCAAGGACAGGCTTCTAAGAATTTACGTGTGTAAGCATTTGTCTCTACGGTATTCTTACCTTCTTTTCTTGCCGTAAGGTTTACAGCAAAAAAAGCACTCGCCATTGAATTCAATTGGCTTTGATGGGAAATAACGAAACGCTGAAGTTTTTTATTGAAATGCCCATAACGGATAGAAGCTCCCACCAAAACCTTATCATAAGCAGCTAAATTAAAACTTTGCTCTGTATTTAAGTCACGAATATCGCACTCTCTGCCTAAGCTCCGCAATTGCTCCGCCATTTTCAAAACAATTTTTTTAGTCTGCCCATCAGTGCTGGAGTGTAGAAGTAAATAGCTCATTATCGTTCCTAGATTTTTATCATTTCTATATATAACAAAATTGTACTGAATTACTCACGCCAAAACGTTGGGGTCAGTAACACTAATAAGGTAAACACTTCTAAACGGCCAAATAACATGGTAACAACTAAAATCCATTTACCTGCAGGATTCATGCTCGTGAAGTTGTCCGCTACAGTCCCTAACCCTGGCCCTAAATTGTTCAATGTAGTGGCAATCGCCGAAAACGCTGAAAACTCATCAACGCCCGTTGCGATTAACAATAATAAACTAACCACAAAAACCAACGCATATGCAGAAAAGAACCCCCAAACCGCTTCAATGATGCGCTCTGGAAGTGCCCTCTGCCCTAGCTTGATAGTGTAAACTGCATTTGGGTGAACAAGCCGTTTTAATTCTCGGGAACCTTGTAAGAACAATAATAAAATACGGATAACCTTTAACCCGCCCCCAGTTGAACCAGCACATCCACCAACAAACGCCGCACACAATAAAAGCATCGGTAAAAATAGTGGCCAGCCAGAGAAACTATCTGTCGTAAACCCAGCCGTTGTGGCCATCGATACGACTTGGAAAAAGGCTTGATCAAGCGTTTGACCAAAACCACCATATACAGAGTGGTACATCAATACCGCAGTACAAACCACCACTAAAACAAATTGGAAGCTGATAAACATTCTAAATTCAGGGTCGCGCCAATAAATCCCAAGGCTTCGCCCAGTTAAAACCGCAAAGTGCAAACCAAAGTTACACCCTGATATGATGAGGAATACCCCGATAATGGTATTAATTGCTGGACTATTAAAATAACCGACGCTCGCGTCATGAGTAGAAAACCCGCCAATGGCTATCGTCGAAAAACTGTGGGAAATAGCATCAAACACATCCATCCCGGCTATCCATAATGCTATTGCACAGGCAATAGTCAATAACACATAAATAAGCCACAAGGTTTTTGCTGTTTCTGCAATTCTGGGGCGCATTTTGTTGTCTTTCAATGGCCCCGGCATTTCCGCACGGTAGAGCTGCATTCCCCCAACACCTAACAACGGAAGGATAGCAACTGCTAACACGATGATCCCCATCCCCCCAAGCCACTGTAGCATTTGCCGATAAAACAAAATCGCTTTAGGTAAAGAATCAAGCCCCGTTAGCGTTGTTGCGCCTGTCGTGGTTAAGCCAGAAAAGGATTCAAAAAAGGCATCTGTAACAGAAAGATTCGGCTTTTCAGAAAAGATAAACGGTAATGCTCCTACGCTACCAAGTACAGTCCAAAATAAGACAACAATCAGGAAGCCTTCTTTTGCTTTTAATTCGTGTTTACTGTTGCGCGTAGGTAGCCATAAAAACAAGCCAATTAATAGCGCCGTCACAAATGTCTGACTGAAGGCGCGCCCCGCTCCATCACGGTAAATTAACGCGACAATACCTGGAATAACCATGGTAAAAGAAAAAATGATGACAAGCAGCCCGACAATACGGGTTATTGCACGAAAATGCATTCGGCAGGTTCCTTGCTAAAGCGGTTGACTATTCAGATTCTGGTGTGAGCGTTAAAGCACCACGGCTTATATCGCGTAATCTATCATTGACCTCCTGCTCAAGGGTAGCAGGAATTGCAATTTGCAAAGCGACAGCTTCATTATAATCACTGTGCAAAATCACGCCATTGACCTGAGCAAGTAGCAGCTCTATTGCATTAATCAGCGAATAATCACACACTAAATTAAACACTTTTTGTGGGACTTTGGTTTGAGTCGGTAATATTTTCAACGCTTGTTGCGCACCGTTACCGTAGGCTTTTACCAATCCGCCTGTTCCCAATTTGATCCCACCAAAATAGCGCACAACAACGCAGGTGACCTCACCTAATTGGCTTCCTAACAGTTGCGCCATAATAGGTTTGCCTGCCGTTCCTGTTGGTTCTCCGTCATCAGAAAAGCCCAATTGCTGAGAATCATCAGGGCGGCCAGCGACAAATGCCCAGCAATGGTGCCGGGCATCGGGGTATTGCGCTTTAATCGATTGAATATAATCTTTTGCCGCATCAATACCCTCGGTATGAGCTAAATAAGTAATAAATCGGCTTTTCTTTATTTCTTCGGTAAAAGAAATCGTTTCTGCTGGTATTAAATAAGGTTTCATTAACGTAAATGCAGGTCTCGAGTCATATTTTCAATACGATTCGCATGGATCACGATATTGTCTTCGATGCGAATACCGCCGTATGGCTTAAAGAACTCAATTTTATCCCAATTAAAATGCTGACTAAACTCACCCTTTCTCCACGATGAAAGCAGTGATTCAATGAAGTAAAGGCCCGGCTCAATAGTTAACACCATTTTAGGCTCTAGAACCCGAGTGCAACGCAAGAAAGGATACATTTTTGGTGCCGCAAGGTGTGTTCCGCTATCATCTTGCATAAAGCCAGCCGCATCATGAACTTGCAGACCTAATGGATGCCCTAAACCATGAGGTAAAAATGGTGTTGTTAAACCATTCTCGACCATTGATTCTTCGCTAATACCATTAATAATGTCATGTTTCGCAAGAATTTTGGCTATACGGTGATGCATATCTACGTGGTAATCAGTATAACGGACACCCGCTTTAATGGTATCAATGAGAGAAAGCTGTTCTTTGTTTACATCTGCGACCAATTCAGCAAATTCATCTTTGCCTTTTGCTGCATATGTTCTCGTGATATCAGCAGCGTAACCGTTATATTCAGCCCCTGCATCAATCAAGAAACTCCGCAATTCAGCAGGAACGGATTGCTGTAATTTAGTGTAATGGAGCACCGCTGCATTTTCATTTAACGCAACAATATTGCCATACGGTACGTTAGTATCGCGGTGGCCTGTTGATTGTAAATAGCTGACATTAATATCAAACTCACTCATTCCTGCACGGAATGCTTCCAATGCGGCAAGGTGGCCATTTACCGCCATTTTTTGTGCTTCACGCATACAATACAGCTCATAGTCCGTTTTATAGGCGCGATGGAAATGGTAATAGTCTAGAACTGGCTTCGGATTGATATTATTTAATGAGATGCCTAAAGATTCGGCCCTTGCGGCTGCTGAACCAATATAAGCAACATTCTCTTTTGGTAAGCTAGCAAGAAACCCTTTGATATCATCAGCATTTTTTAAATGAATCAGTTCGACATCTTTCGTCCAAAAGCCATTTGGTAATGGCTCAACACTGTGCCAATAATCAACGGGTGAGTAAAACCATAATTTAGGCTTATTAACGCCATCGACTAATAACCAAGAATGGGGAACATCGGTAACAGGAACCCAAGCTTTAAAGTGTGGATTAACCTTAAATGGGTAGTCACTATCATCAAGAAAGACGCGAAGTGGTTCACCCGAATGAATCAATATGGCATCTAATTTGCTGCGCTGTAAGACTTGCTGAGTTCTGTTTTGTAACGTTTTAATATGATCAGCGTAGAGTGCAGTCAGTTTTTCCATTTCCTTCAACCTTTCAGCATTAATTAGAAAATCCAAGCTTATCACGTTCTGTTCTTAACGGATATGCACTCTGTTGCAAACCCACATTAATCTATTGATTAATAATTAAAATATCATTTTAAAGCAACATTATTTCACTTAATTGCTGTGACCAAGATTCCAGTTTTGTTATTAACCGTTTGCAATTAATTAACATTCTAGTCACACTCAAATCATCTGGTCATACCAGATAACTTTATCATATAAAGGAGAACAGAATGCTTTATCAAAGTGAAACAATCTATATTCAATGGTTGAAAAACGGTATTGCAGAACTGGTTTTTAACTCGCTAGGGCCAATCAATAAATTGGATACCCACACCGTTGCTTCACTGGATGAAGCTGTGTCTGTTCTTGAGCAACAATCTGATCTGCAAGGTGTTATTATCCGCTCTGATAAACCAGCTTTTATCGTTGGCGCCGATATCAAAGAATTTCTCTCATTATTTGAAGCACCAAAAGAAACCCTCAGTGAATGGCTACAATACGCTAATAGCATATTTAATCGCATTGAAGATCTCCCCGTTCCGACGATTTGTGCAATCAATGGCTATGCGCTTGGCGGCGGCTGTGAGTGTATTTTATCGACAGATTTTCGTATTGCATCCCCTGATGCACGTATAGGCCTACCCGAAACAAAACTCGGTATCATGCCAGGATTTGGGGGCTCCGTTCGTTTACCAAGGCTAATTGGCTTAGATAGCGCGCTGGAAATTATTACGGCGGGTAAAGATGTCAGCGGGCCCCAAGCCCTCAAATTAGGTTTAGTTGATGCCGTAGTTGAAACTGAAAAACTACCGCAATCGGCTTTAGCCGTTATCGAATCAGCTATAGCTGGGAATATTAACTGGCAGAAGAAACGCCAGCCTAAACTAGCCCCTCTTCAATTAGGCCCACTTGAGCAAACCATGAGTTTTAATGTGGCAAAAGGCATGGTATATCAAGTCGCAGGAAAACATTACCCAGCCCCCATGGTGGCAGTCAATACCATCGAAAAAGCGGCAAATTGTACTCGTGATGAAGCATTAAAGCATGAAACAGCCGCTTTTGTTCCTCTCGCCCACAGTGATGTTGCCCGCGCATTAGTAAGTATTTTTCTTAATGATCAACATATTAAATCTAATAGCAAAAAGCTTGCTCAAAATGTTAAAACACCAACACAAGCTGCCGTTTTAGGTGCTGGTATTATGGGAGGCGGTATTGCCTACCAATCAGCCAGTAAAGGCGTCCCTGTTTTGATGAAAGATATCAATGAGAAATCTTTAGACCTCGGTATCGAAGAAGCACAAAAACTGCTGAATAACCAATTTGAGCGAGGGCGGATTAGCGCAGCTAAAATGGCAACAACTTTAGCTGCGATTCATCCATCACTTTCTTATAGTGGCATTGAGAATAGCCAAATCATTGTCGAAGCAGTCGTTGAAAATCCAAAAATAAAAGCCGCAGTTTTATCTGAAGTGGAATCACTTGTTTCACCTGAGACGATATTGGCCTCTAACACTTCAACAATTCCAATTTCCATATTGGCCAAGTCACTAAAACGTCCTGAAAAATTCTGTGGAATGCATTTCTTCAACCCTGTACACCGCATGCCATTAGTGGAAGTGATTCGTGGTGCACAAACATCTGACGATACAGTCGCACAAGTCGTTGCTTACGCGAATAAAATGGGTAAAACACCAATCGTGGTGAATGATTGCCCTGGTTTCTTTGTGAATCGCGTTCTATTTCCTTATTTTGCAGGTTTCAATTTGTTACTCCAAGACGGTGCTGATTTCAGAGAAATCGATAAAATCATGGAGAAAGAATTTGGCTGGCCAATGGGCCCAGCTTACTTACTTGATGTTGTTGGTATCGATACTGCCTTCCATGCCGAACAAGTGATGGCTCAAGGTTTCCCTGAGCGGATGAGTAAAATGGGTAAAAATGCAATTGATGTGATGTATGAACAGCAACGCTTTGGCCAAAAGAATGGAAAAGGTTTTTATCAATATGAAAAAGATAAAAAAGGAAAGCCTAAAAAAATTAATGACCCGCAAACCGATGAGCTACTGAATTCTATCTACAAAGTTAAGCGTTCATTTACGAAAGAAGAGATTATCACTCGAATGATGGCTCCCATGATAAACGAAGTTGTTCGTTGTCTGGAGGAAGGCATTATTCAAAGTCCATCTGATGCTGATATTGCTCTGGTTTATGGTTTAGGTTTCCCACCATTTAGAGGGGGGGTGTTCTGCTATTTAGACACTCTCGGTAGCCAATCATACGTAAAAATGACGGATACATATGCATCATTAAGTCCGCTGTACCAAGCACCTGAAGGCTTAAAAGCAAAAGCGGCTATCAATGCTACCTATTACCCACAACCTCCTGTTGTGGCTATTGATCTCAAAAAAGTTGCGAGGGGTTAATTCTATGGAAAACGTCGTCATTATTGATGGAATACGCACACCAATGGGCCGTTCAAAGGGTGGAGTATTTCGCCATGTTAGAGCTGAAGACCTTTCTGCACACCTTATGAATGCAATTTTTGAACGTAACCCTAATGCAAGTAAAAAAGATTTGAATGACATTATCTGGGGATGTGTGCAGCAAACATTAGAACAAGGTTTTAATATTGCAAAAAATGCCGCTTTATTAACTGATATTCCCCATACCGTACCCGCAGTCACGGTCAACCGCCTTTGTGGTTCATCAATGCAGGCGGTACATGATGCGAGCCGATTAATTATGACGGGTGATGCTAATTCAGTTTTAATTGGTGGTGTGGAACATATGGGTCACGTTCCTATGACACATGGCATCGACTTTAACCCAAAACTCACACTGAGAGTGGCTAAAGCCGCTGGAGCTATGGGGCTAACCGCAGAAATGCTAGCCAAAATGTACAAAATTAGCCGCGAAGAACAAGACGCCTTTGCGCTTAGGTCTCACCAACTTGCTGCTGCTGCCACAAAAAATGGCAAGTTCGCTAATGAGATCGTTGCTACTGAAGGGCATGATGCTGATGGGAATCTTATTTCCGTAAATTATGACGAAGTCATTCGTTTAGATGCAAGTCTCCAAGGCTTAGCTGCCCTTCGCCCTGCTTTTGATCCTGTGAGTGGCACAGTAACTGCTGGGAATTCATCTGCGTTATCAGATGGTGCATCCGCCATGTTACTCAGTAGCGAAAGCTATGCTAAGCAACATGGTATTAAACCGAGAGCGAAAGTTAGAGCAATGGCGGTTGTCGGTTGTGATCCTTCTATTATGGGCTTTGGCCCTGTGCCTGCGACTGAAATGGCGCTAAAACGAGCAGGTTTATCTTTAAATGATATTGATATTATTGAGTTAAATGAAGCATTCGCGGCTCAATCCATCGCATGTTTAAAAGGGTTAAATATCGCTGAAAGCCTTATTGATGAGAAAGTAAACCTAAACGGGGGGGCTATTGCGCTGGGTCATCCACTTGGTTGTTCTGGCGCACGGATCACAACTGCGCTACTGAATCAGCTAGAGCACAAAGATAAGCAATTTGGTTTAGCTACAATGTGTATTGGTTTTGGTCAGGGGATCGCCACAATTATTGAACGAGTTTAATGTCGCTTTTCGTAAAACGTTGCGTTTTTGTCGATGTTCCCGCCTAGTCAGGGGCGGGTTTTTTTACCTTTCTCTAACCTGATGACCTCGACAAGTTTTAGGGTTATAAACAACAGAAAGTGCGAAGATCCCTAGGAGTTATGTAATATAGGATAACAAAGGGAGCAGAGTGAAGCCCCCTACAATTTGTACTAGCGCAGATTAAATGAATTCATAAGCATCACCAAACAACCGTTCAGCTTTAGCTCCCCGCTCATTACAAAAACGATCTCTCGCACTTTTCGCCATCTCAAAACGACCTGCAATATAAATATCGTGCTCTGAAAGATCGCCAAAGTCTTCTAATACTGCACTAAGAACCGTTCCAGTTCTACCTCGCCACAATTCATCTGGCTGTTCAACAACAGGAACCACTTTTAAACTTGGATATTTTTCACTAAGAGCTTGAAGTTCACCAAGATCATATAAATGTTCTAACTGGCGCCCCCCCCAATAAAATGTGATATCCCGTTGAGGGTTTTCTGCTAAAGCTGCAAGCAATATTGAATGGGTGTAAGAGAACCCCGTCCCCCCTGCAATTAAAATCATTGGATTATGGCTGTCTTCACGAAACCACGCTTTACCATGAGGAATGTCGATATCAATGCGTTGCTGATCTAAAATTCTATCCATTACCGCCATTGCATATAAATTAATTTCAGAAGCGCCGATATGCAATTCGATGGTACCTTTAGTGCAGAGAGTGGATGCCATTGAAAATGGTCGCTTATCACGCTCATCCATCACGACCATTAAATATTGCCCTGCTTTAAAATGAAAGGGACCATCTGGCAACAAGATAACCCGATAAACCGTATCCGTGATAGATTCGACAGATGTGACTTTACAGCTTAAAGTTGCCATGCTTTCCCTCTTATTTTTCAAAAATTTTCAATTGTTCCCAGATATCATCAATGCGAGATTTAACACTTTCAGTCATGACAATTGGGCGCCCCCACTCTCGGTCAGTTTCACCCGGCCACTTATTTGTTGCATCTAGCCCCATTTTTGAACCTAAACCCGATACTGGGGAAGCGAAATCAAGGTAGTCAATTGGGGTGTTTTCCATCATAACCGTATCCCGCGCGGGATCCATTCGTGTCGTGATCGCCCAAATCACATCTTTCCAGTCGCGTGCATTGATATCATCATCGCAAACAATAACAAATTTAGTGTACATGAATTGGCGCAGGTATGACCAGACTCCCATCATGACTCTTTTTGCATGTCCTGCATATTGCTTTTTCATTGTCACAACAGCTAAGCGATATGAGCAACCTTCAGGTGGTAAGTAAAAGTCGACAATTTCTGGGAATTGTTTTTGTAAAATTGGCACTAGAACTTCATTTAATGCTTCACCAAGTACCGCAGGTTCATCAGGCGGACGGCCTGTATATGTCGAATGATAAATTGCATCACGGCGTTGAGTCACGTGAGTGACGGTGAACACAGGGAAGTTATCGATTTCATTATAATAACCAGTGTGGTCACCATAAGGCCCTTCAGGTGCCATCTCACCGGGCTCAATATAGCCTTCGAGGATAATTTCTGCACCCGCAGGCACTTCAAGATCATTAGAAATACATTTAACAACTTCCGTTTTATTACCGCGCAATAAACCAGCAAAAGCATATTCAGATAAGGTGTCCGGGACGGGAGTAACCGCACCTAAAATTGTTGCAGGGTCAGCACCTAATGCTACAGCCACAGGGAATTTTTCACCTGGGTGCGCTTGGCACCATTCTTGGAAATCTAGCGCACCACCTCGATGAGATAGCCAGCGCATAATAACTTTATTTTTACCCAGAACTTGCTGGCGATAAATGCCAAGGTTTTGACGCTCTTTGTGAGGCCCTCTGGTGACAGTCAGCCCCCACGTAATGAGTGGCGCAGCATCTTCTGGCCAGCAGTGCATTACAGGAATTTTAGTCAGATCGACATCTTCACCAGCCCAAATTTGTTCTTGGCAAGGCGCAGAACTTAAGCGTTTAGCGGGCATATTCAGCACTTGCTTAAATTTAGGTAATTTATCGAATAAATCACGAAAACCTTTCGGAGGATCTGGCTCTTTCAGAAATGCCAGTAATTTGCCAACATCATGGAGGGCTTTGATATCTTCTTGCCCCATTCCCATCGCAACTCGTTTGGTTGTCCCAAACAAATTACACAGAACAGGCATGTCGTAACCTTTTGGGTTTTCAAATAATAAGGCCGGTCCCCCTGCTCTTAGGGTGCGATCTGCAATTTCAGTCATTTCCAAATAAGGATCGACTTCCATTGTTATGCGTTTTAACTCGCCTTGCTTTTCCAGCTGCGCGATAAAATCTCTAAGGTCACGATATTTCATTATCTTCTTTACTATTACAGAGGGAGTCTCATTATAAGACGTCCGGCCAAGGTTACAAGTTACTGCTTAAATTACTTAAAAATCAATCTTTTTCTGGTTTAGTATACCATTTTACTGGCAATCAAAAGGGACTAACTTTTCTAATAATAATGTATCGTATTGTTCAGGGAATGTTTTGTTGTGCTGAAATAATTTAAAGCCTTCATTTTTTCCACTGAAGTAATGAAGTTCGTTACCTTTAATTTGTAAGCCACTGCCTTCTCTAAGTGCAACAACCACTTCGTGAGGATTAATCACACAAAATTCTTGTAATCTTTCGTCACGGGTTTCCCCCATATGCCCAGAGATATGCGCATCAATATAATGAGGGTTAATTTGTAATGGAAATAGCCCCAGTGATGGCATGATCGCTGCATTACTCACTGGCATATCATTTGTTGTACGAATACTTGGAGTTGCCACATTACAACCCGCACTCCAACCAATATATGGCACGCCTCGTTCTCTAACAGCGCGTTGAATTGCAACAATTAAACCATTTTCATGTAAGCACTTGTTTAACCACCACGTATTACCACCGCTAACAAGAATGCACTCTGCTTGTTCAATGGCCTCTACTGGGCTAGAAAAGTGCTCTATTGTTGTCACCTTTATGCCTAGCGCTTCTGAGAGTTGTTCTGCACGCTCATCATGAGAGCCCCGTAAAACAGCATACGGGACAAGAACGGCCGATTTAATATTTTTACGAGCAAGTGTTTCTTGAATACGAGGTAAAGCATAGCTTAGCCAAACAGGGTTTCCTGGCAACTTACCATTGCTCAACAAAAAGATATCCATTGTGTCTCCTACATACTTAGGTTCTAAATTACAATTATACACACCGCAGCTTAATGACTTTAGACTACAAGTATGAATAATATTGTGCAGAGGTTCATTAGTCACATTGTTCTGTTGTAATTTGTTATCATAAACATATTATTGTCATGTGAGATTCAAAAAAATGGAAAAATGGTATCTGGTTTATTGCAAACGAGGCCAAATTGAACGTGCTATTGAGCATTTAAATAGGCAAAGTGTGATTTGCATGACACCCATGACTGAGATGGAAAAAATTGTTAAGGGCAAAAGAATAACCGTGCAGGAAGCATTATTCCCTAACTATCTGTTTGTGAAGTTTGATCATAACGAAATTCATACCACAACGATTCAGTCTACTCGTGGTGTTAGTCATTTCATTCGTTTTGGTCAATTACCAACTGAAGTACCAGAAGAAGTTATTGAATTATTGCAGCAAGCACCTATTGGCCATGTTGCCGCACCAGATCTCCCAAAATCAGGTGATATAGTCACAATTACTGAAGGTATTTTTGCAGGGGTTCAAGCAATTTTTGATGAACCTAATGGAGAGTATCGTTCAATTCTGCTGTTGAATATTCTCAACAAAAGCGTTCCAAAAGTGGTTGAAAATACGCAATTCAAGAAATCATCAGAGCTGTAGTTCGAGACAATAAAAAGCCCATATATAATGGGCTTTTTATTGTCAGTAAAATCAGAACCTCAATACTTTTATTAAGCTTAAGACTCTTCTTTTTCTTCGTCCTCTTCGCCTTCTTCCTGTCGTTTCCTTCCTTTACCTACATAGAAATTAGACAGTAAAACACCTAACTCAAAGAGTAAGTACATCGGAACCGCGAGTAGCGTTTGAGATAAAACATCTGGAGGCGTTAAGAACATCCCGACGATAAATGCCCCTACAAGAATATATGGGCGCTTACGTTTAAGTGACTCAGGAGTCGTGACCCCAGTCCAACACAGTAAAATAATGGCGATAGGTACTTCAAAAGCAGCACCAAAAGCCATAAATAAGGTCATAACGAAGCTGAGATACTTACTGATGTCAGGAATAAAGTTAACGCTATCTGGCGTTGTTTTAACAAAGAAGCCAAATGCTAATGGGAAGACGACAAAATAAGCAAATGCCATTCCAAGATAAAACAAGAAGCTACTTGAAACCAGCAGAGGTAACATCAACTTACGCTCGTGCTTATATAGTGCAGGTGCAATAAATGCCCAGATTTGATAAAGAATAACAGGAATCGATACAAAAACCGAAACCATCATTGTTAATTTAATCGGGGTAAAAAATGTTGATGCCACATCAGTCGCACTCATTTGCGAACCCACAGGCAGCTTATCAATCAAAGGGGCCGCAACGAGCCGATAAATATCATTTGAAAAATAAGCGAGTGCTGCAAAGACAATTAAAACTGTAATTAAACAGTTTAATAGCCGTTTGCGAAGTTCAATGAGGTGGCTAATAAGTGGTTGTGTATCATTTACAGCCATGTGTTATTTTTCACTTTCGGTTTGATTGGAGTTTTTTGCTTTAGTATCTTGCGGATCTGTTGTTTCTAAAACGACTGGCTCTTCAGTTTTTGCTGATTCCTCAGTTTTTACTTCCTCAACAACAGCAGCCATTTTAGCCGCATATTCTGGATCTGGATCCGATTCCTGCGCCTGTTCAGGGCTGTTTTTCGCATCTTTGACAGCTGTATCATAGCTATCAGTGATTTCTTTAGCTTTGTTTAACTCTGTTTCAATATCATTTGTTGTTGCTTGATAACCGCTTTTTAACGACTGAGCCGCTGTGCGCAGTTCTTCCATAGACTGCTTTAGTTCCGGTGAAAGCGCTTCTAAATTAGCTTTCTCCTCAACCTTTTTCAGCGTCTCTTGCAGTTCCTGCAATTTCAGCTCTTGCGATAACTCATTTTGTACATTAGCAGCCATCGAGCGCATGGCACGGATCCACCCAGCGACAGTTCTCACTGCCACAGGTAAGCGCTCGGGGCCTAAAACAACAAGACCAATTACAGCAACAAGCAACAGTTCACTAAAACCTATGTCAAACACGGTTTAACCCTGCTCTTTGTTTTTGCTCTCAACTGGGCTTTCTTTTTTCTCAGCAGCCTGTTGTTCAGTAATATTTTTGGTAGCAAAATCAGCATCTTGCTTTTCTTGTTCTGCTTTCGCTTTTTCGTCATCGCTCATCGCTTTTTTAAAGCCTTTGAGTGATTCACCTAAATCAGAACCTAAAGAACGTAATTTTTTGGTGCCGAAAATTAAAATAATAAGCAAAGCAATAATAATTAGTTGCCAAGGACTACCAAAAGCAGCCATTGCAATAGTTGATTCCATTGTTAATACCTCTATAGTTTTGGGATCAAGTGTTATTAGGTCTATTATATACAACCAACACAAAATACGGAAATGTTCACAGCCTCATAAACTTGTCGCAAAACAAAGTTTACTTAATTTTCGCCTGCTTTACACCAACCAAACAACCAAGATAAAGCGCCCGCAGCCATAAATACTGCAGAAAGGCGTGTTAAATCAGAAATAAAGAATAAACTACCACAAAGGATAAATGTAGCCCCTATTCCTAATAGATATTGCGACTTGCGTTGTTTGCTTCGCTGATCTTTCAATTGCTGTGCTAGTTGTTCAATATTTGACTGCAAGTATTTGTGTTGTTTCAACGCACCATAAATTAAATCGGGTAGCTCAGGCATTTTTTCTGCCCAATAAGGTGCTTTTTCTTTTAGTGCCTGTGTAATTGCAGGTAAGCCAACTTGGCTATGCACCCAATCCTCTAAAAATGGTTTTGCTGTTTTCCATAAATCCAGTTGAGGATAGAGCTGCCGGCCTAGGCCTTCTACATACAGTAGTGTTTTTTGCAATAGTACTAACTGAGGCTGTACTTCCATATTAAAACGGCGTGCTGTGTTAAATAAATTCAGTAGTACATGACCAAAAGAAATTTCTGCCAGTGGTTTTTCAAAGATAGGCTCACACACAGTTCGAATGGCAAATTCAAAATCTTCCACATTCGTATCTTGTGGAACCCAACCAGAATCCACATGAAGCTCAGCGACTTTACGATAATCTCGATTGAAAAATGCGATAAAGTTTTCAGCCAAATAACGCTTGTCTTCTTTATTTAATGAACCGACGATGCCGCAGTCAATACCGATGTACAGCGGATCTTCAGGGTGTTCATAACTAACAAAAATATTCCCCGGGTGCATATCCGCATGGAAGAAGCTGTCGCGAAATACTTGAGTGAAGAAGACTTTAACGCCACGCTCAGCTAACAGTTTCATATTAGTTCCCTGCGCTTTTAGTGCAGTAATATCTGAAACTGGGATCCCATAAATACGTTCCATTACCATGACGTTTTCACGGCAATAATCAGGGTAGACTTCTGGGATATACAGCATAGAGCTATTTTCAAAGTTACGGCGCAGCTGAATAGCATTCGCCGATTCGCGTAAAAGATTCAGTTCATCAATCAATGTTTTTTCATATTCACGAACAACTTCTTTTGGTCGCAAACGACGCCCATCTGGTAGCAATGGTACCCAGTTCGCGATACGGTACATTAATTTAATGTCAGCTTTGATTATGGGTAGAATATCTGGGCGAATAACTTTGATAACAATGTCTTTGCCGTTTTCTTTTAATGTAGCCGTATGAACTTGAGCAATAGAGGCTGAGGCAAGTGATTGCTCATCAAAATCATCAAACCATTGCTCAAGCGGCCCACCTAAAGACTCTTCAATATAACCACGCGCTAATTTACCATCAAAACTAGCAACTTTGTCTTGTAATAGAGAAAGTTGGTCTGCGATTGCAGGAGGGAAGAGATCTCGACGCGTCGATAACATTTGCCCAAATTTGATCCAGACAGGACCTAATTCTTGCAATGCAAGGCGCAGCCTTTCACCTAAACTTTTGTCTTTATGTTTATTTCTGATCCAAAAAAAACCTAAGCGGCCAATTCGAAGCGGTAGCGTAAGTTTAATTTTGGGGATTAACTCATCTAATCCGTAAGAGAGAAAAACCCGAACAATGAAGTAAAGTCGTTTTAATTCACCGGGTGTCATTCTTCTCCTCCAGCTGGCTTAGGCGTTGTTCCAGCATACTCATCGCGCTATCAATTTGCTCAACTTCATCACTAAAGTGGGCAAGTTCGAGTTGGCTCGGTGCCATTTTCCACTCTTCAATCAGTGCGTCTTTTACATAAGTCTTTTGGCGCTTGACCAAATGAGATGCAAGGCAAACACCTTTATTCAGCAGCTTACTTAGCCCTTCAGCGGCAACATCACCAATATAAGGGGATAGATAATGAGCAGGGTTCCAAATCGCCAAATCTAACAAAGAGGACCAATGTTGGACAATCTGCATATCCCCTTCAATCACGATATCACCACGATTGATGAGTTGAGATAGCTGCTGCTTATCTTTAAGCTTCACTAACGTAAACAATGACGTTTTAATGGTGCAATCTGCCGCTTCAGTCCATTCACTCAGTACATCAACATGATTTTCAGCAAAAATCAGAGTCAGTGTTTTATTGAGCTCTTTTAGTTCAATGGACATCACTTTGCCTGCCAAACGCATTCTTGCAGGCTGCAACACTTTTTCTTTAAACAGCATATGATTAAGAGAGGTTTCCATCATTGCTGTTATTAAAGAATACAAAACAGTATGTTGAGTTTCGCTATGTGCTGATGGTGCTTCCATCTTAGAATTTAAATCCTTTATGCAATGCAACAATACCACCAGTCATATTGGTATAAGATACCTGTTCAAACCCTGCATTTTCCATCATCCCTTTCAAGGTTTCTTGATTAGGGTGCATGCGGATTGACTCAGCTAAATAGCGGTAGCTATCTGGGTCGTTGACGATAGCTTGACCAATACGCGGTAAAATATGGAAAGAATAAGCATCATAGGCTTTATTCAGTGGTTCAATGACAGGTTTTGAAAATTCTAATACCAACAAACGGCCACCTGGCTTTAACACACGGAACATTGAACGCAATGCTTTATCTTTATCCGTCACGTTACGCAGGCCAAAAGAAATGGTAATGCAATCAAAATAGTTGTCTGGGAATGGGAGTTCTTCCGCATTGGCCTGAACATAATTAACGTTACCGACAATGCCTAGGTCACGTAATTTTTCGCGTCCCATTTTTAGCATAGAATCGTTAATATCTGCCAGAACGACTTCCCCTTTTTCACCGACTAAACGTGAAAATTTCGCGGTTAAGTCACCGGTTCCACCAGCAAGGTCCAATACACGCTGATTACGGCGTACACCACTTGCTTCAATCGTGAAACGTTTCCAGATACGATGAATACCGAATGACATCAGGTCATTCATTAAGTCATATTTTGATGCTACAGAGTGAAATACATTCGCTACTAAGCCAGCTTTATCCTCTTTGCCGACAGTGCGGAAACCAAAATCGATGGTTTCTTTAGTTGGTTCAGTCATTTCTCTTATGCCTGCTTATAATTCAAACTTTGTAGGAAGTGTAACAGCCTTTGAGGTAAAACCCTATCAGAAGTCTACGATTCCGCACAATTAGGCGAATCCGACCGCTCAACAAGTTGAGGCTCAATAGGTTGTTTTATCTCTACCCCTAGCTCCTTAAAACTTTCCGCTTGGCTAATTAAATTGCCTCGCCCTTGAGCAAGACGTTTCATCGCCGAATGGTAAGTATTATTCGCTTTATCAAGGCTGGAGCCTAAAACTTGCATATCATCCACAAATAAACGCAGCTTGTCGTACATTTTTGCTGCTTTATCCGCAATTTCTTGGGCATTTTGCCCTTGCCGCTCATAGCGCCATATATTATTAATTGTTCGAACCGCCACTAGCAAGGTGGATGGGCAAACTAACATGATATTTTGCCTTATCCCCTCATCAAGTAACTCAGGTGCTTCTTTCAACGCTAGCAAATAGGCTGGTTCAATAGGAATAAACATTAAAACGTAATCTAACGAACGGATTCCCGGTAACTGATGATAATCCTTTCGGCTCAGCATTCGCATATGATTACGAATGGAAGCGACATGGTTTTTTAATGCTTGTTGTTGCTCATGTGGATCTTCACTATTGAAATAGTGCTCGTAAGACACCAAAGACATTTTCGCATCAACTACCACATCTTTGCCTTCTGGAAGATGGATAATGACATCAGGTTGATAGCGGCTATTATACCCCGTATTGATGCTAACTTGGGTTTCAAATTCACTGCCTTCGCGCAAACCAGAAACTTCTAAGATACGGGTTAGGATAGTTTCCCCCCAATTACCCTGTATTTTGTTATCCCCTTTTAGCGCACGCGTTAGGTTAACGGCCTCTTTGGTCATCTGATTGTTGAGTTGCTGCAACTGCCTAATTTCATAAGCTAGTGTATGCCTTTCTTTTGCTTCTTCACCAAAGCTTTGTTGAACTTGTTGGCGAAAGCCGTCTAATTGTTCACGAAATGGCGATAACATGGCTAATAAGCTTTTTTGCTGCTGTTCTGAGGCTCGACGTTCATTTTGCTCAAAAATACGATTCGCTAAGTTTTCAAACTGAGTCGTTAAGCGCTGCTCGCTGTTCTGTAAAATGCGCTGTTTTTCTTCATTAGCGAGTTGATTTTGCTCTAATCGAGTGATGACTTCACGTAATTCAGCCTCTTGCTCTCGATTAATATCACGTTGTGTACGAAGCTCTTGATCAAGCCTGTCATACTCCTCTTTCCACTGAGCAAGATGCACATTTTTTTCATCGCTGGCTGCAAGTTGACGGTAAGCCTGTTGCAGTTCTTGATCTTTATGCGTAATTTTTTGGGCAATAGAAAACCACGTCACTAAACCACCGACCAAAATGCCACTCAACGCACCAATAACAGCATATAAAAGAGAGGTATCCACGATTAAATCCTTACTTTACAAAATCTAGTGTAAGGTAATGGGATACTGTATAAGTGTCCAGAGGTAATTTCGTTTACAGCCGTTTATTTGCGAGCCGCTTCGCAAGCTTAGCCTATCCAGCTCGCAAACCATTTAAGGCCTAGCGCACCCGGCGCAAGGATGCCAAATGCCCAGATCATCGCAGAAGCAATGTTGGCAAGCTGGAAATGCCGTTGTGGCATCGCACAAATCCCTGCGACCAAAGGCACAACAGCTCTTAATGGCCCAAAAAAACGTCCAAAGAAAATTCCCCAAATACCCCAACGATCAAAAAACCGTTGCCCTTTATCAATCATCTGCGGGTTACGGGAAATTGGCCACATCTTGCGAACATTTTCTTTGTAATGGAAACCAAACCAATAAGAAAGCCAGTCACCAAAGAAGGCGCCTAATGCAGCGGCTAGCCAAATAGGCCAGAAGACGATATTACTCTCGCCAATTAAAGCCCCAAGCGCGAGCAAAATCACCGTTGCAGGTAAAAGGAGTGATAGAAAAGCGAGAGATTCACCAAATGCAAGAAAGAAAATAATTGGTAGCGCCCATACTTCATGTTCGCGAGTAAAGTCCGTCACAACGGTCACTATTTCATTGAGCGTCACAGCACATTCCTTTCATCAATGGTTTGATGTATTACAGTAGCGAAAAACTGATAAATCAAGATTAAACAAAACAATAAATTCAGCTTGGCTATGTGACAAAATCCTTAGTTACACAGCCTCAGCAAAATTAGTGCATATTATTCGAGGAAGTGTTGCTGTAATTCTTCACGCTGTTTTAAGCCTAGGCCAAAATCAGCTTCCAACCACTTATCCACATTACCATATTGTTTTTCAATACTTTTTAGAGCTGTTTGTAAGAACTCTTCACGAACTGAATACACATACTCAAACTTTTTCACCACACTTTCACTCATGGTTTTTGCGTGTTCTTCAAGTAGGTGCTTACGATAAGGCGCTAATGTTTCGTTAGTGAGTAAATAGTCTTCCATTACTGTGTCTAGGTCAGCACCTAACGCAAATAAAACCAGCGCCGAACCGACACCAGTACGGTCTTTCCCGACTGCACAGTGCTGAACAATCCCGCCTTTTTCTGGTTGTTGTAGCATACTCACCAGCTGATGGTATGCAGGGTTGTTCAGTGGTAATAATTCATACAAACGGAACATAAAGGCTTGTGGGTCAAACTGTTCTAATATCTCTGGCGTGAGTTTATCTAAGTTTGCGGTAACTTCTTTTGCTAATGGATTTGCTGGAGCATGGACATAATGCGCCCCTTGCCACACCACATCCGGCTTAGCAATAATTTCAACTTCATCGCGATAATCAATGATTTGAAAAAGATTTTGTGATTGTAAAACAGTTTCATCATCTTGCGTTAAGCGGTCTAATGCCCCAGAGCGAAACAGCACACCTGGCTTGATTTTATTGCCATTTGATAGCTTTTTCCCGCCTAAATCACGAAAGTTAATGCCACCTTTGAGTGGAAGGACGGAGGGGTGAAGATAAGGTGTTGTTGACATAATCATTCCTTTTGCCCACAGCACACGTTCAAGTTGCGAATAAAAAAGATGCAACCCAAACGATTAAAGGGCACATAATATTGATAATTGTTTTTATGACAATAACAGATCTAACGCATAAGAGGATCAGGATATTTTCTGGAAATTCATTACAAATTGTTAAAAATTTGACGGGGTTATATCTAGAGTGAATAACTTAGAAGCGAGACTAAGCCCGCCTATTGTCTTTCCACAACCGAGTGAATTTTTAAATAGGCGAGCCAGTAAATCATTGACTACGATAAGCGACGTGCTGCTTCAACAACAATACTTAGCACATTACCTTCTGTTTTCTTCAGTAATGTTTCATTTGGAATTTCTTGTTGTGTACGGTTAACAATAACTCCTGCAACCATGCCTGCACGTAGACCTTTACTGCTTGAGCACATGGTCAGTAACGTTGCTGATTCCATTTCATAGTTCATGACGCCCATATCTTGCCACTCTTTCATTGAGCCTCTGAAATGGCGCATAACACGGCCAGTATAGGTATCATAGCGCTCTTGACCTGGGTAGAAGGTATCTGAAGATGCTGTCACACCCACATGAACCGTTGCACCCGCATCTTTTGCCGCAGCAAATAATGCATTAGTACAGTCAAAATCAGCCACAGCTGGGTATTCAAGTGGTGCAAAGTGCTGGCTCGCACCATCTAAACGTACTGCACCTGTAGTGACTAATACATCACCCACATTAATATCTTCTTGGATTGCACCTGTTGTACCAATACGTAGGAAAGTACGGATCCCTAATTGTGCTAACTCTTCAACTGCAATAGAGGTAGATGGACCACCAATACCCGTTGAGCAAATAATGACGGCTTTACCGTCGAGCTCACCACGCCAAGAGGTATATTCACGCAATGACGCAAGATGCACAGGGTTATCCATCAGACGTGCAATTTTTTCAACACGGTTAGGATCCCCAGGAACAATCGCTACGGTTGCACCCTGTAAGTCACTTTTCTTTAAACCTAAGTGGAAAACGTCAGACATATCAAACTCCTTTACACAATGGCATCATTGAATTAATTAGCTGCTATTAATATAGCGATAAGCACAGGTCAATTTAGTGATGAGTATCTCTTTTAATGAAAACATCATCATTTTATTTTCAATAAAACGTGATTTTGATCACACTAAATACACCTTACAGCCAAACTCGGGCTAAGATGCAATCAGTATAGATGAATGTAGGCGATTATCGAAAATGTATTAAAGAGAACTTAATCTGCCCTCTTACTGATAAGTTACCTGATAATTTTGGACTAATAGCTTCCATTCAAAACATTTAAATTATGTTTTTATACATTTAGTTATCGACAATGCCTCATTTTCATTGACCTGAAAAATAAATTGATCAAAATAGCGACCTACAATTTTTCGAATAATGCTCCATACTATGAATGAGAGCATCAATTGGTATGTTACCTAGGAGTCAAAAATGGGGCTATTAGATCAAATGTTAGGCATGGTTGCAGGCGATAAAATGCAACAGTTTCAATCCGTTATTAAGTGGATTGAAAACCAAGGTGGTCTGTCTGGTGTCGTTGATAAATTTAACGAGCAAGGCTTAGGTGGCATTATTACTTCGTGGATTAGCGAAGGGGCAAATTTACCGATTGATGGAAGCCAATTAATGCAAATTTTTGGTAACGTTAATATTCAAGAGCTCGCGCAATCAGTGGGTTTAGATACACAATCAACGTCAGATTTAGTTGCTAAATATCTCCCTCAACTGGTTGATAGTGCAACACCAAATGGTGAACTTCCAGAGAGCCTTGACCTTGCTTCTATTGGCATGAATCTGTTGAAGTCAAAATTATTTGGTTAATTCAATAGCCAAATACACAGTAAAAGGTAGGTAACTCTACCTTTTATTTCATTGTGATCTGGTTACAATTCTTGAATAAGTTCGGAAAATGCATTTAATGCTAACTCATTTCTCTTGAAATAGGTGTATTTACCTATTCTTGTCGGTATTAAAAAGCCTGCCTGTCCTAATATTTTGAGGTGTGATGACGCCGTCGGCTTCGAAATCAATAATTTTTCAGCAATGTACAACCCGCACACACCTTCATTTTGATCCCATTGCTCATCAGAAAAATACAATGAAGGTTCCTTCAGTAACGCAAGGATTTGAAGACGTTTATCATTAGCGAGTGCCGTTGATTTGATCAGCACGGATTCTAAATGTGGTGTATTTTCGACCTGTTTCATCATGGAACCTATTCATCTCTCTAAATAAGCAGTTGATTGCTCATCACTTCAATACCAATTAATAAAAATCAATAATTTTCTAAAATATGAATTAGTTACTTTAATTCAAACCTTTTCCATTCGCCAGAGGCTTGACTCGTTAATACAATTAGCTAATAATCTAATTGTTATCGATAACACGTTCAAGTGCCCTTTTTATCACTCAAAAAAACAGAGGTTAATTCAAGGTGCATCTTGGTATTATCAATTTGATTATTCAGTCTATTATGAAAATATATTTACTTGCAGCAATCAGTTTTTTGGTCGGAACCGCAGAATATATAATTGCGGGAATTTTAGACCAAATTTCTGTGGATTTACATTTATCCGTTTCAATGGTCGGGCAAATGATCACCATTTTTTCTATTGCTTTTGCCGTTGGTACACCTGCGATTATTGCAATTACAGGTAAATGGGATAGAAAGCAGCTACTTATCATCGCATTAATTATCTTTGCATTAGCCAATGTTGTTACTTTATGGATGGAAAGCTTTTTGGCAATCAACATTGCACGCGCTATTTCAGGCGTCAGTGCAGGTGTCATTGAAGTCATCGCATTAGTTATTGCCGCCAAGTTAGCTGCACCAGAGAAAAAAGGCAGTGCGATAGCTATGATTATCATTGGCTTTAGCATGGCATTAGTGGTTGGTGTTCCACTCGGTCGCTTAATTTCTAGCGTTGTTAATTGGCGCTTTATTTTCCTTGGCATTGGTGTCTTAGCTATTTTGTTTTTGCTAGCAATTCTGTATGCCATCCCCGCAGTTCATGGTGACAAACCCGTTCCACTTACCCAGCAGTTTGCGGTTTTAAAAAACAAAAACATTGCGATTTTATTTGCAATCACTTTCTTGTGGATTAGCGCATTTTCCATTATTTACTCTTACATTTCACCCTACTTGCTGATGGTTTCCCATGTTAATGCTGATGAGATTAGCCAAATATTGCTGGTATGCGGCTTAGCCAGTTTAATTGGCTCCAAGATGGGGGGATGGGCAACCGATAAATTTAGTTATAGTACTGCGATTATTGGTGGATTTTTACTTCATGCGGGTGCATTGATTTTCTTAGCTTTACTTGGCTTTAGTATTAGTACGATTTACCTACTCCTGTTTGTCTGGTCAATGGCGGCGTGGTCTTCTGGACCTGCATTACAATATAAATTAATCAGTTTAGCCCCTGAATCAACAAATATTATTTTTAGCTTGTACACCGCATTTATTCAGTTTGGCATGGCATTTGGTGCAATTGCTGGAGGTCTTGTCATTGACCTTAATGCAATTCATATTTTACCTATTTTGGCAGCAGTAAACGTTTTAATCTCGCTCTCATTACTGTTTTTTGTGATGAAAATGAAAGATAGAAAACAATTAGTTGCCAACTAACTAAAAGATAAAAGGTAGGAAGCCCTACCTTTTATCATTAACTTAAGATGTATGCTCATTTCTTAGCAATTTCGCAGCTTCAACCATGTTGGCTAAAGCTTGGCGAGTTTCCGTCCAACCACGGGTTTTTAATCCACAATCTGGGTTGACCCATAAACGCTCAACAGGAACACGTTTTGCCGCTTTTCGGAGCAGTGCAACAATCCACTCTACGTTAGGTACATTTGGCGAGTGAATGTCGTACACACCCGGCCCAATTTCATTTGGATAGTCAAAATCTTCAAATGCATCCAATAAATCCATATCTGAGCGTGAGGTTTCAATGGTAATCACGTCTGCATCTAGCGCGGCAATCGAATCCATGATGTCATTGAACTCGCAATAACACATATGCGTATGAATTTGCGTGTCATCTTCAGCAATCGCGGCGCTCAGTTTAAAAGCATCGACAGCCCATGTTAAGTATGCCGCCCACTCATTCCTACGCAGTGGTAAGCCTTCACGTAACGCAGGTTCATCAATTTGAATGATACCAATACCCGCTTTTTGTAAATCATCCACCTCATCACGCAGCGCAAGTGCGATTTGTTTTGCGATGGTTTCACGGCTGACATCTTCACGTGGGAATGACCAGCACAAGATAGTGACAGGCCCCGTCAACATGCCTTTGACGGGTTTTTCCGTCAGTGATTGCGCATATTTGGCCCATTCAACGGTAATGGCCTCTGGGCGGCTAATATCGCCGATAATCACTGGAGGCTTCACACAACGTGAGCCATAGCTTTGTACCCAACCATTTTGTGTAAATACATAACCATCAAAATGTTCGCCGAAATACTCGACCATGTCGTTACGTTCAGCTTCGCCGTGTACCAGCACGTCGATGTCCAAAATTTCTTGTTCTTTAATCGCCTGTTTGATGTGCTCGCTAATATTTGTCCGGTAATTGTTTTTATCCACATTACCTTTTTTGAAATCTAACCGTAATGTTCTAATTTCACTGGTTTGAGGGAAAGAGCCGATCGTGGTCGTTGGCCATAACGGTAAGTTGAAACGCTCACGCTGAAGCTGCGCACGTTGAGGATATGGGCTAGTACGTTCTGCATCCCCCTCACGAATTGCCGCTAAACGTTGCGCGACGGTGGCATTATTCACTCGCGTTGATGTTTTGCGGGCACGGATTGGTGCGCTGTATGTTTCTAACGATGCGATGTTTGTCTCTGTGGGTTGATTGAGTGCTTTACTCAGTAGGGCAAGCTCTTCACATTTTTGCAATGCAAACGCAAACCAGCTTTTCACTTCCGCATCTAAACGCGTTTCATCATTCAAATCAATGGGGCTGTGCAACAGTGAACAAGAGGTTCCCACCCACACTGAGCGCTGGCCTAGCAGCGGTTTTACTTGGGCAAATTTTTCACCCAGATCCGCTTTCCAGACATTACGACCATTAATCACGCCTAGTGATAAAACCCAGTCAGCAGGCAGCGCTTGGTGCAGCTTTTTAATATCATCTGACCCCGCCACAACATCTACATGCAAGCCCTGCACAGGTAATTGTTTGATGATATCTAAATGATGACTAATGCCATCAAAATACGTGGTAAGTAGTAGTTTTACTTGACCAGATAGCGCTTGATAGGTTGATTGGTAAGCCTGTTGCCATTCAACGGGTAAATCCAGCACTAATGCAGGTTCGTCAATTTGCACCCAATCAATGCCTTTTTCAGCTAAACGCGCCAATATTTGTTGGTAAACTGGCAATAATTCATTTAGCAGAGATAAACGATCGAATGATTCACCTTTGACCTTTCCTAACCATAGGTAGGTGATTGGCCCTACAATAACTGGCTTAATTTTGTGCCCTAATGCAAGTGCCTCATCAACTTCATCAAACAATTGATTCCAAGATAGGGCGAATTTTTGCCCTTTTTGGAACTCAGGCACAATGTAGTGGTAGTTCGTGTTAAACCACTTTGTCATTTCACCTGCTGGTGCGGGAGTTCCTGTTGGCGCACGACCACGGGCAACTCTGAATAAGGTATCTAAATCAATAGAACCATCTTTATTTTGATGGCGTGGTGGCACATTGCCTAATAATAAACTGGTTGTCAGAATTTGGTCATACCAAGCAAAATCACCAACGGGTAACAGTTCAACACCCGCATTTTTTTGCTGTTCCCAATGACGAACACGCAACTCATGACCCACAGCTAAAAGCGCAGATTGGTCAATCTTGCCTGCCCAATAATCTTCTTGTGCTCGTTTTAGCTCTCTTTTCAGACCGACGCGTGGAAAACCAAGTGTATGATTTATAACAGACATATTGACCCCTTAAAATATTTAGCCGTCTAGATGTTTACACATCCATAATCAACAGGTACTGTATAAAGCACAAGCGCAAATATTTCATTGTCACCGTGAAGGTTTCTCATGATCGAATTAAAACATTTAAAAACATTGCAAGCGCTCAGCCAATACGGTTCATTAGCGGCAACAGCAACACACTTGCACCAAACACAATCGGCTCTGTCACATCAGTTTAGTGATTTAGAGCACCGGTTAGGCTTTCGCTTATTTGTGCGAAAAAGCCAGCCATTACGTTTTACGCCACAAGGGGAAGTGTTACTGCAATTGGCACAGCAAGTACTGCCATTGGTAAAAGATGCCATTCGTGTCTGTAATGAGCCGGGGGTTTGTGCGCTGCGTATTGCTATCGAATGCCACAGCTGCATCCAATGGCTAACACCTGCGTTGCAGCAGTTTAGGCAGACTTGGCCGCAAGTGAGTGTCGATTTCAAATCAGGTGTAACTTTCGACCCACAACCTGAATTGCTTTCAAGAGAGCTCGACCTTGTGATGACATCCGATATCCTGCCTGACCAAGGTATTCATTACACGCCAATGTTCGATTATGAAGTGAAACTGATTGTGGCAAGTGACCACCCGCTCGCGAAAAAACCGCAAATAGCGCCCCACGATTTAGCGGATGAAACCTTATTGCTCTACCCTGTGCAACGGGAACGCTTTGATGTTTGGCGTCATTTTCTGCAACCTGCGGGCGTTTCACCGAACGTAAAAAATGTAGATAATACGCTGATTCTAATTCAAATGGTCGCGGCCAAAATGGGTATCGCTGCATTACCCCATTGGGCAGTTGATTCCTTTGAAAAACAAGGATTGATTAAGACTAAAACGTTGGGAAGTGGGTTGTGGAGCCGACTGTACGCTGCATGCCGTGAAGGAGAACAGCGCCAGCCAGCTATTGAGGCATTTACTGAGACCGCGACGGATCACGCTGTGGAGAACCTTTCGTATGTGAAGCCCGCGAAAGTATCCAGCGCTTATGCACCCAAAGAGACGCAATTATTAGGCTCGATCCAATGGTAAAACTCAACCAATTAGGATGTTGCTGCCAAATGGCGAAATTCACTAATAAACCGGCTGGGACCATCATGTTATTCATGATAGCTAGGGTTCCAGCATCTACTTTTGTCGCCCCATAGTTCCACATAAAATAACCAATACCGGATGCAGCAACACCAAGCCACAGTAGCACTCCCCATTGGAGGTTTGTGGTTGGCATCATGGATTTATTACCAAACAGTAACCAGCCAATGAGTGCCACTAAGGTTGCGCCCAGATAGAACCACGAGAAAGCCTGATGTTGAGGAATGGGATGTACCTCCATCAAACGCTTATACCCTACCTGCCCGATAGCAAAAAAGATATTGGCTAATTGCACGAACAAAAGCCCTAGCCAGAACGATTCACTCAAATGGTCATAGCGGATAATTGCCGCCCCAATCACCGCCAACAAAGAGCTAAATAAATACCCTTTACGCAGTGGCTGACGCTCTAATAAATCATAAATTAGTGTGACATACAGTGGCGTTAATACTGTGAATAGCAAAAATTCCGCCACAGTTAGGTATTGATAGGCATGGAAAACAAATAGGTACATGATCCCAAGCTGGCAAGCGCCCACTAACATATAGAGTGAAATCACTTTAGCGCTAAATTGACGCCAACGTAGGAAAGGTAGGAATACCAGTGAAGCAAGGCCAACACGCACTAACACTGAAAACCAGCTGTCGACTTGGCCTGCTAAATATTCACCAATCAAACTAAAAGACGCTGCCCAAAGCAGCGTCGTGATAACGAGTAACCACATAATGCTGTATTCTGTCTCAAACTAAAGAATGTTGAGTAGAATACTCGGTTTTTCGTTTTAATGCTCTTTTTCGATCAGCACGGCTTCTAATAAATCCAAGTCGACCAATAAAGATTGCAGGGTTTCATTGCTGATTTTTTTCGTCGCACGTAAGTGATAAAGTTCACCACGTTCAGCACGCAATGCCGTCAGGCGAAAACGTCGTTCAAGGTCTTCAATTTGCAAATTATGTTCAATTTCATCTTGCCCCGCCGTACGGCGTCTCAAATAACCCGTTACACGAGAAGCGACTTCACTGATATCTTCTGAGTCGAGCTTTTCATCCACGTCCGCAGATAAACGCTCCTCCATTTTATTCAAACTGACAATCGCCACTTCAGCCATTTTAGCCTTCGCCATCCGAATTTCGCTGGCATCCGCTTCTTTGTCGCCCACTTTAAAGTTTCGCAGTAATAATGGCAGTGCTATCACCCCTGCAAAAATGGAAAACAAAATAACTCCCGCAGCGATAAACACAAGCTGATAGCGGGCAGGGAACGGTGACCCATCCGTTAAAAATAGCGGTATAGAGAGCACACCCGCTAAGGTAATTGCCCCGCGCACACCCGCAAATGACGCCAACCACAGTTCACGCACAGTATAATTCGCAAATTGCAGCGGTTTTTTCTTTAAGAACAAACGGCTAAACCTTTTCATCAGCCACAGCCAACAAAAACGCAGTAATAACAAGGCAAAATAAATCGCAGCAACCGCGGTAAATAACATCCATGTCTCAACACTTGGGTCGAGATCTGCTTGAATAACCGATGTTTCCCATATACCAGGCAACTGTAGCCCTAACATGATGAAAACTAAACCGTTAAATACAAACTCTAACATCGACCAAACGCTATCCGCCCGCAAACGCATCGCGAGAGGTGCATTGCGGATCACGCCAGATTTAGTGATTGTCATCCCTGCCGCAACGGCAGCTAAAATACCAGAAAAACCAATATGTTCAGCAATCATGTATGAGGCAAATGGCAGCAATAACATAAAGACAATTTGCGTCGCAGGGTCATCCCCACTCCAGCGGCTCATTAACCGTAAGGATTTACTGTACAACCACGTTACAATAATCCCTGCTAATAAGCCCCCTACAGCAACTTTGAAGAACTCAATAGTCACCCCTGAAGCGCTAAACACCATAGTTCCCATCGCAATAGCAACAGCAAATTTCAATGCCACCAGACCGGAAGCATCGTTCATCAATGCTTCACCTTCAAGGACACTCATCATGCGCTTCGGAATTCGCCCTTTTCCAACGATAGAAGACAACGCAACCGCATCTGTTGGCGAAAGTACCGCAGCAAGTGCAAAGGCAGGAATCAATGGAATGCTAGGTAGTAACCAGTGAATGAGGAACCCCATTCCCACAACAGTAACTAAGACCAAAACCAGTACGAGAATAAAAATTTCTCGGCCATTTTGGAAAAATTCGCGAGTGGGTGTTTTCCAACCATCAACAAACAGCAAAGGTGGGATCAATAGAACCATAAACAATTCAGGATCAAAGGTGACATGCAAGCCAAATTGCGGCCAAGCCAACAATGCACCAATCGCGATTTGAATAAGTGGAAGCGGAATACGGATAGGAAGAATTTTAGCGGCAACCCCTGAAACAGAGACGGCTAAAATCAAAATAAGAATAGTAAAGAAAATTTCCATGTTGCCCTTACTGATTAACCAGACGACCAGAACTCAAAATTGCCTGCCGCCGCATAGTAAGAGATAGCACCGTCCAGACCTCGATTATGACAATCAAGCGGCTACGAGTGGAAAACAGCACATCCACTTAATTCACCGCTCTATGTCTATTCTATCGCTAGCCACCGTTCTATGGGAAAAAAATTTATACATTGCGATTAATCAAAATAATGCGTTACAAGACGGTAACAACCCCCGCCTTGTAACTAGAATTAACTTTAGATTGCTAAGTCAGCAGCATAAAATGCCACCAAAAGGACCGCAATCACAACAGTTCCGATATTCAGTTTACGCCATTCACCTGCACAAATACGACCAATCACTAACGCGGCGAAGCCAAGCATAATACCCGTTACGATATTGCACGTCAGGACAATAAACACTGCACACAACAGGCCAGACATTGAATCAACAAAGTCATCAAAATCTAATTTTGAAACGTTGCTTAACATTAACAAACCAACGTACATCAGTGCAGGTGCTGTCGCATAAGCCGGTACGAGGTATGACAATGGAGATAAGAATAGGATTAACAAGAATAAAACACCGACAACAACGGCGGTTAAACCAGTACGACCACCTGCGGCGGTACCAGCAGCGGACTCAATATAAACCGCCGCGGGTGAAGCACCAATTGCACCTGCAAAAATGCTGCTTACAGAGTCAGCGGTTAATGCCTTTCCGCCGTCAATGATTTGCCCGTCTTTATCTAATAAGTTAGCTTGCCCAGCTACTGCGCGGATAGTGCCCGTCGCATCAAATACTGCCGTCATTACCAATGCCAATAAACTTGGTAATACCATTGGCTGTAATGCCCCCATGATATCCATGTTGAACACCAACGAAAGGCCATCATCACCCAGTGATGGTAATTTAAATAGGCCTTGATATTTCACCGAAGGGTCGAAAATCAAACCAATGATTGAAATCGCAATAATCACTAATAACACGCCACCTGGCACACGGCGTTTTTCCAATCCGAAAATAACAGCGAGACCCGCGAGTGACATTAAAACAGGGAAAGAGGTAAATTCACCTAACGCGACAGGTAAACCTGCATTTGGGTTTTTAATCACTAAACCGACACCATTTGCCGCGATCAGTAATAGAAACAGGCCAATACCAATTCCCGTCCCATGAGCAATCCCCATTGGCATGTTGCGTAAAATCCAGCTACGAATGCCTGTGACAGAAATAATCGTAAACAGACACCCCATTAGGAACACCGCACCTAACGCAACAGGAATACTAATTTGCTGACCTAAAACTAAGCTGAAAGCGGTAAAGGCGGTAAGTGAAATGGCACAACCAATGGCCATCGGCAAGTTTGCCCATAACCCCATGAGTAATGAACCAAAACCCGCCACTAAACACGTTGCAATAAACACGGCAGTAGGCGGGAAACCGGCCTGCCCCAACATACCAGGCACAACGATAACAGAATAAACCATCGCTAAGAATGTCGTTAACCCTGCGATGATTTCACGACGAACGGAAGAGCCGCGCGCGGTGATCTTAAAAAATGAATCCAATTTGCAGTTGGATGAAGCCTGTTGGCCTGACATGGTATACCTCTGCTGTTAATGGTAATCGAACATTTTAAAAGCCAGTAAGTTTGTATGCCCATCTTGCTGACTTATCACACATTCGCTGACGTAAACGATTACGTTTTTATAAAAACCAAATGAATTAAGGGAAAAAACCTCAATAAAAACAATTGCGCAATCGTTTGGCTTAAAAATAAGAGTAAGGCGTATTGTGAGGAGAGCAATTATCGTTCGAAAACGGGCAAATGATCAAGTGTTTTTAGTTTTTTGCATGCATCTCATTCCATTTTCAACCTAGAAAAATAGAATACCCGCCAAAGAAAAATTCAGTTTTGTGAATAATACCGATTTTTACTCACCTTTTATTAATAATAAAATAAGTGGAAATAACTAATTCAGTTTCATATAGACTTTGTTTAGATAGCACGATTATTTTCTTTGGTATAATCACCGAATATTTGCTTACAAAACGTTTAGCTAACTCATTATTATTTCATGGTAAAATAGTTTAAACATGCGTTATAAAATAATATTTTTTAACAAAGTAAATATATCCGTTACTCAGTAAATATTATTTTTAAATATATAAACTAAATTATTATTTACCATGGTTATTGTTTTATTTTTATCACAACGAATTAAAGTCTTAAATGAATATGTCAAATAAAAATACACCATCAATCACGTTGCAACAGGGTGTTTTGCTGCTTTTTATCTGTTTTCTTGCTCTATATTTACTCCCTGGTATTTATAGCCATAGCCCATGGAAACAAGATGAAAATTACAGTTTTGGTATTATTCAAACCATGTATGAAACAGGGCAGTGGCTCGTTCCAACCAACGCGGGCGAGCCCTTTATGGAAAAACCCCCGCTTTATTATTGGGTCGCGACCCTAACCTCCCATTTATTTTCAGGGGTTATGCCACTTTATGATGCGGCACGAACCGCCAGTTTGTTTTTCTCGGTGGTTAATTTTTCATTTTTTATTCTATTGGCTCGCCGCTTTTTTATTGCAAAAGACTTTACCGATACCCGTATTTGGATTGCATTTGCACTGTATGCTTGTGCGCCGGGGATCCTCCGCCATAGCCATGATATGTTTACTGACGTCGCCCTAATAGCAGGTGCAACAATCGGGCTTTATGGGTTATTAGGCTTGATCCAACAACAAAAAATGGGCATGTCTGCCATTTGGCTTTGCCTAGGCACCGTTGTAACGATGCTCTCAAAGGGCGTCTTTATTCCCGGTGTTCTGTGGATCTGTCTGTTATTAGCCCCTGTATTTTTAGCCCAATGCCGAACAAAACAATTTTGGCTCTACAGTTTTGCTGCTGGGTTGCTCGCCCTTCTTGCTATTCTCCCTTGGCCTATTTTACTTTACTTGCAACACCCTGATTTATTTATGGTATGGTTTTGGGAAAATAATATCGGGCGCTTTTTTGGGTTTTCTGTTGAAAAACTAGGTGCAAAAGCGAATTTAACACGTATTCCTGCGGCCGTTTCATTGTTTGCCCTTCCATCCGGTTTACTGGCTGTGGCTTACTTCTTACGCCACCCAATTCAACGCTTAACTAATTCCAACGCCTACTTACTGACGCTATTCCCACTCTTAGGTATCGTTTTTTTGCAAATCTCAGCATCCGGTCGGGCATTGTACCTTCTCCCTTTTATCGCACCGATGGCCATTATTGGCACCCCTGTGCTGTTAGCGATTCCTGAAAAAGTCTTAAATGGGCTTTCGCGTTTCTGTGCGGTATTTTGGTCATTAGTGGTCGTGTTTTTGTGGGTCAGTTATTTCATTGTACTAACAGGGCACCATCAAGAATACTTAACATTGTTTAGCCGCTGGCTTCCCATGAGCTACGAAATGCCCTTCTCCACTATCGCTTTCTTCTGCGGGGTATTTATTACACTTGTTTGGTTCTTGCGTAACCGGATCATCCCAAACCTTTCCCCTGCGTTTCAAATGATGAAAAACTGGGTGCTTGGTCTCTGCACTGTTTGGGGCGTGATCTTAACGTTATTTTTGGGTTGGATTGATTACACAAAAGGTTTCGAAGGGGTCTTTGTCGATTTAAAACAACATTTAGCAGGGCAATATACTGCTAATGATTGCATGGCTTCCGATAACATTGGCGAATCTGAAGCTCCAATGTTGTACTACTACACAAAAGTTTTGCATCAAAGGCAAGATAGGTTCGAAAAACCCGAACAGTGCCGCTGGCTAATCGTGTTATCAAAAGAGGTAAAACCAGCGCCACAAGGCATGAGATTATTTTGGCACAACCATAGGCCAGATGAATACCGTGAAAATTTAGTGGTTTATAAAGTCACAGAATAAATTGAAGCGGGTGCAAAAACACCCGCTAAAAACTAATATGTCGTTTGTTCAGTAACTTGGGCACTATATTTCTCACGGGTAAACCACAAGAAAATAGCGGCAGACAAAATCAGTAAAATAGGTAAGCCTGACGGCGAAATTGATGTCGCCACCCCTGCGAGCAGAGGCCCAGATAAGTTGCCAATCCCCCACAACATCGCTGCTGCTGCATTCGCAATAATCAGCTCATTCCCTTTAAAATATTGGCCAATTTGCACCAATGCAATGGTATAAATTGCACCTGCCGTTGCACCCAACACAAATAATAATACCCAAATTAAATAAGGCTGAGTGATGGTGAAAGGCAGTAAAATACTGGCAGCCAATGTCACAACACCACAAATTCGATAGAGTTTCTCTCGATTCATATGGTCGGCCAACCAGCCAAAAGGCAGTTGCATAATTGCATCACCCGCTAAAATCGCACTAATCATTAAGGCAGCTACCGCTTCCGTGTGCCCCATTCCCATTCCATAGATAGGGAACATGGACAAAATTGTGCCATCAAAAAAAGCGAAAAATAAAATTCCACCACAAATTCCCGGAGCAACTCTCACAAATTGAATAATGGAAAAATTTGATTTTTCTGCTGAGGCAGCAATACGATCACCCACTTTTTGATCCATTAAGATAAATAACACAACGGAAATAAGGTGGATCAGGGTACAAATAAGTAAAGGGGATTTATCTTCCACACCATAATAAGCAATAAAAGAAGGCCCGAGTAGCTGGCTCACAGTGAATACCGTGGTGTAAATCGCTAAAATTCGGCCCCGCTTATTTTCAGGTGATAACTCATTAATCCATGTTTCACCTAAACAAATCATGACACCACTTGCTAACCCTGTGATTAACCTTAAAGGAAATAATAACCAAAGAGGCAATGTGCTTAATAACGGCAATAAACTAATACCTGAAATAATAGTGGCAATTAACATTGCCTTGCGCTTGCCTGACCATTGCACAATGCGTTGTACAACAGGAGCTATTAGAAACATTCCTAAAGCTGGCGCCGCTGAAATAATGCCTATCGTGAGTTCGTTAACGCCATAATTGTTTAATCTCAATGCCACCATTGGAATACTTAGCCCAATGACGATACCGATAACGGCAATACTGGTAGTAATGGTAAAAATAGCAAATGAAGGGGAATGTCGAAAATTTTGCAAACACTGATTATCAGAGCTCATTTTGGTATTAATCTAAATCCTTAATTAACGAATTAGATTTTAACTCCATAAAATTAATTATTAATAATATAAAAAACCGCCGCATTACGTATGAACCCAATAATGCCAGCGGTGATTGTAGCATGTTGCTTATATTCCGCTATTTATCTTTAAAAATAAACTTGTGTTATTAGGCGAAATTTATAATTAAAGAACAAAGAAATATCGATATAACAAGGCAATACCTGAAACTAAAATAACGAGATTAATAATTTTCAAAAAGGCTTCACGAGAGATTTTTAATGTAATATGCCTTCCTACCCAAGTTCCAATCAACATAGCAGGGCAAAATGCTAATGCAATCAATAAAATATCAAGATTAAGATACACCCCCATAACGAGGAAAATCACCACGCGGGTTAGTGTACTAAAGCCAATTAACGTCATTTGGGTAATACGAAAACGCTGTTTATCTTCAATACGGCTTGATAAATACATTGCATAAATAAAACCACCGCTTCCAAATAATGCGCTAAAAACGCCCCCAATCAGGCTAAAGGGCACAACCAGTGCTTTTGAAAAGGGTTTTTGGGCTTTTTTTGAAAAAAAAGCATTTAATACGTAACCAATAACAAAAATCCCTAATAATAAAACTAAAATATCGGGTCGTGTTTTTAATAAAATGGCAGCACCTATTAAACTTCCCACTACCATGAGTGGAATTATCCATTTTATTTCCTGATAATCCGCGTTTTTTCCATCTTTAAATAAATTTAACACAGCAGCTGTTAAGTCAATTAAAGCCAAAATTGGAACAATCATATTCAATGGCAAATACATTGCTAATACAGGCGTAGCAATGAGTGCTGAACCAAACCCCGCCATTCCAAAAACAATATAAGCAAACAACAATGTCGCAAAACAAATCGCCATTTCTGGTGAGAATAATTCAAACGGCATAGTACTGAACTCCGAAAGTTTTTAACACTCAAACTATAGTTTTTATCGTATTTATTAAATAGTTTTATTTTTTTAATTTTTTAAAATTCAAATCTCTATCAAAAAATCAGATAGCGTATTGAAATAACATGGATAACCAAGAATATGTGATTTGATTCTCTGAGTGATGTAGAATTAACACGATAAACCACTGTTCAGGGAAAGGCGCAACATGGAAAAAAAAATTAATATAAAAATCGGCCAAAAAGTTCGTTTACTCCGACAAGCGAGAAACCTTTCGCTTAACGAACTTTCTCGTCTTTCCGGTATATCGAAAGCAGCACTATCGAAACTCGAATCTGGTGACTCAAACCCACGCATTGATACACTAGAAGCTATCGCGATTGCACTGCGATTTCCCTTAAGTGATTTATTCACACGACAACATGAGACCTACCCTTATTTAGTAAAATCAATGCCAAGTGATGAAGATGAATATTCTCAACAATTTAAATTCCGCATCAGCATGGGTAATATCTCAGAAATCTGGCAATTAACAATGAAACGGGGGGCAATTATTAACAGCCCTGCTCACATGACGGGAACCCATGAACATATTATGGTTAACTCAGGTTCGCTCATGTTACGCTTAAACAACGAGCAAAATGTTGTCTTAGAAGCAGGGGATTTTTATGCATTTAGCGGCGATTTTCCCCATACCTACTTATGTATGGATGGTGAACTTCAAGCAACTGTCGTAATGACATACTCTCATATCAGTGACGGTGTTTAAGCAGTTACATGCTGTGCATCATAGCTGATACGCAAAGTGCCTTTTTTAAATTTCATCGACTTAATAGAAAAATGGCAAATACTATCTAATGAAGAAACATGTGTTCCCCCGCATGGCATCTCTTCCGTTTGGTCGATATAACTTATTCGCATTTCACCATTTTGCTTTATATCAACCTTGCGAGCACTCTGTAAGCTTTCATTAATGATGCCTTCAATTTGCGCGCTATCAAGCTCTTCAAAAGGCGTTACCTGATTTTCCATCATGGTAAATTCCACTCTGGATTCATCTGGGAAGTGGTGCCCTTTTTGTGCCATCCAGCCAAAACGGCGTAATTCCCAATTCAGCAAATGCCCTGCGGTATGAAGTGCAGCATAACGTTGGCGTTTCTCACTATCCACTTTCGCAATGACCCTGTATTCAGTATTGAAAGCGACACTTTCAGGTAAATAAGCAACGATTAGCCCACTCGGTTGTTTCCTAATCCGAACGGGAAACTCATTAACCCAAGCCGTATCCGCAGGTTGACCACCACCTTGAGGATGGAAAATATTTTCTTCAAGTGCAACCCAGTGCCCTTCTTCGTCAATCCCTTGGTTAACTAGCTTTGTCTCTATTTCATATAGATAGGTATTAGAAAGATAGATATTGTTTTGCATCTTTTTTGTTCCTTTTATTCTTCAACGTAAACTGAGAAACTTTTTATTTATCTTTCGATGTTATATCACCGACGTTCGTTTTAAGAAACCCCGAATTAGATATTATTTGGCTAAAAAATAAGCCCATACCAAAGTATGAGCTTATTTGAAAATCTAAGCTTAAGAATTACTGCAAATAATTTTGCATTGTTTCAAACAGCTGTAGGTTATCGCTAAAGCGAACTTCCCTAACATCTTCAAGCTTTTCAACTTGGTTAATCATTTGCGATAAGCGTTCGTCTTTTTGGACTAATAACCAAATACGACTCTCGTCTTTATCCTTAATTGGCATACAAAGAATACCATCTACGTTAAATGCTCGGCGCGCAAACAGGCCACAAATATGTGACATAACCCCTGGATGGTTACGAACAATTAACTCTAAAGCAATTGGGTGATGTTCAAGTACCATAATTACGCTCCAATCATATCAATATTAGCGGCACCCGGTGGAACCATTGGATATACCTTCTGATTCACATCGATCAGGGCATGAATTAAACAAGGGCCTTTGGTATTCATTACTGCTTCCAGCGCCATTGCAGGGTCTGCCTCATTATTCAAATCACAGGTTTGTAAACCAAACCCTGCCGCTATCTTAATAAAGTCAGTTTGGTACGGATAAGCTGCAGCAAATATGCGATTTTCAAAAAATAAATCTTGTTGTTGATGAACCATGCCCAGCGCTTGGTTATTCATCAAAACAATTTTGATATTTAATTGGTGCTCAGCTGCTGTCGCTAATTCCTGAATATTCATCATTAGGCTACCATCACCAGAAAAACAAACGATGGTTTTTTCAGGCTCAGCCAAGGCAGCACCAATCGCAGCAGGTAAACCAAAGCCCATCGTCCCTAAGCCACCTGAAGTCAGCCATTGGCGGGGACGAGATAACGGATATACCTGCGCAGCCCACATTTGATGCTGGCCAACATCTGTCGTGACAATGGCATCCTCACCCGCAGCGCGGGCGGCTGCTAACACCAGCCCATAGTGGTTTAATGGGTTATCTGCTTCACTCAAGTTTAATGGGTATTTTTCTTTTAGCTCATCAACTCGTTTGATCCATTCACTTCGCGTATTTCGCTCAACCAATGGCAGCAATAATTCTAAAATTTGCCCTGCGTCTGCATGGATAGCAATGTCTGGGCGCTTAATTTTACTGATTTCCGCTTTATCGATATCAACGTGAATAATTTTGGCATTAGGGCAAAATTTTTCGGCTTTTCCGATGGCTCTATCGTCAAAACGAGCCCCAATAACAATCAGTAAATCCGATTCTTCCATCACCATATTGGTACTTGCTGCGGCATGCATCCCAAGCATCCCTAAGTACAATGGATGTCGCATAGGGACAGTCCCCAATGCCATCAAGGTCATGGTTGTAGGCAAAGAGGCTTTTTCCGCAAATGCAATCGCCGTTTCTGTCGATGCAGAGCTGATTACACCACCACCAAAATACAACACTGGACGTTTGGCTTCGTTGATCATCTGTGCCGCTTGGATCACTTTTTCCATATCAAATGTTGGCGCTTTGTCTTTCGGTAAAACTTCAGGTATCTCAGTTAATTCTATGGTCGCGGTTTGAACATCTTTCGGTATATCAATCCAAACTGGCCCCGGACGACCTGATTCAGCAATACGAAAAGCATCACAAATCACCTGCGGCAAATCATTTATGCTGCGAACCAAGTAGTTATGTTTGGTAACTGGAATAGAAATACCATAAGTATCAACTTCTTGGAACGCGTCAGTTCCTATCATCGAAGAGGGTACCTGTGCCGTAATACAAACCAACGGGATAGAATCCAATTTTGCGTCAGCAATAGCGGTCACTAAATTGGTTGCCCCAGGGCCACTTGACGAAATACACACCGCAGCTTTACCCGTTGTACGAGCAATGCCTTGAGCAATAAACCCAGCCCCTTGCTCATGACGAGCAAGAATATGGCGAATTTTTTTACTTTTTCCTAGTGCGTCGTAAAAAGGCAAAGCTGCCCCGCCAGGAATACCCGAAACAGTGGTAATGCCATGTTTTTCCAGTAAATATACTATTAATTCTGCGCCCGTAAAACGGGTTTTCTGTGGTGATGTGTTGCCCGATTCGCTCATCATAATTATCCTTTGCTAGCCTGCGGATTTGAGCGAGAGTGAATAAAAAACCCCGCTCGGTTTGCGCCGGCGGGGTTTCTAAATCTGCGTTGATTTGTACCCGTTACGGCGCTAAGCCCACGACCACCACCACACGCACGACCACCGCAGCACGTGGCGCGGTTAGTAGTAGGTTTGAGTGATTAAAAGTCATGTTCACGGGTTTTTCCTGTTTTAGTCTGTCTGTTTAATTGTTCGTTGTTTTCTTAACTCCCTTTAAGAAAACATAATTTTTTTATCCTGACAATCATTTTTTCGTTTTCCAGCCCTCATCCCTCTTAAATGAGAGCATCATCACACTCAATAAAATCAACACTATTAACTCAATTTTAGCCAAAATTAAGTTTTATCGACTATTGCATTAAGGCTTACTTTATCACTTGACTTCAAGTCAACTTGAAGTTGTAGCATAGAAGCTCAGAGCATCAGTACTCAAACAAAAATCATACCTAATAAATTGATTTTATTATTTTTTATAAGAAAGAGGTTTCTATGCCAAGGTCTGTCTGGTGGTTAGCCATCACACTTGCATTATTTATAACAGGGAATGCCATTGTTCTTTCCGTTGCCGTGGTCATTGGTGAAAACCTCGCAATCGACCCAAAACATGCAACCATTCCCCTATTAAGTCAGTATGTTGGCTTAATACTGGCAACAATTCCCATTGCCTTTTTGATGCAAAAATATTCGAGAAGAATTGGGTTTATTATCGGGAATATTGGCGGGCTAATTGGTGCAGGCCTGTCCATTATTGGTGTTTTAGAAAGTAATTTATTCTATTTCTCTGTCGGCTTATTTTTCACCGGCATTGCGATTGGAACTGCACAACAATTTCGTTTTGCCGCTATAGAAGAAGCCCCTGTTTCCTTACGGGCGAAAGCGATTGGCCTTGTGATGAGTGGCGGTATTGCCGCTGCCTTAATTGGCCCAACACTGGCTATTACGACCCAAGGATTTTTTGCAAAGTATCCGTTTGCAGGCCCTTTCATCACATTAGCGGGTATTTATGTTATCGCATTTATTTTATTGCTCATCGTGCCCCTGAAAAAAGTGGTGAAAGCACCACACGATGAAAACGTAATAAAACGAAGTTATAAAGCATTGTATTCACAGCCAATACTGAAATTAATCGCAATTGTCAGTGCCATTGGCTATGCCATTGTTGTCTTTACTTTTGCCTCTATTCCGCTATCGATGAAGCAACATGGTTTTCCTTTTTCATCAATCGCAATTGTGTTTCAGTTTCACGTATTGGGTATGTTTGCTCCCTCATTTTTTACAGGGACATTAATTCACCATTTAGGAGCAAAACGCATTATTTTATGTGGCATCATTTTATTAATTTTATCTGCGGTGATGAACTTATTGGGTAATGATTTTTATCACTATTTGTTATCTGGTATTTTTGTTGGCGTGGCTTGGAATTTAATTTTAATCAGTACGACTAATTTACTGCCACACAGCTATGAAGCGCATGAAAGAGCAAAAGTGCAAGGAATGACCGATTTTCTAATCTACTTTTTTGGTGGTGTCGGTAGTTTAGCGGCTGGCGTACTCTTTTTCACCTTCGGATGGCAAGCAATGAATATGTTATCCATCGTGGTTTCACTCGCTATCTTTATCAGTTTTTGGGGCCTCAAAAAATATATCCCAACACACTGATCAACATAAACAGCTTCGATCCTTATCATTATCTTGTTTACCGTAGGATAGAAGCTCAATTATTACTCATTTACGCGTTTATTGATAAATATATTATCTTAAGGCAAACACTACTGGTTAAAGATTAATTTAAATTCGCTATTAATGCCATTTAACAAATTAACAGCCTGTATTTGCACTTGTTTAGTATTTATTTATTGGCGGTTTACTTAATGAGGGATATGATTAAAAAGTAACTCGTAGGAAAAACATTATGTATAAAGAAATCCCTGTTCCCTATAATGGGAAATACACAGAGTTTCAATCTACAGTTGTTAATGAAATAATCGTTTGGATTGAAATGAACTTAACTAGTCGCCTATTACTGGATGACATCGCACTAAAATCTGGATATACAAAATGGCATTTACAAAGAGTATTTCGTAAGGTTGTTGGTATGCCCTTAGGTGAATATATTCGCCGAAGACGGATTTGTGAGGCAGCAAAAGACCTCTGCACCACAGAACTACAAGTAATTGATATTGCATTAAAATACCAATTTGACTCCCAACAATCTTTTGCAAAGCGATTCCGTGCTTATTTAGGCACATCGCCGTCAATCTACCGAATTTCCGGTGAAAGTCAAAATGACCCTTTACTACTGGAACCCAAAGTAGCCTGATACGCAATATGAAAATACAATTTGCACTTACCCTTTTTATTCCACCTTCAATACAAAGCCCCACGTAAGTTAATTACTGGGGCTTTTTTATTATTTAAATTACCAATTAAAAATTTCTTAATTTAAAATTAATAATTCCTTAAGGTTTTAAATTTTTTTTATTTTAATATTCTAATAAAAAACTTTATTATCAGCTAATATTTTAAATGTGATTTTTAGATAAAATAAAGGCCTCTCTAGGAAGCCTTTAATATTGTTAGCTTATTACAGTAACGAATTAGAATGGAATATCGTCATCGAAATCCATTGGTGGTTCATTAGTTTGTGGAGCTGGTGCTTGTGAGCGTGCTGGTGCCCCGCCGCCACTGAATTGTTGTGCCGCTTGTGGCTGCTGAGGTTGGCCCCAACCACCTTGACCACCTTGACCTTGTGATGGTGCATCACCGCCACGACCACCTAACATTTGCATTGAGCCGCCAATGTTCACAACCACTTCAGTTGTGTAGCGATCTTGACCGCTTTGATCTTGCCATTTACGCGTTTGCAAAGAACCTTCGATATAGACTTGTGAACCTTTTTTCAGGTATTCACCTGCAACTTCAGCTAATTTGCCGAAAATTACCACGCGATGCCATTCTGTTTTTTCGCGCATCTCGTTAGTTTGCTTGTCGCGCCAGCTTTCAGAAGTTGCCAGAGTCAGGTTTGCCACCGCTCCGCCGTTAGGCATATAACGGATTTCAGGATCTTGCCCTAGGTTACCGATAAGAATTACTTTATTTACGCCTCTGCTGGCCATTTATTACTCCTGATGCATTGAATTTTAATCTCTGGATTAGCCCTGAAGTTTACCAACGACCGAGCCGATTTGCACCAACAATTGAAATTGCGTCTCTAAACTTGCGAAACGCTTTCCAGAGTTAAGTGAAATTCTAGAGTGCTTTTGCCAGTATAGACAAAAAATAATACACACCGCATCTATCTTTTCGATAAATTCTGGCTTTTGTTTTCCAATTTCATCATTAAAACGTCCTACTCTAAATAGTTCAATTCACAGCTAGGCGGCAAGCAAAGATATCGCAGGGAGCATACATAAGTATGTGACCTGCGTAGCTGAGCGCAGCCAACACCGCTGTGGGTTGAAATCTGACGAGTAGGAAAATATAACGACCACTGTATATCCATTCAGGGAAAATTATGTGATAATGATCGCTTGCGATTGTTCAATATCAAATCATCCGGGAAGTGGTAAATGGATAATATCGAAGTCCGCGGCGCACGCACGCATAATCTGAAGAACATCAATCTCGTTATCCCTCGTGACAAGCTGATTGTTATCACGGGTTTGTCTGGCTCAGGAAAATCATCTTTAGCCTTTGACACCCTATATGCTGAGGGTCAGCGCCGGTATGTTGAGTCCCTATCAGCCTACGCTCGGCAGTTCCTCTCCTTAATGGAAAAGCCTGACGTAGACCATATTGAAGGGCTATCTCCTGCGATTTCGATTGAGCAAAAATCCACTTCTCATAACCCACGTTCTACAGTGGGAACAATCACTGAAATTCATGACTACTTGCGGTTATTGTTTGCGCGGGTAGGTGAGCCTCGTTGCCCTGATCATGACATTCCATTAGCGGCACAAACCGTCAGCCAAATGGTTGATAATGTTTTAGCGCAGCCAACGGATCGCCGCATGATGCTGCTTGCGCCTGTCGTTAAAGAGCGTAAAGGGGAACACGTTAAATTACTCGATAACTTAGCGAGCCAAGGCTATATCCGTGCAAGAATTGACGGGGAAGTTTGCGATCTTTCTGATCCCCCTAAACTTGAATTACAGAAAAAGCACACCATTGAAGTCGTGGTGGATCGTTTCAAAATTCGTGATGACATTGCCCAACGTTTAGCTGAGTCATTTGAAACTGCGCTAGAGCTTTCTGGTGGTACCGCCGTTGTTGCCGATATGGACGACCCACAAGCAGAAGAACTGGTCTTCTCTGCTAATTTCGCGTGCTCCGTTTGTGGCTATAGCATGGTGGAATTAGAACCGCGCCTGTTTTCCTTTAATAACCCCGCAGGTGCTTGCCCAAGCTGTGATGGCTTAGGGGTTCAGCAATTTTTTGACCCTGAACGCGTACTGCAAAATACCGAAATTTCTTTAGCTGGCGGCGCTATTCGCGGTTGGGATCGCCGTAACTTTTATTATTTCCAGATGCTGATGTCATTGGCTGAACACTATAAGTTTGATGTTGAAGCCCCTTATGATTCACTCGGCCCAGCAGTGCAAAAAATTATTTTGTACGGCTCAGGCAAAGAAACCATTGAGTTTAAATATCGTAATGATCGCGGTGATATTACCGTTCGCCGCCATCCATTCGAAGGTGTTCTCAATAATATGGAGCGCCGTTATAAAGAAACGGAATCCACCGCAGTTCGTGAAGAACTGGCGAAATACATCAGTAACCGCCCTTGTGTTTCCTGTAATGGAACGCGTTTACGTAAAGAAGCGCGCTTTGTGTTTGTTGAAAACACCACGTTACCAGAAATCGCGGATTACAGCATCGGCCATGCCATGGAGTTTTTCCAAAACTTAAAACTCAGTGGGCAACGCGCACAAATCGCCGAAAAAGTGCTGAAAGAAATTGGTGACCGCCTTAAATTCTTAGTTAACGTTGGCTTAAACTACTTAAGTTTGTCACGCTCTGCCGATACCTTGTCGGGTGGTGAAGCGCAGCGTATTCGCCTTGCCAGCCAAATTGGTGCAGGTTTAGTCGGTGTGATGTATGTGCTTGATGAGCCTTCTATTGGTCTGCATCAACGGGATAACGATCGCCTGCTAGAAACCTTGATCCACTTGCGTGATTTAGGCAATACCGTGATCGTCGTAGAGCACGATGAAGACGCCATTCGCGCTGCCGATCATGTGATTGATATCGGCCCAGGTGCCGGTGTGCATGGTGGTCAAATTGTTGCCCAAGGTACATTAGAAGATATCGTGGCTAACCCAGATTCCTTAACAGGTAAGTTCTTAAGTGGCGAGCGACGAATTGAAATTCCGAAGCAGCGTGTTCCTGTCAATAAGGACAAAATGCTGACGGTATTTGGCGCAAAAGGTAACAACCTGAAAAATGTGACATTAAAAGTGCCAGTCGGGTTATTTACCTGTATTACGGGCGTATCTGGCTCAGGGAAATCGACACTGATTAACGACACATTATTCCCAATTGCCCAGCGCCAACTCAATGGGGCAACCACCATTACCCCTGCACCTTATTTAGATGTTGAAGGCTTGGAACATTTCGATAAAGTCATCGATATTGACCAAAGCCCAATCGGGCGAACACCGCGTTCTAACCCTGCGACTTATACCGGTGTGTTTACGCCAGTTCGTGAATTATTTGCAGGGGTACCAGAGTCCCGTACTCGTGGTTATAACCCGGGTCGTTTTAGCTTCAACGTGAAAGGTGGGCGCTGTGAGGCCTGTCAGGGTGATGGCGTTATCAAGGTTGAGATGCACTTCTTACCCGATGTCTACGTACCGTGTGACCAATGTAAAGGCAAGCGTTATAACCGCGAAACCTTAGAAATCAAATACAAAGGTAAGAGCATTCATGAAGTTCTCGATATGACTATCGAAGAATCTCGTGAATTCTTTGATGCGGTTCCTGCTCTTGCTCGTAAGCTGCAAACCTTGATGGATGTGGGTTTATCCTATATTCGCCTTGGCCAATCAGCGACCACGTTATCAGGTGGTGAAGCACAGCGTGTTAAGCTGGCGAAGGAGCTTTCCAAACGCGGTACTGGGCAAACTATTTATATTCTAGATGAGCCAACGACAGGCCTACACTTTGCGGATATCCAACAGCTTTTAGTCGTACTGCATCAGTTACGTGACCAAGGCAACACCATTGTGGTCATTGAACATAACCTTGATGTGATTAAAACAGCAGACTGGATTGTTGATTTAGGTCCAGAAGGGGGCAGTGGCGGTGGTGAAATTCTCATTGCAGGTACACCAGAAGAAGTGGCTGAATGTGAGAAATCCCATACTTCAAGGTTCTTAAAAACCATTTTAGAACGCGGCTATTAAAACAAAATAACAAAAAGGAAGTCATTAGTGGCTTCCTTTTTACTTGATTAATTTTAAATCACTTTTTGTCTGCTTCTTTTGTTTTTCATCATAATTTTCATGTGAGCCAATACTCAAAAGGTATAGCGCCAACCGCGATGAAACCCACGAATATCCTAATAATACCACCAATTCATTGAGCCTAAATTTGTGAACACGTAAATAATCAAGGTCACCTTTTTTTAGCTCGCCAATCAATGGATTGTCAATAATACGATCGATTTCATCCTCAACGACTTTTAAATCGTTCTCTGGCATTTTCTTGAGTACTTTTTCGAACCGAGCTGATTGATAAACTTCAATCTCGTTTTGTTTTTCGAACATATCGAGATACCTTGTTGTTCTCGACCTCAACCTGAGCCAATAACATCTCTTCAATAAAGCGGTAAGACAAATCAGGGTTATCTTCAGCTATCCGGCCTATTTTTGCCCAATGTTCAATTTGTTTTGGAACACTTCTGCTTTTCGCTTCTGCATGAATTTTAGCTTCAGATACGAAATCATCATCTAATCGAACTGAAATCGCCATAATTTTTCACCTACTCACAAAAGGTTTATTTTATAAATATCATTATGTTACTAAATACTGAACATAATGGGTTTCACGTCATGATGATATTGCAACCTTTTCATATTCTGAACAATATCAGACAACAGATCGTGTCGCTTGCAGGTAGGTCAATCATACATCACCCAAACCAAAATGCAACATTTTGTCGCAACATGCGATCTTAGACATAAAAAAACGCAGGCCTTAACCTGCGTTTCGATAATCAACAACATATTCAATTAGCAGATAATTACTGGCTAACCGCAGCAAATGCCTCAACGATACGTTTTACATTATGACGGTTGACGCCTGCCATACATACACGGCCTGTGCCCACTAAATACACTGCAAACTCATCTTTTAGGCGAGCCACCTGTTCTTTAGTGAAACCGGTATAACTGAACATTCCGCGCTGTTTCAATAAATGGTCGAAGTTTTTGGTTGGTAACGCTTTTTTCAGCTCATCCACCAGCACAGTACGCATGTCTAAAATACGTAAACGCATTTCTTCTACTTCTGCTAACCATTTTGCTTTTTCTGCACTGTTGGTCAGCACCGCAGCCACAATTTTTGCCCCATTAGATGGCGGGCTAGAATATAAACGGCGTACACCCGCTTTAAGCTGGCCTAATACGCGGTCGCGCTCATCGGTATTTTCACAAATAACCGATAACCCACCCGCACGCTCGCCGTAGATACCAAAGATTTTAGAGAATGAATTGCTGACAAATACGGTTAAGCCCGCTTTGACCATCGCTCTAATCGCATAAGCATCTTCATTGATACCTTCAGCAAAACCTTGGTAAGCAATGTCTAAGAATGGGATCAGTTTGTGTTCAATCGCCACTTTCGTGACTTCATCCCACTGCGCTGGCGTTAAGTCAGAACCGGTTGGGTTATGGCAGCATGGGTGCATTAAAATGATACTATTTGCTGGCAATTTCTTGAACGTTGCGAGCATTTCATCGAATTTAACGCCTTTAGTTTTTTCATCAAAGTATGGGTAATAATGAACTTTTGTGCCCGCACCTGAGAAAATAGAGGCATGGTTTTCCCACGTTGGGTCACTGCACCAAACTTCTGAGTCAGGATAATATTGATGTAAGAAATCTGCGCCGATTTTTAATGCACCTGAGCCGCCAATGGTTTGCACTGTTGCAATACGCTCTTGTGCAATCAGCGGGCAATCTTCACCAAATACCAGTTTTTGCAGTTCAAGACGGTAATCTTTTAAACCTTCCATTGGCAAATACAAAGAGGCACTTGCTGGTAACTTGTTAAGTGACGCTTTAGCGGTACCCACCGTTGCCAGCTCAGGCGTTTTACCTTCGCCATCGTAGTAAAGACCAATACTCAAATTAATTTTGTTATTGCGAGTGTCTTTATTAAATTCATCCATTAACGACAAAATTGGGTCGCCCGGATAAGCATCAACATGTTCAAACACAGGACATCTCCTAATCATTATTTGGCGCTTATGATGTCAGCGCTCATTACGTTATTCAGCGTGGTTATTACGTTGTTACTTGAAAATAACCCTTTGTTGACTATTCGTCTACATATTCCATCGCAACACGTGAGGTCAATTTGGTGAGTAACTCATAGTTGATAATGCCCGTTTGTGCGGCAATTTCTTCAACTGGCAGTCCATTCCCCCATAAAACTACGTCATCACCCACTTTATCGGTGGCGTTTAGCCCTAAATCCACGACAGTCATATCCATCGAAATACGGCCAATAATCGGCACTTTTCGCCCATTAATTAATACTGGCGTCCCAGAGGGCACATTACGTGGATAGCCATCCCCATAACCAATGGCAACAACCCCAAGGTGAGTATCTTTCTCACTACACCACGTTTCACCATAGCCAACACATTGGCCTGCTGAATGTTCTCTCACTGCGATTAAGGTGGATTTTAAAGTCATGACTGGCTGTAAGCCGAAATCTGCTGCACTTTTTCCTTCTTGAGGAGAAGCGCCATACATCATGATGCCGGGACGAACCCAGTCATAGTGAGCTTCAGGCCATAATAGGATACCAGCGGATGCCGCAATGGACTTTTCACCCTCTTTGCCTGCAATAAACTGTTTAAAACAGTCGATTTGATGCTGAGTGGTTGGTAAGTGTGGTGCATCTGCTTGGCAGAAGTGGCTCACTATATTGATAGGTAATTCAACGTTTTGGCAGCGTTGTAGGCGTTGATAAAAATCCTCAGCGTCTTTTGGCAATACACCAAGGCGGTGCATCCCAGTATCCAATTTCATCCAAACTTTGAGGGAATGCGGTAACTTAGCCGCTTCAAGCATTTCAAGCTGTTCAACACAATGGATAACAGTGTCAATTTTGTGCTCAGCCATCAACTCGAGGTCTGCTTGCTCAAAAAAACCTTCCAGCAAGACAACGGGTTTTGTGATGCCATGTTGGCGCAGTAGCAAAGCCTCATTCAACCTTGCCACGCCAAAGCCATCCACCAACGCTTCCACTGCACTTCCCACTCCAACTAACCCATGACCATAAGCGTTTGCTTTAACAACTGCAATCAGTTGGCTATTTGGGGCAATTTCTTTCACCCGTAGCAAGTTGTGTCGCAGAGCGCGGCGGTTTATCAATGCGGTTGCCGCTTTCATGATCCCCTCGTGTGTTTCTCTCTAATTTGGCCAAAAATTAAGCTGCACGTTGGCAGCTCAATATATTCTCTCTTTGTTATACGCTAAAAAATATCAATTTCCATTCGATAGTTTTTTTATTTTTATGGATCATTTAATTTTAATACTCTAAATAGTTTGAGTTGTCGCTAGGCGGCAAACGAAGATATCGCGGGGAGCATACACAAGTATGTGACCCGCGTAGCTGAGTGTAGCCAACACCGCGACAGCGCAAAATATGACGAGTATTTAGTCTTCATCGTTATACGCAGGCCCCGCGTAGTTATCAAAGCGCGACCACTGCCCGTTAAACGTCAACCTTACCGTACCAATCGGCCCGTTACGTTGCTTACCTAAAATAATCTCCGCAACCCCTTTGAGCTCGCTGTTATCGTGGTAAACCTCATCACGGTAGATAAACATGATTAAGTCCGCATCCTGCTCGATAGACCCTGATTCACGCAAGTCGGAGTTAACTGGGCGTTTATCCGCACGTTGCTCAAGGCTACGGTTAAGCTGTGATAACGCCACCACAGGCACATTAAGCTCTTTCGCTAAGGCTTTGAGCGAGCGCGAGATCTCGGCAATTTCAAGGGTACGGTTATCGGAGAGCGAAGGAACACGCATTAACTGAAGGTAGTCAATCATGATCAGGCTTAAGCCACCGTGTTCACGGTAAATACGCCTCGCACGGGAACGCACCTCTGTAGGTGTCAGACCGGATGAGTCATCAATGTACATGTTGCGCTTTTCCATCAAAATACCCATGGTACTGGAAATACGCGCCCAATCTTCATCGTCTAATTGGCCAGTACGAATACGCGTTTGGTCAACGCGCGAAAGTGACGCGAGCATACGCATCATGATCTGGTTACCGGGCATCTCTAAACTGAAAATTAACACCGGCTTTTCTTCTGTCATTGCCGCATTTTCACACAAGTTCATCGCAAAGGTGGTTTTACCCATAGATGGACGTGCTGCCACGATAATTAAATCTGAGCCTTGTAACCCTGCGGTTTTTTTATCAAGGTCTTGATAACCTGTAGAAACCCCTGTCACCCCATCATGAGGTTGCTGGTAGAGCTGCTCAATTTTTTCAACCGTTTCGGACAAAATGGCTTCAATACCTTTTGGCCCTTCATCTTTGTTCGCGCGCGATTCCGCGATTTGGAAAACTTTGCTTTCCGCTAAATCCAGCAAGTCTTCACTGCTACGCCCTTGTGGGTCGTAACCCGCATCTGCAATTTCATTAGCAACAGAAATCATGTCACGCACAACAGCACGTTCGCGAACGATATCCGCATAAGCATTGATGTTCGCCGCACTTGGCGTGTTTTTTGATAACTCAGCTAGGTAGGCAAAGCCCCCGACGCTATCAAGCTCACCTTCTTGCTCTAACGATTCTGACAAGGTAATTAAGTCGATAGGCTTGCCCCGCTCTAGCAATATTTGCATCTGCGAGAAAATCGTGCGGTGAGGACGGCTAAAAAAGTCAGCGTGTGTGACCCGTTCAGAGACGGTATCCCAGCGTTCGTTATCCAACATCAAACCGCCTAAAACAGATTGCTCCGCCTCAAGAGAGTGCGGGGGAAGTTTCAAACCTTCCATTTGGTGGTCCCGTGGGGCATCTGTTTTAAAATTCGATGAGGGTTTTTTAGCCATACATTTGCTTCCAAGTCTATAATTAACGAACAGCTTCTAGTATACGCCAATCTGATTTTTGTTGTGGCTTTCTTTGCGCTTTCAGGCGAGAGAATTGCCTGCTAACGTTTTCAACAAAAAGCACAAACCAATAATTCTTCTGATTGAAACATGGCGTTATAGTAAAACGATTGATATTGTAAACGAAACTGAATGGTCCTTATTGGAGATTGTCATGGCAAAACGTATCGAGTTCGCGCAGCATGGTGGCGCTGACGTTCTAAACTTTGTAGATTATTCCCCAACCGCACCTGCCGATAACGAAATTCAAATCGAAAACCGCGCAATCGGCATCAATTTTATCGACACCTACGTTCGTAGCGGCCTCTACCCTGTGGCCAAATTACCCAGTGGCCTCGGCACTGAAGCGGCTGGTGTGGTCGTCAAAACAGGTGCCCACGTCACAGGTTTCAAACCCGGTGACCGCGTGGTGTACGCCCAAGGTCCACTGGGTGCATACAGCGAAGTGCACAATGTACCGGAGCACGCTGTTGCCCACTTACCCGATGGTATTACCTTTGAACAAGCCGCGGCGAGCTCACTCAAAGGAATGACAGTCTACTATTTATTCCATCAAACATATCAACTCCAACGTGATGAAGTGTTTTTGTTCCACGCTGCCGCAGGTGGTGTGGGCTTAATTGCCTGCCAATGGGCAAAAGCACTTGGCGCAAAAATGATTGGTACTGTGGGTTCTGCGGATAAAGCATTACGTGCAAAAGAAGCGGGCGCATGGGATGTGATTAACTACCAAACCGAGGACATTGCGGCGCGCGTTAAAGAGATCACACAAGGCGAAAAAGTCAGTGTGGCATACGATTCTGTAGGTCAATCTACATGGCTTGCCTCTTTAGATTCACTGAAACGTCGCGGGTTGATGGTGAGTTTTGGTAATGCCTCGGGCCCTGTGACAGGGGTGAATTTGGGTATTCTCAACCAAAAAGGCGGCTTATACGTCACTCGCCCATCTTTGGGGGTGTATGTCACTAACCGTGCTGAGCTAGACCAAGCCAGTAATGCGTTGTTTGATATGATTTTAAGTGGCAATGTGAATGTGGATGTACCGCAATCGCAAATTTTTGCCCTGAAAGACGCGCAAACAGCCCACACCACTATTGAGTCGAGAAAAACCCAAGGATCAAGCTTGTTGATCCCGTAATGGCTTTCTCGTCATTCAAAAAAAGCGCCTATTTAGGCGCTTTTTCTTTGTAGCCAACCTGCTATTCACCGCGAGTTACAAACTCCAAAGCCTGCTCAACCACTGCTAAGTCAGCGCCTTTTTTGTGAGCGTTTTCACTTAGATGGCGACGCCATTGGCGAGCCCCTGGGATACCTTGGAAAATACCTAACATATGGCGTGTCATATGGCCTAAATAAGCGCCCTTAGCCAATTCACTTTCAATATACGGGTACATCGCCCGCACAGCATCAATGCCATTTGTCACAGGAAAGTGCTCACCAAACAATTGGTTATCAACCGCTGTTAAAATAGACGGGTTTTGATACGCTTCGCGCCCCACCATCACGCCATCTAAATATTGAAGGTGTTCTTTTGCTTCTTCCAGCGTTTTAATGCCACCGTTAATCGCCATGGTTAAATGCGGAAAATCACGCTTTAATTGGTAAACACGGGGGTAATCTAAAGGAGGGATTTCGCGGTTTTCTTTTGGGCTTAGGCCAGATAACCATGCTTTGCGTGCATGGATAATAAACATTTCACAGCCGCCCTTGCTAGAAACAGTCTCGATAAAATCACACAAAAATTCGTAGCTATCTTGCTCATCAATACCAATACGAGTTTTAACCGTTACAGGAATGGATACCACGTCTTGCATTGCTTTTATGCAATCCGCTACTAACTGCGCATCCCCCATCAAGCACGCACCAAAACGGCCATTTTGCACACGGTCAGATGGGCAACCTACATTTAAATTAATTTCATCGTAACCGCGTTCTTCAGCAAGCTTAGCGCATTGGGCTAACGCCGCAGGGTCGCTACCACCCAGTTGCAATGAAACAGGGTGCTCTTCTTCACTAAACGCAAGGTAATTTCCCTTTCCATAGATGATAGCCCCCGTTGTCACCATTTCGGTGTACAACAAGGTATTTTTGCTTAATAAGCGATGGAAATAGCGGCAATGGCGGTCTGTCCAATCGAGCATAGGCGCAACGGAAAAGCGGTTTAAATTTTGATAACCTTGTTTTGGTGTATTTTGCTGCATGGTGTTCTTGTGTGTTAAAAGCGATTAGGTAGCTCTATATAACAAGGAGCCGAGAAAGTGCAGCATTATAACATAGACATTCTTAGATGTGATGCACACTCAAGCAGATCAATTTACGTATTGATTTATATAAAAAAATACCCCGATAGGGATCTCTCCGCTATCAGGGGGCATAGAACGTTTTTAACTGAGTTTTTAGTCACCTTATTTAGATTGCACTAATAGGACAACACTCACCTCGAAACTCAGATAAAATATTTCAACGAGTCCATCTATTCACCAAATTATTTGGTTTCTGCACTCATCGTGACGACATTACCCATACGAGCACTGGTAATTGTGTAGCTATCTGCACCTGCTGCTTTTGCTTTAGCGGCAATAATCGCTTCGGCTGAGTCTAGCGTATCGCTTGTTGCAGTTAAGGTTGCTGCTGAAGCACCAAATGCCATCATAGATAATACAGAAGCTGCCATCAGAGTTTTAAACATGTTCATAATATAATTCCTTCAGTGTTTATTTGGGGAGGCAACCCGTGTTGCCTTCGATGGATGTATCATAGCCCCAAAGGTTATTTGAGTTAAAGCTAATAAAATCGCTTATCTTTCTCAAATAAATTGAACAAGTAAAATCACTTAGTTTTAATTTAATGATGAAGGAAAATAGAAGGGTCAGAATCATGGACAACGATATGGCGAGGTAAACCAACCCCGCCATTGATGATTAGCTATTGAGCAATTCAATGAGTTGGTCTGCGAGCTCAGGGCTAGCGGCAGACAAAAGGCTCCCCGCAAACATGGCTTGATCTCGTTCGCCATTAAGTGCACAAACTTCACCGCCCGCTTCACGAATACAGGGAATTAACGCGGCACTGTCCCATGGCTTCATAATGGTATCAATCGCGCCATGAATACGCCCTGCTGCAACCATTGCATGCTGGTACGCATCGTTAGCGAAAATAAAATCACGAGCTTTCCCCACCACCGCATCGAGGTTATACGCATGCGTGCCCTCACGGCGGTTGTAGCTGCTACTATGGATACCCGATGCACTAATCACAGAGTTTGAAAGTGATTTTGGCGAATCTTGCCCTAATGTTAACTGCCGTAACGGCTGCCCGCTGGTATCTATCCAGCACCCTTCTCCTTGGGATGCATATACCATAGTCGAAATCGCAGGGAAGCTGATCACGCTGAGTAATGGTTCACCGTTTTCCACATACGCAATCAAAGTACTAAACAGTGGTACGCCATAGATAAATGCACGAGTCCCATCAATTGGGTCAATCACCCAGCCTGAGGTAAATTTTTGCTCCCCAGTAAAACCGAACTCTTCACCTAAAACGGGTATGTTTGGCGTACGCTTGGCAAATAGTTCGCGGATTTGTTCTTCAACACGTAAATCCGTTTCAGTGACCACCGAGCGGTCTGGTTTGTAATCGAATTTCCCTGCGCTTTGGAAAGCATCAAGCGCGAGGTTTTTGACTGAATTTGCAGCGTCGAGTGCAATTGTTAGCATAAGGCAGCTCCCGTTTAGAAAAAATAAGTATAAAAAATAGAGCTAATTAGTGAGGATGCGAAAGTGCCTTATTGAGTAGCAACAAGGCACCAAAAAACTAGTTTTGTTGGAGGGAAACATCACCAAATGTCATAAAAATCAAGGTATGCCCAGCAATGCCACGGTAAACACCTTGCTGCTGGTTTAGCTCGCACGCGAGTGCTGTTAATTGCCACGCATCATATTCTTCGATTTGGCTCACCCGCGCTGTCAGTAACGCATTATCTTTACGCTCTCCATAAGCTTTTACCGCAATCGCGTCTTGAGCTAGCGCACTATCAATTGACGTATTTGCCCAGCTCCACATCCAACTTCCTTGGCTTTGGTCGTAAGTGCCAATAATCTGCACAGGCGCTGTCGCCATAATGTTATCAGGGGCATGAAAGATAATCGTGCCTTCGTCTTGATCAACCGACCAATCAGCCTCATCCAGCTTCCATGTCTCACAATGAAATTGGTTTTTCACTTGCAAGCTATTCATGCTACGTTCAATCAACGCCTCGTAGGGCAATTGTTCTAATTCATTACTCATTGATTATCCAATATTTTTTAAAGCATTCACAATTAACTGCCAAAACTTCTGATGATCCAGTTTGACGGCAACCTGAGTATGGCAATCCGCTGGCGCTGGATGGCGGAAATCAGCAACCGTCATACCAAGCGTTAACGAACCCGTAAGTTCGACATCCACAGGTACTTTTTGCGTGGTCATCACAGAAGGGTCAATCACATAGGCGACCGCACAAGGGTCATGAACAGGTGGGGCATCAAAGCCTTGAGCTTGTTTGTACATTTTGCCGAAAAAATCCAGCAGTTCGACGACAAACTGCGAACAATCACTACCAATCGCCGCAATTTCTTTCACGATATCAGGCGTTGCCAGTGCTTGGTGGGTCAAATCTAACCCGACCATCGTCAATGGCCATTTTTCATTAAAGACGATATGCGCCGCTTCAGGGTCAATTTTGATATTGAACTCCGCCACGGCGCTCCAATTACCCACATGGTAGCCGCCCCCCATCAAAACCACCTCTTTCACCCGCTCAACAATACGCGGTTCAAGGCGTGCAGCCAGTGCAATATTTGTCAGTGCCCCTGTTGGGACTAATGTCACTGTTTTAGGGGGATGTGACATGATGGTATCGATAATCAATGAAACGGCGTGCCTTGCATCAAGTTGCAAAGTTGGTGTGGGTAAAATGGGTCCATCTAGCCCTGAATCACCGTGAATATCTGGTGCAACTTCAATATCTCGAACTAACGGACGAACAGAGCCCGCAGCAAAAGGAATGCCCGTGATCTTGGCCATTTCGGCAATTGCCAGTGCATTACGAGTGACTTTTTCAAGGATTTGGTTACCTGCAACGGTCGTTACAGCCAATAAATCGATATCAGGATTACCGTAAGCCAGTAATAATGCGATAGCATCATCATGGCCCGGGTCACAATCGAGGATGATTTTTTTGCTCATACCTTACCTTATAAAATTGGAGTCAGAGATGGCCCTAACTCCAATGTAACCACCCTATAAGGCAAAATCTACGCTTAAAGTCTGAATACGAAGGAAATTATTTTAAAACATGCGCATAGACACGTTTTTTCTCACCTTCGTTTTTCGAAATATACACGCCTTGCAATTCAGGAGCAAAGCCCGGTAATGCATTGATGCCTGCTTCAAGTGCTTTGAAATAACGCAGCACAGGGCCTGACCACACTTCCCCCGGCACAACACACAAAACGCCCGGTGGGTATGGCAATGCGCCTTCTACCGCAATGCGCCCTTCAAGTTCATCGAGTGGCAATAATTCGCAGTTACCACGTATAAATTCCAAATGCGCTTGTTGTGGGTTCATTTTTACTTCAGGGAAATGTGCCTTGCGGAACATCTCTTTTTGCAGCTGCTTGATATTGTCATTAACGCTCAATTGGTGCATTTCTTGGCATAAACGGCGTAACGTATAACCTTGATAATGCGCTTGGTAGCGTTGATATACCGATGGGAGTACATCTTCTAATAATGCATCTTCATCTAATAATTGTTCGAAACGCACTAAATGGGAGACTAACAGTGCGAGTTTTTCCGTCGTTTCCGCCGGGGTTAATAAAAACAGAATCGAGTTTAAGTCGCATTTTTCGGGGATCACACCGTGCTCACGTAAAAAATGCGCCAAAATAGTCGCAGGAACGCCAAAAGACTCATATTCCCAACTTTCCACATCAATACCCGGTGTTGTTAGCATCAGTTTGCATGGGTCGACGAAATATTGGTCTTGGGCATACCCCTCAAAGGCGTGCCAACGTTCCTTTGGAATAAAATTAAAGAAACGCTGCTCAGAAGCAATTTGCTCTGTCGGGTATTCATGCCACGCTTTACCCTCAATCAATTCAGGTACAAATGGCCTAAAGTAGCGGCAATGCTGGAAAATTGATTTGCGCACTTCAATACCTGTTTTCACGCAATCCATCCACATCATTTCACCCGCTTCCCCTTGGTGAATGCGCGCATTAACATCTAACGAAGCAAATAAGGGATAAAATGGGCTGGTCGAGGCGTGCATCATAAAGGCATTATTCAGTTTCTTATGGGAAACAAAACGTTCTTGCCCTTTGATATGGTTATCTTTTTTGTGAATTTGTGACGCTTGTGAAAAACCCGCTAGCTGCTTGTGTACTGACTGGGTAACCATAATACCCGGGTCGTTTTCATTTAATTCAAGCAACAATGGTGAACACTGGCGCATCATTGGGATGAATTGTTCATAGCCGACCCACGCCGAATCGAACAAAATATAATCGCATAAGTGACCGATTTTATCGACCACTTGCCTTGCGTTGTACACCGTGCCGTCGTATGTACCAAGCTGGATCACCGCCAAGCGAAAAGGCCGCGTTTGCTGCGCTTTTTCAGGCATCACATCTTGAATTAACTCACGTAAATAATGCTCTTCAAAACAATGCGCATCTATGCCACCAATAAAGCCAAACGGGTTGCGGGCGGTTTCTAAATAAACGGGGGTTGCACCCGCTTGAATTAGCGCACCATGGTGGTTGGATTTATGGTTATTGCGGTCAAATAACACCAAATCACCCGGTGTTAATAACGCATTAAGCACCACTTTATTGGAAGACGATGTGCCATTGAGGACAAAATAGGTTTTGTCTGCATTAAACACTTTTGCCGCAAACTTTTGGGCTTCTTTTGCTGCACCTTCGTGGATGAGCAAATCCCCCATCGCCACATCCGCATTGCATAAATCCGTACGGAATAAATTCTCACCATAAAATTGGTAAAATTGCTCACCCGTTGGGTGGCGGCGGAAAAATTGCCCACCTTGGTGGCCCGGGCAGGCAAATGTGACGTTATGACCCGCAGCATAATCCATCATTCGTGCAAAAAATGGCGGTAATAACTGCTCAAGATACTGATTTGCAGCATCAAGCAATTGGCGACTGTTTTCTTCCCGCTCGGAGGGCGCTGGTGGCAGTAATGCAGTGATATAAGGCGGTAAATTTTCATCTGTTGGTAGCTGTTTATCACTGATGATAAACAGCGGAATACTCAGTTTACTCTGTGCGATCCTTTCCCACAGCCCTTGGTTGGCATCTTGTTCAGATAGCACCACCGCAGCAATATTGTTTAACTGTGCATCGCGAATATCTACCCACTGAAATTGGTTAGTGAAATAGATTGCGACCCCCTGGCTACATGCCACATTGATTTTGTTCATAGCAGTCTGGCTCTTAGTTAGCTGAGGAAAAGAGGCGGTCAATATACTTGATAGATCAGGGAATTGGAATGATTTGCGCTGTGGTAAAAAAATGGAAAACACGTGGAGTCGAATATTTTTTATAAGCCACTGGTTAATAGCATAAAAATATTCATGCCTCTCAATAACCCCACCGAAATATAAAATCAAATAAGTTTAAATTTACAGATAAAATGACCAACTAATAACCGTAATCTATGAAATCAGTCGGTCAATTTATCCTGTATGGGACGTTAGTGGTTTTTTTCCACATACAATGTTTGTGATGGGAAGGCGAAGTCTGCACCGTGGCGCTTAACAATCTCAATGATCTTTAAATAAACACCCTGTTGCGCCGCTAACCACTCTGCCCAAACCGTGGTTTTGGTAAAGCAGTACACCATAATATTTAACGACGAATCCGCAAACGCATCAAAATACACCAGCAGCGTTTGGCTGGTATCGATATTTTCATCTTGCTGCAACATCGTGCGAATATCGTCGACGATCGCACCAATTTTATCGGAATCTTCGTAACGTAAGCCGATTTCCGTTTTGATCCGCCGGTTGGTCATGCGCCCAGGGTTTTCCACACTAATGGACGAAAATACCGAGTTGGGGATATACAATGGCCGATGGTCAAAGGTGATGATCTTGGTGATCCGCCAACCAATTTCCACTACCGTGCCTTCAATGTTTCGATCGGGCGAACTGACCCAATCCCCAATGTTAAATGGTCGGTCAAAATACAGCATCAACCCTGAGAAAAAGTTACTCAAGATATCTTTACCCGCCATGCCGATAGCAATACCGCCGATGCCACCAAACGCCATCAACCCTGACAGACTCAAGCCAAAATGTTCACCAAATAACAGAACCATAATGACAAATACGGTGGTTTTGAACACCCGAGCAACGATACGAGCCGAAGTGGGGTCACTGCCTTTTTTAATTTGTGTTTTTTCTAATCGGTTGGCAAGCTGGAATAATTTTCGCATTAAAATCAAAGCAATCAATGCGATCGTGATAAAATTAACCAATGGGGTGGAAATAAAATTCAAATCAAAATCTGCCGCGGCCATGTCTACATATTGCGCAGCTACCACCACGATACCACATAATACAACCGTTTGAATAATATGAATAATAATGCTTTTATGTTTGTGCTTATGTTTACGTCGCTTATGGAATATCTCGAAACCAACATACAGCATGAGACACACTGCAATAATGGTCATGCCAATGGCATATTTTTCAAGCAATACTTCTATCATCTCTAACCGCCCTAAAATTCATCTGATAGATATTTTTTAATCGTTTTACTGTGTGTTGTTTGACGTTATCGTGTTATTAAGATAACAATTATAAATATTATTATCCCAATAATTATCAATTACTTTTTAGATCATCCAATAATGAATAGCCCAATATTTTCCCCTAATGAGAAAGAAATTCAAAATGTTTCGGCGTTAAGTTCGCCCGAAAAGTACCGCTACTTTGTTGGAAAAATCGCCGATTGGCAGCAAGTTTGGGGCATCGGCGATGGGCAGAACCTCGTCACGACATGGGATGATGGCAAGTGCCTCTCTCTTCCCCTATGGCCTGCAAAAGCGTATGTGGAGTTGTGCTTAACAGGCGAATGGACAAATTTTACGCCAATGCCATTTACCCTTGAACACTTAATGACAGAAATTTTACCTGATATGCATGAAGCGAATATTAAGGTCGCTCTAATGATGCAACCTGATGGGAAAAAAACACCAGTGAATGATGCCGCGCAGTTACTTGCCGATTTAAAAGATGAATGCCAGCAATATGAGTAAAAGGCAGCATCTCGCTGCCTTTAGTCGTGAAAAACTACTGTTCAACACCTGTAGTCACCGTAAATTCACGGGTTTGCCCTGCGTCGAGCCAAATTAGGGTTTGGTTATTCTTCGCTGCCAAGAAACCTTCTGGTCGACACGTTGCAGGCAATACAAATGCCCCTACTTTTTGGTCGCCATTATATAAAATCCACCGTGTTGCAGAGTTCAGTTCGCTGGACTTAAATTGCGTGACAAAGGTGTTCCCCGCTAGCGATGTCATTCTAAATTCAGAGTTTTCTGTGTATTGGTTCAGATTATCCATAAAGAACACAATTTCTGGGTCGCACATTTGTGGCTGGTTAAGCTAGTTTAATTTTACTGCGCCAGATTTCAATGCTTCGTTAAATTCGAGCCATTTTTCCGTTGGGTGCACATGTCCTGGTATCGATTCACGCAGTTTAATCGCGTGTTCAGGAATGTTTTGCGTCAATGTTGCATTATCCACGTAGGCATAATTCATATGACACATATATTGAAGCGGCATTGGCACTGAAGCCAAGTTAGTCACAGACATATGAATATCAAACAGCGAGCTATTCGCCGTTAATGAAACGGACGGCGCAGCGCGGTAATGATGGCCAAACCCCATGATATACTCATATTCACCACAAATTTTTAAACAATTTTCAGTCAATTCTAGCCAAGCACTGTCCATTGGGGCGCAAGGCATTTCGCCATGCAATGGGTGATTATCCTCTGGTGAAGGGCAGCCATTACTGATTAAACCTGAGTGAAAAGCAAAGCAGCCATAGGTCTCAATAACTGTAGGAACTGATTTAGGCGCTGAAAACATATTTTCCATTTTCAGATTTTGGCCACAAAATTCAGCATCCCAAATCATTTGCCCGAGAAAAGGCAAAATAGTTAAGTAGCCTTGTTGGTTTTCAATACGTAAACCTTCCACGCCAGTGTGATAACGAAATGCGGTGGCAGTGAATTGGTCATTTTTTAGAATAAGCGTCGGGTTTTCCGTAAATACGCTTTTGTGAAGAGGAATTCGTGTATTCATTTTCATACTCACGGTGAGTTAAGAGAATTGGGCAGCTTTCACCACCCAAGCTAGACGTTATTTAGCCTCTTGTTTGGCTTTAAAGCGGCGTTCACCCACAAAGTAAATACCGACATACACAAAGCACAGCATGGAGACTAAGAAAGAGAGTTGCAAAGAGTGCAGTACGTCAGCCACGTAACCCTGAATAGCGGGTACGACAGCAGCGCCGACAATTGCCATCACAATCACCGCACCTGCCATTTCAGTGTGTTCGTTATCTACCGTATCCAATGTGCCTGCATAAATGGTTGCCCAGCAAGGCCCAAACAGAATACTCACCATCACCGCTGCATAGACCGCGGTGAAGCTCGGAATAAATGCAACATAAATTAAGAACAGTGCACCAATCACCGAGTAAATAATCAGGACTTTTTCTGCATTAAAGCGAGTCATTAAGATATTGGCGATAAACTTACCAATAAAGAAACATGCAAAGCTGTACACCATGAAATTCGAGGCATCACGTTCGTTAATATCGCCCATTTCCAGCGCTAAACGAATAGTGAATGACCAGACCGCAACTTGCATACCTACATATAAAAACTGGGCGATGATCCCTTTTCTAAAGCGACTATTTTTTGCTAAATATCTTAAGGTTTCTAATGCGGTTGGGCGTTTATGATCTTGGGTTTCTGCCACTTTACATTTCGGGAACTTGGTAATGAGGAAGAGGATCATCACGACGACCAATACCATAATCATGTAGCGGTAAGGTTCGAGGGTGTTTTCCAACATCGCTAAGCGGAATTCATGAATTTGCTCTGCATTCATGCCTGCCATCTGGCTTTGTAAGCTATCCCCTTCAGAGAACACTAAATATTTGCCCAGTAAGATCCCACCCGCAGCTCCGATTGGGTAGAACGTTTGGCTGATATTTAAGCGCAATGTGGCGTATTGCTTAGGGCCAATCATTGAGCTGTAAGTGTTCGCCGCGGTCTCAAGGAAGCTTAAACCAATCGCAATGGCGAAGATTGCCGCCAAGAACATGGTATAAGTCGCCATATGGGATGCAGGGAAGAACATACTGCAACCGGCGATATAGAGAATTAACCCCACCATAATCGCATATTTATAACTGGTTTTTTTGATCACTAAAGAGGCTGGAATAGCGATTAAAAAGTACCCGCCATAGAACGCACTTTGTACTAAAGCTGAGGCGAAGTTACTGAGTTCAAAGACACTTTTAAACTGGGTAATTAAAATATCATTTAATGCTGCGGCGCATCCCCACAGAGGGAATAAGCACGATAGTAGGATAAATTGGAATAGAGGAGTCCGGCTCAGGTACCCATCAGGTAACTGAGTGATGTTCTTAATGTTCATAGTAACCCTTATATTTTTATAATTTATACCCTATGAGTTCCTATTCAGCTCTAATGGCGGATTAATACATCAAAGGGTATTCAGCTACGTTGAGTTTTATTATTTAGCTATGCGTTTGAAGTGTTGATTTGCACAAATTCATTGAATTGCTCAACACTTGGATAAGAAGATTGAGTCCCTTTCCCTGTCACACTAAATGCAGAAAACATCACTGCTTTTTTCAGTGCTTCTTCAATATTCCCCGTGTGTACATAGTAATGAGAGAAGCAGCCAATAAAGGCATCCCCCGCACCACTCGTATCGATGGCATTCACTTTGATTGCCGGTATATGTAACTCGCTATCGCGGGTCATCCACAGAGCGCCTTTTTCCCCTAAGGTCACAATGAGGTTTTTCAACCCTTTATCCAGCAGAGATTGTGCTGCACGGCGGACGTTATCCATCGTGTCTACTGGCATATTGGTTAAAATTTCTAATTCCGTTTCATTTGGGACAAAGAAATCACACCGGCAAGCAAAATCCAGATCGAGCGAACGCTGCGCAGGGGCTGGGTTAAGCAGCACAGGGATGCCATTTTTATTACCAAATGAGATTGCGTGGTAAACCGTTTCTAACTGCACTTCTAATTGCAGGACGATCAACTTACATTTTTTCAGATCTTCCGCTGCACGGTCGATATCTTCCGGTGATAAGAATTTGTTGGCTCCTTTAACGATCAAAATACTGTTTGATGAGTTTTGATTGACGAAAATCGGCGCAACACCGCTTGATGTGCAAGGTACTTTTTCAACATAACGGGTGTTAATACCGTAAGATTCAAGGTTACGGATGGTGTTATCCGCGAAAATGTCATCCCCAACTTTGGTTAACATAATCACTTTCGAATTTAATTTAGCAGCGGCAACCGCCTGATTCGCACCTTTACCACCACAACCAATTTTGAAAGCGGGCGCTTCTAACGTTTCGCCTTCTTTTGGCATTTGATCGATGTAAGTGATCAAATCAACCATGTTTGAACCAATAACTGCTATATCCATGATGCCCCTCGTGTTAAATAAATCACATAATGATATGATAGTAACATTATCATGTTGCAAAAATATCATTTGTGATTAGGATCTCGAATAACGAATGATCAAGTGTTACATCTACCACATTTCCTCATTCTTTGTTGTATATCCCACATTTATATAGGAAAGTTGAAAATGCAAGACTTAGCAAAATATATTGATCACACTTTACTTGCTGCTAACGCGACTGTCAGTGATATCACAAAATTATGTGCAGAAGCGGCTGAATACCACTTTGCTTCCGTATGTGTGAATACAGGGTATGTTCCTTTAGCTAGTGAGCTTTTAAAAAACAGCGACGTCAAAGTTTGCTGTGTGGTAGGCTTTCCATTAGGTGCCTGCTTAACCGAAGCAAAAGCGTTTGAAGCGGCTGAAGCGGTACGCCGTGGTGCAGATGAAGTGGATATGGTGATTAACGTTGGCATGTTAAAAAGTGGCGATTTAGACTTTGTCCGTAAAGACATTGAAGCCGTATTTGCCGCCTGCGGCAATGCCACATTAAAAGTAATTTTAGAAAATTGTCTGTTAACGGATGAAGAAATTACACAAGTTTGTGAAATTTGCCGCACAATTAACGTCGGTTTTGTGAAAACTTCAACAGGTTTCAGTACAATGGGTGCAACCGAACACCATGTTGCATTAATGCGTAAAGTGGTTGGCAGCGAAGTGGGCGTAAAAGCATCCGGTGGCGTACGTGACCGTGAAACGGCGATTAAAATGATTGAAGCAGGCGCAAACCGTGTTGGTGCAAGTGCCAGTGTTGCAATTGTCACAGGAACGGCAACCAAGCCGAGTGACTACTAAGTGATGGGGCGCGGTCTAACCGCGCCAATTTTGTATATCATAAAAGGATTGTAGGGTGATAGAAACTAAACAAAAAGAACGCCTTCGCCGCTTAAGTGAATGTTTGAAACGTTCAGGACGCATTCATCTAAAAGAAGCTGCTAGGATACTCGAAGTCTCTGAAATGACCATTCGCCGAGACCTCAGCGCAGATGCAGAAGGCCCTATTCCGATGTCACTGCTTGGTGGCTATATTGTTTCTGTTACCCAACCTGCTAACTTAGTTGCCCAAGAGCAGCAAGCCGATGTTTTCACGCCAGATCAAACCGAAGAACTCTACATTCCTAACCTCGCAGCCAGTATGGTCACAGAGGATGACGTTATTTTCTTTGATAATGGCATTGAAATGGCAACCTTGATTTCTCTTATCCCTGAAGAAATCAGCTTTACGGGAATTTGTTATTCCCATAACGTTTTTCTCGCCCTTAGCCAGAAAAAAAATGCCACTGCCTTATTGTGTGGCGGTGAATATCGTCCCAAAAGTGACTCATTTTACAACCCTTCTTTGCCTTCCTTGCTTGACTCAATCAACCCCAAAAAAGCCTTTATTTCTGCCGCAGGTGTCCACGGTACTTATGGCGTAACTTGTTATAATATCGACGATTTACCTATGAAGAAAAAAGCGATGGAAAAATCCATTCGTAAAATTTTATTGGCGCCTTATAACTTGTTTGATGAAGTAGCGACAGCCAATATGGGGGAATTGTCACAATTTGATGTGATAGTCACAAACAGGCAGCTTTCTGATGAGTATGAAACATACTGTCGCAATGGGTTTGTCAAAGTGATTTACTAAACACGCTATTTGTCTATTTAGAGCGTATTTTTCGACACGTTTTATCGACGTGTCGACTCAATCAACACAACGCCAAAATGTGTACGTTTTTTACTGATTTTTCGACACATTATAAAAATGGCGTCAAATCTTCACCGTCAAATAATCTTCCGCGATTTGGGTTGCTGCAAATTCAGCTTGGCATTCTGCGAGTAGCCTTGGAATATCTTCGCTCATATAACGCCCACTCAAATGGGTGGCAATAAAACGTTTTACCCCAGCTTCACGGGCTAATTGTGCCGCTTGTACCGTCGTTGAATGCCCTCGTTCGTTAGCTTTTTCTGCAAAAGCCGCTTCTAACGTGGTTTCATGCACCATCACATCCGCATTTCTAGCCAGCTCAAACGCCAGTGGGGTTGGTTGCGTGTCACCAAAAATAGCAATAACTTTACCGGGGATAGGCTCACCTAGGTAATCTGCGCCATTCACCACACGGCCATCTTCCAGAGTAATGGTTTCTCCCGCTTTGAGTGCTTGCATCCATGGGCCACGGGGAATGTTATCACTCGCCAATTTGCTCGCCTCTAGCGGCCCACTTTTGGCGTGTTCTTCAATGCGATAGCCATAACATTCTACACGGTGATCAAGGGGGTAAGCCGTTACAATCAACTCACCATCATCAAATAATTGACCCGCTTCAATCTCAATAATTTCAAGCGGGTAAGTCATATAAGACACACTGATGGACAACACCGTTTCAATATATTGCTTGAGCCCTTTAGGCCCATAAAGTGTTAAAGGGTCTGTCGAGCCTCCCATTGAGCGGCTGCACAATAGCCCTGGCAACCCAAAAATATGGTCACCGTGCAAATGGGTAATAAATATCTTCTCAATTTTTGGCGCTTTAAATGGGCTATTGAGGATGCGGTGCTGTGTCCCCTCACCACAGTCAAACAGCCAATAACTTTTTCGAATGCCGACCAAATTTAATATCATACTGGTGACATTCCGTTCCTTTGTTGGCACGCCAGCACTGGTGCCCAAAAAAGTCAGTTCCATAATTCCTCTATCTATCTCTTTGTTTTATATTGCGAAGAAAAGATTCCAAAGTTTTCCAATTAGATTAACGTTGTTTTTTGCATTGCCTTTTTCTTCTTGTAATTTTCGTCGCGACAAGACCTAACATTCTTATCTTTTCCAACTTGCAAAATTCGCTTCTTTTTAAGTCAAATTAATTCACAAGCTCTTACCCTAAGGTGCATTCCAAAATAGCCGCGTTAATTTTCGCTATTAGGAATACATTGAATGAGCCCCGCTTCTTTAACCGTTAAACAAAAAATCGCTAACGGCTTTGTCATATTTACGGCTATCTGGTCATCCGCCATTATGCCCGTTATCCCCAGCTATGCAAAAATGTTGGATAACAATGACCTGCCAACATTAGGCAGCGACAATATTATTGCTGAAGACAATACGGAACGTTTAGTCGCCGAGTACAGTAAAACACTGGGAACTTTTCTTTCACAGAAGAAAAAGACTAAAGATCTGTCCGATATGGCGCAGAATTACGCACGGAATAAAGCTGCGAATGAAGCCACAAAAGAGATTGAGGGTTGGTTATCTAAAGCCGGTAATGCCAAACTAAGCATTAATCTTGATAAGAAATTATCCGTTAAAAACTCCCAATTGGATTGGCTGATCCCTTGGTATGATCAACCCGACACTCTGCTATTTACACAGCATAGTGTTCATCGCAATGATGGCCGACTGCAAACAAATAATGGCATTGGCTTACGCCGTTTTTATGAAAAAAATACGCTTGGTATTAATGCGTTTATCGACCACGACCTTTCTCAGTACCATACACGAGCAGGCGTTGGCGTGGAATACTGGCAAGATTATCTTAAAGTTAACGCCAATACCTACTTCGCTTTAAGCTCATGGAAAAGCACTTCTGAATTAAACCATGATTTCAATGCCAAGCCAGCCAATGGTTGGGATATCCAAGCAGAAGGTTGGTTACCTGATTATCCACACTTGGGTGGAAACCTTAAATATGAACAATATTATGGTGATAGCGTTGCACTCTTCGGAAAAACAAAACGTCAAAAAAATCCGAAAGCAGCAACTATCGGCGCTCACTGGACACCATTCCCGTTACTAACCCTTAATGCTAACCATAAAATCGGGAGTCAGGGCAAAAAAGAGACTCAGGCTAAAATTCAATTTACGTGGACGCTTGGTAAAAGCTTAGCTCATCATTTAGATCCAACTAAAGTGGCTGATGCTCGTCGCCTATCAGGGAACCGCTATGATTTTGTCGAGCGTAATAACAATATTATTCTCGATTACCAAAAGAAAACCTTATTGCACCTGTCATTACCCGCCAAAATTCAGGGTGAAACTGGGCAAGCTATTTCGCTTGTAAAATCTTTCAGTAGTAAATACCCGCTTAAGCAAATTGAATGGCAAGCACCTGAGCTACTGGCTGCGGGTGGTTCAATCAGTTCTACCGATCAAACCGCGGCCGTCATTTTACCAACTTATAAAACCGCCAATACGGCGGAAGCTGCTCAAAAGCTTAACCGTTACCGCTTACAAGGAACCGCCTTTGATACCAAAGGTAATGCATCCCCCGTTGCAGAAACGTTAATTGAAATTACCAATGCAGGGGTCATTAGCATTAGCCCCAATGATATTAAATCCCAAGGAAAAGGCCTCGCCAATGGTAATGATGTCAACAGCATCAATGTCGTTGTCAAAGACTCTCATGGAAACGTCGTGCCTAGCGCAAAAGTGGTCTTTATTTTACCAAACGCGCTAACACTTGCCGCGCAAAAAACAAAAACTGGTGCAGCAACCCAACCTGAATTTCATCGGGAACTCCGCAAAAAAATGCAAGCGATGAAAGTCGCTAAACCCTGGGAATACACGGCAACCACCAATTCAAAAGGTGAAACACAGGTCCAGTTTACATCACAGGTTGCAGGGACATACGAAGTGGGTGCTTACACTGGCAGTCATCAGCCAGTAAAAGCTCAAGTCGTTTTCAAGTCGGATATTACTGAAGCACATATCCGTCACTTTATTGTGACTCAGACGGGAGCTGTTGCTGATGGCAATACGACCAATTCAGTAAAAGTCTATGTTACTGATAATAATGGAAATCCCATCACTGACCAAGAGGTTCTCTTTTCAGCAACCCATGCCAAGGTAGTCGATAAAGCAATCACCAATGAAGATGGAATTGTTGAAGTAACATTAACCAGTTTCAAAGCAGGAGTGAGTGAAATTACAGCTTCAGTAAGTCATCATAATGAAACTCAAGCTGTTGAGTTCGTGAGTGGAAAGACACATCGGATTTCTATCCTAGAGGTAGATAAAGTCAATGCGGGTAGGGAAAGCCGAGCTTTATTTCAATTACTTGATAATCAAAACAACCCAATAATCAATGCTAATAATGATGTCACTGTAACTATTGATAAAAATACAGAATCAACCCAAATTTGGCCTGTTGATGTTGATAAAGGAATATATGCCACGACTATCTCAGCTCAACAAGCAGGAGAGCATAAAATCCAAATTGCTATTGGCAAAATTATCTCCCTTGAGCGTACTTTTACCACTCGCGTAGCAACTTCTGTTAAATCTGTTACCCCTGACGGGAAAGGTTCAATTGGAACTTTAGGTGTCGTTGATAGCATAGAGATACACATTAACCCTGATCGTACGACATTTAAATCAGGTGAAACCCCCCTGATCATGGTCACACTAAAAGATATTTTTGGTAATGCAATCGAAGATATCGACTTTGATCATATTCACCTAGGAAATATGAAAGGAAAAGACCTTGACTGGCGTGATGATGGGCATAGTGACTATGCTCTTAATCTTTCCTTAACAACTCTTGGTGATATTGATATCACCGCAAATGTGAATGGCATATTTAGCCCGAAAACCGTTTTAACGGTCAGCCATAATACGGATATTTCCACAGTTGAAAATATCGTTGTTACGCCAAACACAAAAACCCCAAATGCGGGAGACAAACCGACCATCAAAGTAGAGCTAACGGATAAAAACGGCAACCCTGTCAAGGATGTACAAAATATCGAAGTCACCATTGGCAACGACAAACACACCCTGCCGGTGACCCCAAATACCGACGGTAGCTACACCGCCGAACTGCCTGCGCAACAAAGTGGCGACAAACAAATTAATGTTTCCGTGAATGGCAAAGATTCCAACAAAGAGACCCTGAATGTACAGCCACCTGCGCCTGTTTCGCCAAACAACCAAGGGCAACAAGATCAGAAAGGGGTCGTCAAGACACTCGAGATCACAACAGGCTCAACCTCAGGACT
>NZ_JBSICD010000024.1:0-73307 GCF_058246155.1 Providencia sp. UF-183 | reverse complement strand
GCGAAGCGCTTCGCAAAACAATTTGAATGTGTCTAGGGCATATACATTCTTTTGGGAAGCGCTATGTAAATAAGAAAATATTGGCTCGTTACGTGTGTGAATTCAGGCAGAATTCTCCTTTGCATATATGCCATACACGGAGGTATTTATGAAAAACGGGTTTAGCCAAATTCAGCAGCTAGGTTTCACATTAATTGAGGTTTTAGTTGTGCTATTTATTTGTTCTTTGACTACTTTTTCGGGGTTGTATTACTGGCAAAAACACATAGAGCGGCAACGACTCGTTGATACGACGAGGCAACTATCTGAATTTATTTATGGTTATGTAAAAGAAGGGATTTATTTAAATCGGCATCAGATCCTTTTAGTGAGTTTAGGGAAAACTAATTGGTGGATATCCATTAAAGATGCAAATACACACCAAGAGCTAGGAAAAATAACGTCTGATAAATATCAGGGAATTGAGCTTGCTAAATCAACACGAACCTCAGTTGACTTATATGGAAAGCAAGGGACAAGCCGCGCATTTAGTTTTCAGTTAAAGAATAAAAATGATGCTATTTCTGTTTACATGTCTGCTTTAGGGCGGGTTAGAACGTGTTCACATCGCAGTGTGGCTGGAGTACCTAAATGTTGATCCCAATACGTTACTTAAACAAGACAAAACAAAGGGGATTTACGTTAATAGAGATGTTGGTTGCGATGGCGATAAGTAGCCTTATTTGTATTGCTGTGATGAGTAGTATTCCTTCAATCTTTAAGGAAGCTTATAGAGCGTATTTTCAATATCAGTTAAATAGGGAGGTCTGGCAAATCTTACTGAATATGGAAAAGGACTTTAGGCGTATTGGTTATTGTAGCGATTCTGACTGTGCTGGTGAGCCGATAGCGATTAGTGCTAAATCATTAAGTGAGGGGAGAAACACGTGTATCATTTTTGCTTATGACCAAGATTTATCAGGAAAATGGGTTGATGTTAAGTCAAAAACAACTGAGACAGATTTTTTTGGTTATCGGTTAAATAATGGAAAGTTAGAGTCAAACCGGAATGTTAGGGATTGTAGAGGAACACGCTGGCAGTCATTGTTTGATGCAAAATTGGTGACTGTAAAAAAATTGTCCTTTAATTGGCTTATGAATATTCAACTACTTGAAGTTGTTATGAGTGTTGAAACAAAGTTATTACCTAGACAGGCCTTTGATTATCGAATTGCTGTAAAACTTAGGAATTTATAATGGTAAAAATGGACAGCCAAAGAGGTAATATTGCTTTAGTGATGACTGTGGTTTTAATGACAATGGGCTTGTTATTAATCAGCTCTCTCCATTTTTTCCAAAGACGTGCACAGGATGAGTGGCACAAAGAAACGAAATATTATAATGAGTTTAATCGGGCTGAATCGGCATTGGCATGGGGGCTAACATTATCTTGGGAAACGAATATAAAGAAAAAATGGATTTGTCAGCAGAATGCAACACAAAATTGGACAAGTTGCTTAAAACCTTATAGTCGTTCAATTTCTATTTTATCGGGTCAAAGCCCTTATAAGGATGGCTTAGATATTAAAGTATATCAATGGGTTGAATGGGATGCTCTGAAACAGAAAATTACGCCTCGTAAGAATGGTTGGTTAGATTACTGCCCAGTTAAACAAAAGGGATTTTGTTTGTGAAAATACATCAACAAGGGTTTGCATTAATAGAATCTATAATTGCTATGGTCGTTTTTGCCATCTTGCTTATTGCTTTGTTAAACTATACACAATATATCATGTTGAATTTTAATCAATTATATAAGAGTTCAATGGCTATCAGAGAATTGCATAGTGTATTAGAAAACCAAAGAATACCAAATGATGAAATTTCGAAGACGGAAAGGCCTTTCATTGATACAGATTTACGATACTCTGTTGGGAAGATTGAACGCAATCACCGCTACCCAGCGGAGTTTTGCTCTGAGTTGATGGTTTCATTACTTATTCCTAGGCAACGGCTTTCGCTTAGCCGTTGGTATTGCTCAATAGGAGAGCGTCATGTTTCAAGTCTATCATTCTAACCAATTAGATTTGTTAAAAGAGCTCATTGCTCATTTAATGAAAAATGAACCTTTATCGCATCCTTTTGAGCAGGAAATTATTTTAGTGCAAAGCCCTGGAATGTCCCAGTGGTTACAGATTGAACTCGCAAAACAATTTGGGATTGCAGCGAATATAAACTACCCACTTCCAGCTACATTTATCTGGGATATGTTTAGATGCATCCTGCCAGATATTCCGAAAGAAAGTGCATATACCAAGCAAGCAATGACATGGAAATTAATGACGATTTTACCCACTGTTATTGATGAGGAAGAATTTGAACCGTTAAGGCATTATTTGCAGCATGATACAGACAAAAGAAAACTTCATCAGCTTGCGGGCAGAGTTGCAGACCTCTTTGACCAATATTTAGTTTATCGGCCTCAATGGATTGAAAAATGGCAACAAAATGAGCTAATAGAAGGGCTTAGTACCAATCAACTATGGCAAAAAAGGCTGTGGTTATGTCTAGTTGAATACTCAAATGAATTAAACCAATCACCTTGGCACCGCGCTAATTTATACGAAAATTTTATTGGCAAATTGCAAAGTACACCCTCTTTAGGAAAAATGCTTCCTAAGCGTATTTTTATTTGTGGAGTTTCATCTCTTCCTCCTGTTTATCTTCAAGCTTTGAGTGCAATTGCAGAGCATACAGATATCCATTTGATGTTTACAAACCCCTGTCGTTACTATTGGGGGGATATTCAAAGTGCCTCTTTTTTAGCTAAGCTACAACAAAGAAAATTACGCCATTATCTTGATAAACATGAAATATCACGTTTTAAAATTGAAGAGCATGTACCTCATCTATTTAATGATGATGGTGAGCAGGATATTGTTAATCCGTTACTAGCTTCGTGGGGAAAGCTGGGGCGAGATAATTTATATTTTATTTCTCAAATTGATACAGCGAATGAAATTTTTGCTTATGTTGATACCAGTAGGGCGAGCCTACTAGAAAATATCCAGCAAGATATTTTAGACCTTGAAAACCATGCTCAGCTTGGCACAACATTGGCAAGCTATGAAACGAGCCAAGGAAAAAGATTAATACAAGAATGGGATGATTCCATAACATTCCATTTATGCCACAGTGCACAACGTGAAGTTGAAGTATTACAAGACCGTTTGCTGGCTATTTTTGAGGAGGATCCATCCTTAACACCAAGGGATGTGATTGTTATGGTAGCAGATATCGATAGCTACGCTCCCTATATTCAATCTGTTTTTGGTAATGCTGCATCCACGCGCTATATTCCATTCTCTATTTCTGACAGAAAAGCTTTGCAAGCCCATCCAATTTTACAAGCATTTATTATGTTGTTAGATTTGCCTCAAAGCCGTTTTTCAACAGAACAAGTCCTCGCCTTACTTGAGGTTAAGGCTTTTTCTCAATGTTTTGGAATTGATGAAAGTGAGCTAAGTTTATTGCGTCGTTGGGTGAATGAGTCAGGGATCCGTTGGGGATTAGATGATGACAATGTACGCTCGTTTGCTTTACCTGTTATAGGGCAAAATACATGGCAATTTGGTTTGAGCCGAATGTTATTAGGTTATGCGATGGATAGCCGAAATGGGCCATGGAACGGTATTTTGCCTTATGATGAATGTAGTGGCTTAGCTGCACAATTAGCGGGTAAATTAGCTTTATTGATTAATACATTAAGAGAGTGGCGTACAATATTAGAGCAAGAACGACCACTTGATAAATGGAAAGAACTTTGTCAGCAACTTATTGATAGCTGCTTTATAGTTGATAGTGAGACAGAGCTAGTTCTGGCTCTTTTAACCGAACAGTGGCATCAAATCATCGAAAATGCTATGGGATCAGGTTATGACAAACCTATTCCACTGCGCTTGATCAGAGACGAGCTTTCAGTTCGTTTTGATGACGAAAAAATGAGCCAACGCTTTTTAGCCGGAGCAGTCAACTTTTGTACATTGATGCCAATGCGTTCTGTTCCATTTAAGGTCGTTTGCTTGCTTGGCATGAATGATGGCATTTACCCACGAAGCATTCCACCTCTAGGTTTTGATTTGATGGCAGAGAAACCTGCAAGAGGAGATAGAAAGCGTCGAGATGATGACCGATACCTTTTTTTAGAGGCGCTCAATTCGGCAACTAAGCAGCTTTATATCAGCTATATTGGTCTTTCAATTCGTGATAATCAACCATGTAACCCGTCTGTCTTAGTGTCTGAATTACTTGATTATATTTGTCAAAGCTTCTGCTTGGAAGGTGATGAGTTACTTAATATTGATGATAGTTCTAAGCAGTTAAAATCTCATCTGGTCACCCAGCATACCCGAGTACCTTTTGCGAAAGAAAACTATATTCCTCAAACACCTTATCAAAGTTTTGCAAAAGAGTGGTTACCAGCGGCTAAGACAACCGGGCGAGTAGAAAACTCTTTTTGTTCAGTTCTCAAAGATCCTGAAGAGGAAATTACGCATATTTCCTTGGAGCAACTTTTGCGTTTTTATCGCCACCCTATTCGTGCATTTTTCCAGCAGCGTCTGAAAGTGCATTTTTCAATTGAAGAAACTGAACTTCCTGAAGAGGAACCTTTTATTCTTGGGCGGTTACAACGCTATAAAATTAATGATCAAATTTTAGATTTGCTTGTCAAAGAGGAAAGCCCTGATCCTTTTTATCATGCGCTTAAAGCATCGGGGCAATTGCCTGCAAAACAATTTGGTCAGCTTTTTTGGGAACAACAACTCAATGAAATTGTTCCTCTCGCTGAAAAAATAAAAGAGTATGAGGTTCAGCAGTTTGATTACCCAATAGATTGTGAAATAGATGGGATCAAAATTACAGGTCAGCTTAAGAATGTGCACGAAGCAGGCATATTACGTTATCGGCCAGCTTACCTAACTGCAAATGACGGTATTCAATTATGGATTGAGCATCTTTTTTTTAATGCTCAGGTTGGTGAAGGGGAAAGTGTTGCATTGGGGCGTGATAACAGTATTTGGCAGTTTTCATCCATTGAACAAGATGACGCATTAGGTTACTTAAAAAGCTTAGTAAAAGGTTATTGTGAAGGTCTAAACACGCCATTAATTCTTTTAAACCAAAGTGGCTGGAATTGGTTAACGGCTTGTTTTGATAAAAAAACGAAGCAATATGACTTTTCATCAGAAGAAAGCCAACAAAAAGCATTATCAGCCTTAATTCAAAGTCTGCAAGGGAGTTCGATGAAAAAAGGCGAGATGGAAGATGATTACGTGTTGAGGGCTTGTAGAAACTTGAACAGTACAATGGTTCAGTCGCTGATACAGAATACTCAGCGTTTTTTACAGCCAATGACTAAATATTTAAAATAACGGGAGTGCATTATAGGATGCAATATTTATCCAAAAAGATCGCCCAACTATTCTTATTATTCATAGTATTAGGGTGTGGCAGTGCTGTTGCTATTGCGGCTCAACCACTCTGGCAATTGTTGCCTGAAACTATTAATAAGAGTGAAAGCGATCCTCGCGAGTATAAGGCAATAAAGCTGAATAATGATATGACGGTTTTATTGGTTTCTGATGCTAAAGCAACCAAATCATTGGCTGCCGTTTCCATCCCTGTAGGAAGTATTGAAAACCCAGACAGCCAATTAGGCTTAGCTCACTATTTAGAACATATGGTATTGATGGGTTCTAAAAAATACCCTGAGCCAAGTAGCTTTTCTGAGTTTTTACAAAAACATGGCGGTAGTCATAATGCAAGTACAGCACCTCATCGTACAGCATACTATTTTGAAGTAGAGAATGGCGCCTTAAAAGAAGCGACTGACAGATTAGCTGATGCATTAGCAGAACCGTTATTAGATCCTATCAATGCAGATAGAGAGCGTAATGCGGTTAATGCGGAACTAACGATGGCACGTTCTCGCGATGGAATGCGTATATGGCAAGTGCGTTCTGAAACACTAAACCCGCAACATCCTAATTCTCGTTTTTCTGGTGGTAACTTAGAAACGTTAAAAGATAAGCCTAACAGTAAATTACAGGATGAGCTTGTTGGTTTTTATAAACATTATTATTCAGCGAATTTGATGAATGGTGTTCTCTATGGTGATCAATCAATTGATTCTCTCGCGAAAATAGCGCAAGAAACATTTGGTCGTATTCCTAATTTTAATGCCAGTGTTCCAGCCATTAGTACTCAAGCGGTTACAGATAAAGAAAAAGGCATTATTATTCATTACGTGCCAGCTCAACCGCAAAAAGCGATTCAAATTGAGTTTAGCATTAAAAATAACATGGCGGATTTTCGTAGCAAAAGTGATAGTTATATTAGTTACTTACTTGGAAATCGTAGCCCTGGAACATTAGCTGACTGGCTGATTTCACAAGGTTTAGCTGAAGGGATAAGTGCATCAGCATCGCCAAATGCAGACAGAAATTATGGTTCTTTTTCTATCTATGTCACTTTAACGGATAAAGGGTTGCAGGAGCGTGACCAGATTATTGCCGCTATCTTTTCTTATATTGATTTAATCAAAAATGATGGCATAAGCAAAAGTTACTTTGATGAAATTTCAAAAGTGCTTAACTTATCTTTCCGTTATGGTTCAGTTGTTAGGGATATGAACTACATCGAATGGTTATCTGATCAAATGATAGATGTCCCTGTTAATCATGTACTTGATTCTGATTATATTGCGGATAAATATGACCCTGCTGCTATTAAGCAACGTCTATCTGAGCTGACGGCTAAAAATGCGCGAATTTGGTTTATTAGCCCTGACGAACCAAGCAACAAAAAAGCGTATTTTGTCGAAGCACCTTACCAAGTTGATCAGATCACGCAAAAACAGTTTAAAGATTGGGATAGTTTAGAGTCAAAAATGCACTTTAAATTACCAACATTAAACCCTTATATTGCCGATAAACTACCATTAATTAAATCTGAAAAGGTCTATAAACACCCTGAGTTTATTTATGAAAAAGGAAATACTCGTGTGTTATATATGCCAAGCCAATATTTTGCAGATGAGCCAAAAGCAAGTATCACGTTGTCTTTGCGTACAAAACAAGGTGACCAAACTGCGAAAGACCAAGTGACAGGGGCATTACTGCAATATATTTCTTCATTAAAAATGGATGAACTGCAATATCAAGCATCGGTTGCAGGAATGTCTGTTTCCGTTTCTCAAGGTGTTGGCTTACAGCTTAATGCCAGCGGTTATACCCAACATTTACCTGAGCTCTTTTTGTCCATGACTAAGCTGTATTTAAGCTTTGAGCCTACAGAGCAAGAGTTAGCACAGGCAAAATCTTGGTATAAGGAACAAATTGCTGTCGCAAATAATGCGAAAGCTTATGAATTAGCAATGCAACCTCTTCAGCGTATTAATAGTGTCCCTTACTTTGAACAAGAACAGCGCCTTGCAGAGTTGGATAAAATATCACTTAGTGACCTAACGCATTATCGCCAGCTATTGGTGAAAAGCGCGGCATTACAAGCACTCGTTTTCGGTAACATTAATGAGTCGCAAAGCATCAAAACAATTCAGGATGCTCAAAAGCTATTAAATAGTGAGGGGACTGAATGGTGGCGTGGCGATGTGGTCGTTATTGATAAAAACTATTTAGCTGATTTCCATAAACAAGGGAATAGTACCGATAACGCGCTTGCTGAAATCTTTGTGCCAGATGGTTATAGCCGTATAGATGGCGCAGTGTTGTCAGGTATCTTAGCGAAGGTGATTCAGCCTTGGTTCTATGATCAATTAAGGACTAATGAGCAGCTAGGTTATGCAGTATTTGCATTTAAATCTGGCTTAGGTGATCAGTGGGGGATGGGCTTTTTACTACAAAGCAATGCTAAGACACCAGATTATCTTAACACGCGCTATCAAGCATTTTATATTCAGGCCTTAGATAAGCTTAAAAAACTACCAGTTGATGAATTTAATCAGTATAAACAATCAATTATCACTGAAATGAACCAGCCACCGCAGACATTCTACGAAGAGCTAGGACGTTATTCATCAGACTTTTCACGCAATATTTTTAGCTTTGATACTCGTGATAAAGTGTTATCAGCTTTAGGGTCAGCAACTAAAAATCAAGTCATTGAATATTATGAAAATGCAGTCATTAAACGCAAAGGGCTAGCGTTAACATCGCAAGTCATTGGTCAAGGTGTTGACGATAAGTCCGGTTTTGCTCAATTGAAAGGCTGGGTGTTTTACCCAACAGCTTCAGAGTTACAAAAGATTTTGCCAATAAAGGAAGATGCTGAGTGAATAAAATGCAGGTAGAGTCCCAATTATTGAATGTATTTTCTTTGCCACTAAGTGGACAAAGACTGATTGAAGCTTCGGCAGGGACAGGAAAAACATACACCATTGGTATACTCTATCTGCGACTTTTATTAGGTCTGGGGGGCGAAAATGCGTTTCCTAGGCCGCTTAGTGTTGAAGAAATATTGGTTGTGACATTCACGGAAGCCGCAACGAATGAATTGCGTGGGCGAATTCGCCAGCGAATTCATGAAATGCGTTTGGTTTGCTTACGAAATGGGGTTGGGTTTGAATCTCAACCTGAGTATCTGGAATTACTAGGTGAGCTTTCAGGTGAAGAGCAACTAAAATTTGCAGAAGAGTGGTTATTGGCTGCTGAACGGCAAATGGATGAAGCCGCCATTTATACTATCCATGGATTTTGCCAAAGAATGCTAGTGCATAATGCATTTGAATCAGGAGTACTCTTTGAGCAAACAATGATCCAAGATGAATTTCCGATTCAAAAGCAGGCTTGTGCAGATTTTTGGCGCCGTCATTTTTACCCGCTTGATTATTCAATGACTAAAGTCGTGCAGTCCGAATGGAATGGTCCTGAAGCGCTTTTAGCTGAAATAAGGCCTTTTCTACAAGGGGATATGCCGCTCATTATTAATCAGCCCAAGGTTCAAGAGTCATTGGAGGAACGGCACCAACGCTTAATTTCTCTGATTGAATCAGTGAAATCATCTTGGCGAGAAAATGCAGGGGATTTCGAAAAGCTAATTGCGGACTCTGACGTTGATAAACGAAGTTACAGTTCTCGTTTTTTGCCTAGTTGGCTAATAAAAATTGGTCAATGGGCAGAAGAAGTAACCCAAGATTATGACTTTCCAAAAGATCTTATTCGTTTTTCTCAAACAGTATTGCATGAGAAATCAAAAAGTGGCCAAGGCCCTGAGCACGAGGTTTTTCAGCAAATTGAGACGTTACTCACTCAATCATTAACTTTAAAAGATATTGTTATTCCATTAGCGATTTCAGAAGTTAGGCAGACGATAGCGGATGAAAAACACCGCCGTGGGGAGATGGGTTTTGATGACCTTTTAACTCGCTTGGATCGTGCGCTTAGCCATGATGGCGGAAAGTTCTTAGCACAGGCGATTAGCCAGCGCTTTCCTGTGGCGATGATTGATGAGTTCCAAGATACAGACGCACAGCAATACCGTATTTTTCAGCGAATTTATCAAGGTGTTGATAATACGGCTCTTTTATTTATCGGCGATCCAAAACAAGCCATCTATGCTTTTCGTGGCGCAGATATTTTTACCTATATTGAAGCGAAAAAGGAAGTTAGTGCTCACTACACATTAGAAACTAACTATCGTTCATCACAAAGTATGGTTGAAGCCATAAATCGCGTGTTTAGCCATTGCCAATCACCTTTTATTTTTGAACAAATACCATTCCAGCCTGTTAATTTCGCACAACAAAATGCAGGGAAAAAACTGGTCCACAAAAATCATGAAGTCAAAGCGCTCACTTTTTGGCAGTTAGATGCAGAAGCGGTTTCCGTATCTGAATATGAACAAGCCATTGCGAAACAGTGTGCAGCGCAAATTGCACAATATCTTCAAGGTGGGTTAGATGGTGAAACTTACTTTAAAAATAATGAAAAACAGGTTTTTGTGGCTACGTCAGATATTACCGTGCTGGTGCGCAGTCGTCGTGAAGCTGTGTTGATTCGAGATGCTTTAAATCAGTTAAATATTCCTTCTGTCTTTCAGTCAAATCGTGAAAGTGTATTTTCAACACCTGAAGCTAGGGATTTATTATGGCTATTACAGGCGGTGTTGGCCCCTGAAAAAGAACGGGTATTACGAAGTGCACTCGCGACAGGGATTTTAGGACTAACAGCTGAAGATATTGATGTGCTTAACCATGATGAAAAAGCATGGGAGGGTCTTGTTGATGAGTTCTCTCGCTATTTGACCGTCTGGCAAAAGCGAGGCGTATTGCCAATGCTAAGAATGATAATGTCACAGCGTCATATTGCTGAAACATTATTATCTGCGACTGATGGTGAAAGGCGGTTAATGGACGTCATGCATATCGGTGAGCTATTGCAGGAAATGTCACTTCAACTTGAAGGTGAGCACACACTAACACGCTGGTTAGCGCAACAAATAGCTCATCCTGACCACCAATCAGACGCACAGCAGATGCGCTTGGAAAGTGATAAACACCTTGTTCAAATTAGTACAATCCACAAATCTAAAGGCCTTGAATATAAAATTGTATGGTTACCTTTTGCCAGTAATTTCTTACCGCAATCTAAAGGCTTATATCATGACCGAAATGACTATGGCACGAGGTTAGATATAGAAGATAGTGATGAAACTGTTGCTTTAGCAGATGAAGAACGTTTAGCAGAAGATCTTCGTTTATTATATGTGGCATTAACTCGTGCTATTTACCATTGTAGTGTTGGTATTGCCCCGTTAATAAAGGGGAATAGAAAGAAAAGTGGAGAAACTGACTTACATTTATCGGCACTCGGTTATGTTATCCAAAAAGGAGAAGCAGGAGATTATTCGCTGCTAAATAGTATGTTAAGTGAGATTAGTAACGAAATTATTGATGTCATTTCTATTGATCAGGTTGAATCTAAAAGACTAGTTCTCGATACACAAATGCATGATGATTTAATGGCTAGGGAGCTAACACGCTATTTTGACGATTATTGGCGAGTAACAAGCTACTCAGGGCTGAGTTATGGGGCAAGCCATTCAGAAGATGAGCAAACTATCTCTCCATTACAGTTTGCAAATTCATTGGCACCTAAAATGGATGTTGAGGCTAGTATTGATATCGAGCAACAAGAAGATGAAAGCGCTAATACCTTAACCCCTCATCAATTTCCTAAAGGTGCATCCCCCGGAACTTTTTTGCATACATTGATGGAAGAAATTAGCTTTAGTGAGCCTGTTGCACTCGACTGGTTAACAGAAAAACTCGAAAGTTCAGGGTTTGATGTTGAATGGGCTCCAATGTTGCAGGAGTGGTTAAAGGCAATCGTAGAAGCCCCCCTTGCTGAGGATGGGCTCTGTTTATCTGCATTGCAGCCGCAAGACCAGCTAGATGAAATGCAGTTTTATTTGCCTATTGACGCCATTATTAATGCAAAAAACGTAGATAATATAACGCATGAATATGACCCGTTATCTAAGCGGTGCCCACCATTGAATTTTGAAAAAGTTCAGGGGATTTTAAAAGGGTTTATCGATTTAACATTCTATTGGAATGGAAAATTCTATTTACTTGATTATAAATCGAATTACCTTGGTGAAGATGCTTCATACTACACTCAAGAAGCGATGGCTGAAGCCATGATCGACCATCGTTATGATTTACAATATCAATTATATTCTTTAGCGCTACATCGCTATTTAAAACAACGTTTACCAGACTATGATTACGAAACGTATTTCGGTGGTGTGTATTATCTCTTCTTAAGAGGGATTGATAACGTTAATTCACAAAATGGTATTTTCTTTTATCGTCCTGTAAAAGAGTTTATTCAAGCTTTCGACCACTTGTTTAGCGATACACCCGACAAGGAGGCATACTAATGAAATCTCTTTTTAATCGAGGGATTGAAGAGCACATTTTTACGCCTTTAGATGTGCAATTTGCTTACAGCATTGCTGATGAAAATAGTCCTATTTTATTGGTTATTGCTGCGCTACTGAGTGCAGAAACCATGACGGGGCATGTGTGTTTAGCATTATCCGACGTGACACTTGATAACCTATTTTCAGGGCGACACCAAGAGCTTGCTAATGATTTCTGGCAGAAAATGGGGCATCCCGACGAAGAAAAGATTTATCAAGCTGTGCAAAGCTCAGATGCGGTTTCTTTAACATCAGAAAATAGACTTTCTCCGTTATTGCTTTCGGAAAATTATTTGTATTTTCAACGGATGTGGCAGTATGAGCAATGTGTTGCACATTTTTTCTCTAACACATCAGTTAAAAATAGCCAGAATCAACAAATTCAAGCTGTGTTAGATAGCCTTTTTCCTATTTCAAACGAAATTGATTGGCAAAAAATTGCAGCTGCAGTTGCTGTAACCAGCCGAGTCTCCATTATTTCAGGGGGGCCAGGTACAGGGAAAACAACGACAGTTGCTCGTATACTGGCGGCTCTAATTAAGCTGGAAACTCGAACTGAACAACAATTAAAAATTGAACTGGCGGCTCCAACAGGGAAAGCGGCGGCAAGGCTAACGGAATCGCTTGGTAATGCGTTGAAAAGTATGCCGTTGACAGAAAAAGAACGTGAAGTTTTACCAAGCCAAGCAAAAACGTTGCATCGATTACTTGGGGCTCAGCCTGAAAGCCAGCAGTTTCGTTTTAATCGCAATAATTTATTATCGTTAGACATCTTAATTGTTGATGAGGCGTCTATGGTTGATTTGCCTATGATGGCAAAGCTGATAGAGGCGCTACCTGAAAATGCAAAGCTGATTTTTCTTGGTGATAAAGACCAACTTGCCTCGGTAGAGGCTGGGGCAGTGCTGGGGGATATTTGTCAGTTTGCTGATATTGGTTATAGCCCTGAAAGAGCGAAACAATTAGCAGAAATTACAGGTTATTCACTTGGTGAATATTCTTCAGCCGAGGGGCCAGCTATCCGTGATAGCCTATGCTTATTACGTAAAAGTTATCGTTTTTCGGCAGAGTCAGGTATTGGGCAACTCGCTTTTGCTGTTAACGAGGGTAATTCAACTCGAGCTCAAAAGTTATTAAATCAAGGGCAATCGGATGTGCATAATTATGTGCAAGAAACCGCAGATGATTATGTGAAAATTTTACTCGATGCTTCAGCCTGCTATGAAGATTATTTGCTTGCGGTGAAAGCCAATAAATCCCCTGAAGACATCTTATCTAAGTTCAATCAATATCGTTTGTTAACTGCACTAAGAGAAGGGCCTTTTGGTGTCGTGGGGCTAAATGATAAACTTGAAAAACTACTCCATCGGCAAGGTCTTATTAATCGGCCTTATAACCATTTGAATAAACATTATGCAGGTCGGCCAATTATGATCAGCCGTAACGATAGCCCATTAGGGCTGTTCAATGGCGATATTGGTATCATTTTACCTGATGAAGAGGGCAATCTGAGGGCTTATTTCCAGTTTCCAGATGGAGGAATTCGAGGTGTGCAGCCTAACCGTCTTCCTTTACATGAAACGGCTTATGTGATGACAGTTCATAAATCCCAAGGTTCGGAATTTGCTCATACCGCATTTGTGTTACCCCAATTATATTCACCCGTTATTACTCGAGAGTTGGTATATACCGCAATCACTCGAGCAAAAAAAGAACTTTCCCTTTATGGCAACCCGAAGGTATTGCGTCGAGCAATCGAAACACCAACCAAGCGTCGTAGTGGGCTAACGAGACAGCTAATGTAAACATAGCAAGAGGGCGTTTAGGCAATTAAACGGCTTAACTTGCGGATAATGATGATTTAAAGGTAATGATATGGATAACCAGCAAGAGATGACCGCAGTAACCATTACGTTAAATGCGAGATTAGAACCTGTTAGGCGTGCAGACTTAGAAGATGCATTTGATGAAGTCATGAAAAGCCTGAATAAAGATATTCATGTCGCGGGTGGGGGCACACTATTAGGCGATAATGGTGAAGCACAAGAATGTGATATTGAGTTGGCCGTTGCCGATGCAAGTGATGAGAATATTAGCATGATTATCCAACTATTTACCTCAATGCTAGCGCCAAAAGGATCTCGTTTATTTATTCATGGTGAAGATATTCGTATCGATTTCGGTGAACACGAAGGTTTAGCTGTTTATTTTAATGGTACCGAGCTAGCCGATGAGGTTTATGAAAATGGCGACATTAACGACGTTTTTGATGTATTAGATGAAGCGGTTGAAGATATCGGAAGTATTCACGGCGTGTGGGATGGCCCTACAGAAACAGCCTTCTATTTTTATGGTAGCTCTTTTGCTGAAATGGAAGCGATAATAAAGCCTCATTTAGATGCCAATCCACTTTGTGAAAAAGCAAGAATTGTACAAATTGCTTAACTAGGTCGATATTAACAATGAATAATATGCCCCCAAATTAGGTATCCATTCGTAATTTGGGGGCATACACTACACTAACCAACACTTATTTTATTCAAACAGAGAATACTACTTATCAGATTGGCTCTTTAAATCTAATATTAAAATTTTAGAGCGACGCTGGTAGTTATATAAAGCCTGTTTTTTTAATGGCAGCATTTCAATTTCCGCAGGGGTAAAACCACGTTCTTGAAACCAGTGGATACTGCGTGTCGTCAACACGAATAATTTTTCTAAGCCAAATTGTTTTGCTTGTACCGCAACACGGTGAAGCAATTCCTCTCCGCGAGCAGAACTGCGGTAGTCTGGATGAACGGCCACACAAGCCATTTCCCCTAATTTTTCTTCAGGATATGGGTAAAGGGCGGCGCAAGCTATTACTAAATTGTCTCGTTCAATAATCGTGAATTTATCGATTTCCATTTCGAGTTGTTCACGTGAACGACGAACAAGTATACCTTGCTGCTCTAATGGTCGAATTAACTCTAAAATACCCCCAATATCATTGATATTTGCACGACGAATTTGTTCAGCACTTTCCATTACAATCTGCGTACCGATACCGTCACGAGAGAACAATTCTTGGATAAGAGCCCCGTTTTCTTGGTAGCTTAAAAGGTGACTACGGCGTACTCCACGGCGACAGGCTTTTGCTGCACCACGCAAGAAACGCACAGTTCCTGAGTAGTAATCTCCTTCAGACTCAAGTTCTTGGATTCGGTTCTCTGCCTCATTAGGGAATAATTCAGATAAGATATTGCCATCTTTGTCTACAACACCTTGAGAAGAACAGAACCCGATGAGTTTCTCGGCTTTCATTTTCACGGCTAGCTGAGTTGCAATTTCTTCTGAAGTGAGATTAAAACTCTCCCCTGTTACAGAAACAGCAACAGGGCCAATTAAAACAATAGAACCATTATCTAACTGATTATTGATAGCTTCTTCGTTTATGCGGCGGATTCTGCCACTGTGGCAGTAATCAACGCCATCATCAACGCCAAGCGGTTGTGCAATGACAAAATTACCACTGACCACATTAATGTGGGCGCCTTGCAATGGTGTATTACTTAAGCTCATTGATAAACGTGCAGTAATATCAAGTTGTAACGCGCCAGATGCCTGTTTAACATATTCAAGTGTATTTGAATCAGTTACACGAGTATGTTTATGGTAAACCGCATCGTATTTGTGTTCCGCTAAAATATCTTCAATCTGCGGGCGAGCGCCGTAGACCACAATAATTCGGATCCCTAAGCTATGTAATAACCCTATGTCATTGACAATGCTTGGAAAATTTTCATGCGCAATCGCTTCACCACCAAGCATAATAATGAAATTTTTGCCGCGGTGGGCGTTTATATAAGGTACCGAATGGCGAAATTCATCAACCAACTCGGTGCTGCGCTCTTTCATAACAACCCTCTTAAGTGAATTTTTATTCGTTAATTATGTATTTTTATTCTTTTTGGCAAAAAATATCAAGTAAAAGATGGAATAAAAAAATAACAAATATATTTTTATGGGTTACATATCTTTAAATATAAATGTGTATTATTAATGACAGGGAGCACATGATTCGTTAGAGTGCTTATTTCTAGCCAAATAATTGGCTTATAGTCTAAAATCATTTTATTTTTCAGTTCTAGGTTCGGAATTATTGATGAGTCAGCAAGATCACAGCCCATCTAAGCGCCGTTTTATCCAAGGCGCCGCCGCAGTTATGTTACTGAGCGTCAGCCCATTCGGTTTTTCTGCGAATAGCAGCGTGATTGCTGTGCGTATTTGGCCAGCGTCGAGTTACACTCGAGTAACGCTTGAATCGAGTGTTCCGCTAAAGTATCGCCAGTTTGTACTAAATAACCCGGAGCGTATCGTTGTTGATCTTGAGGGCGTACAGTTAAATAACGTCCTTAAACAGATGGGAACTCAAATTCAAACGCGTGACCCTTACCTCAAATTGGTTAGGGTGGGGCAATTTGACCCTAAAACCGTACGCCTTGTTTTTGAAGTGAAAAATAAAGTGACCCCGCAATTCTTTACTATGTCGCCTGTTGGGGAGTTTAAACACCGCTTAGTCCTTGATTTCTATCCGGGTAAAGGTGTAGATACCAGTGATGATCCACTGTTAGCATTACTCGAGGACTACAATAAAGGCGACCTCGAAGAAAGTATGCCAGTACAAGCGAAGAAACCAGGTAAGGCTGGGACGGATCGCCCGATTATCATTATGATTGACCCTGGACATGGTGGGGAAGACCCCGGTGCGATAGGGAAATATAAAACACGTGAAAAAGATGTTGTCTTGCAAATTGCACGGCGCTTAAAAGCGTTGATTGATAAAGACCCCAAAATGCGTGCATATATGACGCGTAATGAAGATGTGTTTATTCCACTTAAGGTACGTGTCGCAAAAGCACGTAAAATGCAGGCTGATTTATTTGTGTCTATTCATGCGGATGCATTTACTAACCGTTCAGCACATGGCTCGTCAGTATTTGCATTATCGACTAAAGGGGCAACCAGCAACACGGCTCGTTACCTTGCTCAAACACAGAATGAGGCTGATTTAATCGGTGGGGTTAGCAAGAGCGGGGATGTGTATCTTGATCACACAATGCTAGATTTAGTCCAGACAGCGACAATTAACGATAGCTTAAAATTTGGTGATGAAGTACTCAAGCGTATGGGGAAAGTCAACCGGTTGCATAAAAACAAGGTTGATCAAGCAGGGTTTGCTGTACTCAAAGCCCCTGAAATTCCTTCAATATTAGTTGAAACTGCGTTTATCAGTAACCTAGAAGAAGAGCGTAAGTTGAAGACGGCTAAGTTCCAACAACAGATGGCAGAGTCTATTTTTGAAGGAATAAAAGCGTATTTTCGCAACGGTGGTGAGTTAGCGATCCGCAACTAGTTATTGCAAATAGTGGACAAAGAGGTGATAAGCAAAAGCGAGTCGCCTTTTTTTATGTGCAAAAAACGAAAGAGATAATTGATAAGTTTGAGAGAGAGTGTGGTACTAGAAGAGAAAATTGGTTGCGGGGGCTGGATTTGAACCAACGACCTTCGGGTTATGAGCCCGACGAGCTACCAAGCTGCTCCACCCCGCGACTGAAGAAGTAAAAAAATTGGTTGCGGGAGCTGGATTTGAACCAACGACCTTCGGGTTATGAGCCCGACGAGCTACCAAGCTGCTCCATCCCGCGACTGAATTCTTTACAACGTTTTGATTTTTTTACTGCTTTACTGATTAAATCAGTATTGGTTGCGGGGGCTGGATTTGAACCAACGACCTTCGGGTTATGAGCCCGACGAGCTACCATGCTGCTCCACCCCGCGTCCGATAGCGGGCACTATACTCGGGATGAGATCTGATGCAAGTTTTTTCGTGTTTTTTTTTCACATTTCGCACTCTACAGAACAAAATACGCACGGAATGACTAATTTTTAAACTTTATTGGCGTAGCAGAGAAAAATAATTTAACTAAATATGTTTACACGTTTCATTCCCATTTTGGGTTTGCTATTGTGCATTTCATATTGGATTGTTGGATGCGTTTGGGTGGTGGAGCATGAATTTAGGATTAATGAAGGTAATTAATAAGCTGGCGGAAGCAAAATGGTCGGCAGCCAATAAATGGATAATCACAGGGGTCTTTTTTTCACTGTTGGCAGGATGCCAAACTCATCCAACAGATAAAGGCCAACAATACAAAGATGGTCGTCTTATTGAAGACTTACAAAAAGTTAATCTGGTGAATGTTCAAGGTAAACCAATAAACACACCTGACTTTAACCAACAAGTGGTTGAAATTCAAAAAGCCTCTCCACGTTTATTTCAAAATAACCGTGATACCTATCATGCGATTGAGAATTGGTTAATGGCGGGAGGAAACCCCGCCCAGTTAGCCAGTTTCAATTTATCTGCATTTCAAATGGAAGGTGCGGATAACTACGGAAACGTGCAGTTTACGGGGTATTACACACCAGTTATTGAAGCAAGACGTTCACCTCAGGGGGAATTCCGTCACCCTTTGTATGGTATGCCAGCAAAAGGAAAGACTCGATTACCTAGCCGAGCGGCTATTTATAACGGGGCATTGAGCAATAACCTTATTTTGGCTTACAGCAATTCTGCTGTTGATAACTTTATGATGGAAGTGCAAGGCAGTGGTTATGTTGATTTTGGCGATGGTAGCCCTCTGAATTTCTTTGGTTATGCGGGGAAAAATGGCCATGCCTATAAAAGCATAGGTAAAGTACTTGTTGACCGGGGTGAGGTTCCATTAAGCCAAATGTCTTTGCAAGCTATCCACGATTGGACAAATAGCCACAGTGAGCAAGAAGTTCGCCAATTATTAGAGGAAAATCCATCGTTTGTTTTCTTCAAACCGCAATCTTTTGTACCTGTAAGAGGCGCAAGTGCAGTTCCATTGATAGCAAAAGCATCCGTTGCATCAGATAAAACGTTGATCCCCGCAGGAACCGCTTTGCTAGCAGAAATCCCTGTTTTAGACAGCAATGGTAAATTTACGGGGCAATACGAAATGCGTATGATGGTTGCCTTGGATGTGGGTGGGGCGATTAAAGGTCACCACTTCGATATTTACCACGGAACAGGCCATGATGCAGGTAAAATGGCAGGTTTTTATAACCATTATGGGCGCGTTTGGGTGCTGAAAAAGAGCCAGCCCCTTTTTGGTGCAATGTAATTAGCGTTTAACTAAGGTTGTTTGTCATTATGCAAGCTAAGCTTTCAGATGCTTGGATGCAGCGTTTTGCTGGGATCGGGCGTTTATATGGGCAACAAGCCCTCCATCTTTTTGCGCGTTCCCATGTTTGTGTCGTTGGGGTTGGTGGGGTCGGAGTGTGGGCTGCGGAAGCGCTTGCTCGTTCCGGTATTGGGGCTATCACCTTAATTGATATGGATGATATTTGCGTCACCAATACGAACCGCCAATTACATGCCATTAAATCAACGGTTGGATTGCCAAAGGTTGAGGTGATGAAAGCACGCATTTTGGAGATTAATCCAGAATGCGTGGTGAATGTAATTGATGATTTCATCACTGTCGATAATGTCGCTCAGTACTTCGGTACGGGCTTTGATTACGTTATTGATGCCATTGATAGTGTTAGGCCTAAAGCGGCGCTACTGGCTTATTGTAGGCGCTTTAAAATCCCTGTAGTCACAACGGGCGGGGCGGGTGGTCAAATTGATCCAACCCAAATACAAGTGGCAGATTTGGCAAAAACCATTCAAGACCCTTTAGCGGCAAAGCTTCGTGAGAGGCTAAAGTCAGACTTTAATGTTGTCAAAAATGGTAAAGGTAAACTGGGGATTGATTGCGTGTTTTCCACCGAGCAGCTTGTTTATCCGCAAAGCGATGGCACTGTCTGCGCTGCAAAAAGCACCGCTGATGGTTCTAAGCGAATGGATTGTGCGTCTGGTTTTGGTGCTGTGACCATGGTTACGGCCAGTTTTGGTTTTATTGCTGTGGCACATGCGTTGAAAAAGATGATGGCGAAAGCCCAAAGAGATGCGGAAAAAAGTCATTAGCAGTAAAGAGGCTATTGCGATAGATAGCCTCTTTCATTGATTAGGCGGGTGTCATTTCATTGGCAATATTTTGAATTGCCGTGATTAATGACTGGATCCCATTTTGGCGTGACTCGCTAAGCTGGCTAGGTAAACCTGTTTTTTCGAGTAACTCATTAAAATCAAGCTCCGTGATTTCCTTTGCAGTTTTCTGTTCAATAGCGGCTAATAAAATCGCAAAAAGCCCTTTTACCACTCGCCCTTCACTATCGCCATAGAAGTGAAAGGTCTCATCATCATTAATCAGCGCGCCAATCCATACGCGATTTTCGCAGCCTTTCACTTCTTGAGTTTGTTGTTTCTCATCATCCGTTAATGCAGGTAACTGCCTTGCTAATTGTATTAGCAAACGGTACTTATCTTCCCATGCTTTATGTGTGGAGAACTGTTCAACTATTTCCTGAATTCCAATCTCTGTACCAAAAGGGTGCGGAGCAAGTTCATATTTAGTCGAAGTCATTAGGCTTCCTTTTTATATTTAGTATTAATTTAGTCATTGAGTATTGAAAGAGAGAATGTGACCGCATGAATAAGCTTATCAATATCTTGCAAGTTATTGTATGGCATCACAGAGATGCGTATGCAGCCACTAATATTCAAGGCATCCATTAAAGGTTGAGCACAATGCTGACCATAGCGTAATGCAATGTGCTGTTCAGTCAAGAGCACACCTAAGTCGCTATGGTGAATACCTTCAAAATTAAATGAAAGTAAAGGTGAATTAGGTACACTATAACCAATAAAACCTGGAATGCGTGAGAGTTTTCTATATGTTAGCTCAATAAGTGAGCAGGTATAAGCTTCTGCTTGCACTAAATCGATAGATTGGATCCACTCAAGAACCGCTGAAAAAGCAATCACACCCGCAATATTAGGGGTACCAGCTTCGAAACATTGAGGGATTGGTGCTGGCGTGAAACCATCGAAGGTCACCTCAGTCAACATTTTTCCCCCGCCATGCCAAGGTGCCATCGCATTTAATAATTCTGTTTTCCCATAACAAACACCAAGGCCTGTTGGGCCATACAGTTTGTGGGCAGAAAAAGCGTAAAAATCGATATCCTCTGCACTTACATCAACTGGGCAATGAACAACACCTTGTGCACCATCAACGATAACCAGCGCCCCAATTTGATGAGCAAGAGAAGTAATTACCGCTAAATCAGGCTGGAAGCCTGTGACGTTCGACATTTGCGTAATAGCAATGGCTTTAGTTTTGCTGTTTAGCAGTGATTTTAACGTCTCTAAACTGAGTGAGGCATCTTGCTCGATGGGCCATTTTATAATTTTAGCGCCAGTTTGCTCAGCGACTATCATCCACGGTAATAAATTTGAGTGGTGTTCTATTTCACTGACAATAATTTCATCCCCGTTCTTTAATAAGGGGCGAAAATAGCTCTGAGCGATTAAATTAATCGACTCAGTTGTGCCGCGTGTCCAAATAATATTATTTGCAGAGGGGGCATTGATGAGTTTTGCTGCTCTAACACGGCCTAATTCATAATCACGAGTTAATTTCAATGACTCAGGTGATTGTCCACGGTAAACCGAGCTACCAGATAAGCGATAGTAATCGTTTGAAGCCTCAATCATAGCGAGCGGTTTTAATGAAGTTGCTGCGCTATCAAAAAACAGTGTTGAGGTATTTATCGCAGGGAATGCATGGCGAAATGAGGTAGCACTAAAATGATCCATGGGTTCTTTCTTTTTGGTCAATATTATCTGTGTAATCTGATAGTTGCATGTATTGGCTATAGATATGTACATTTATCGGTACATTATTGACTATTTTTTGATTAATTTAAACTCGTCATTTTTCCATCTAAACATTGAAATATTTTGTTACGTTTGGTATTACTTATTAGCAATATTGAGAGTAGTTATTTATGATGTTTTAGAGTTTTGTATCACAATGTGGCCAATTTTAATTCTTGGTTCTTTTTTCAATATATAAATTGAATCATTTTCAGGAATTATCTTAAATATCTAACTTAACATTTTTTCTGTACACTAGTAACTATCTATAGCTATATGTATTTATTAAGTTAAATTGCTTATTTTCACTAAGTAGATACTAGTAAAAAAACACAAAAAAAAGCACCGCATGTTGGCGGTGCACTATAAAAAATCACTATGGACAGACAGGGTAAATGTACAGGAAGTGAAAAAACAGTAGCAAAAGCTACAAAGTCTGGTTCAACCAGACAACTTGCAAACACAACATCACAACCACAAAGCCAAAAGTTTCAAAGTAACCAAACTCTGTAACTTTTCGTTCCGGCTTAGGAAGTGCGCATACTATAGGTATTTACTGGCAGATCCTCAAGGGACAAATTATAATGCTTCGGATGAAAAAAACTAATGTATAACGAGATGCCGAGTCGACGTAATTATGTCTAAGAGATTACCGCCACTGAATGCCCTGAGAGTATTTGACGCAGCTGCACGTCATTTAAGTTTTACTAAGGCAGCAGAAGAATTATTTGTCACTCAAGCCGCAGTGAGTCACCAAATGAAATCTTTGGAAGATTTCCTTGGCTTGAAGCTATTTCGCCGTCGCAATCGTTCATTATTGTTAACGGAAGAAGGTCAGAGCTATTATCTTGATATTAAAGAAATATTCTCTTCTTTAAACGAAGCGACGCGTAAATTACAAGCACGAAGTGCCAAAGGGGCATTAACGGTGAGTTTATCACCCAGTTTTGCTATCCAATGGCTGGTACCTAGGCTTTCAGGATTTAATCAAGCTTATCCAGGAATTGATGTTCGTATCCAAGCTGTTGATAGAGAAGAAGATAAACTCGCCGATGATGTGGATGTGGCGATTTTTTATGGGAGAGGAAACTGGAGCGGTCTTAGGACAGATAGGCTGTATGCAGAATATTTGATGCCAGTTTGTGCCCCCTCGTTAATGACAGGGGAAAACCAGCTAAAAAATCCAGAAGATTTGGCTAAACATACGTTACTCCATGACTCTTCACGTAAAGACTGGCAATCGTATGTTAAGCAACTAGAGTTACAGAATATCGTTAATGTACAGCAAGGGCCTATTTTTAGTCACAGTGCGATGGTTATCCAAGCTGCTGTGCATGGGCAAGGTGTTGCATTAACCAATAATGTAATGGCAAAGAATGAAATTGACGCAGGGCGTTTAGTTTGTCCCTTTAGCGAGGTGTTAGTTAGCAAAAATGCGTTTTATTTAGTTTGCCAAGAAAGTCAGGCTGACTTAGGCAAAATAGCTGCATTTCGCCAGTGGATCCTTGCGCAAGCAGCGAGTGAACAAGAAAAATTAGGCTTTATTACGGGTGACCAAGATGTGGCGCTTATTCAGTAATCAAGTATTTAAACAAAAGGTGTTACTGTGAATAGTCGTTTGATGTTAATTTTCGCTGGGATTAGTGGCTTTTTTACTGTTGCTTTTGGAGCAATAGGTTCTCATGCGTTATCGTCAATTATGAGTGTCCATCAAATGGACTGGATTGAAACTGGATTGCGTTATCAGATGTTGCACACAATTGCATTAATGGTATTAGGTGCAATTTTATTACGTAAAGTGATCCTATGGTTTTATTGGTCAGGTGTTTTTTTCTCTGTTGGGATACTTCTTTTTAGCGGTAGTCTTTATTGTATGGCCCTATTGCAGGTAAAATACTTTTCTTATTTTACGCCAATAGGGGGAGTTTGTTTCCTGATTGGTTGGTTGTTAGTTGTTATTGGCGCTATGCGTCTAAGGAAATCGGCGTCACGCAATGAGTAATAAGATTGCACTTTATTGTCGACCAGGCTTTGAAAAAGAGTGCGCAGCAGAGATTACAGATAAAGCCGGGCAAAAAGAAATTTACGGTTTTGCCCGCGTAAAAGAAAATAGTGGTTATGTCATTTTTGAGTGCTATCAAGCAGAAGATGCGGATACACTCGCGCGTATGTTGCCTTTTCGTGAGTTAATTTTTGCTCGCCAGATGATTGTCGTTGGTGATTTATTAAAAGACTTACCGCCTGAAGACCGCATTACACCAATAGTCAGCGCGTTAAGCCAACAAGTGGCGAGAGCGGGTGATATCCGTGTTGAAGTGGCTGATACCAACGAATCAAAAGAGTTGATGAAGTTTTGCCGTAAATTTACGGTGCCTTTACGTAATGCATTGCGTAAAGAGAAAATTTTACTTCCTCTTGAGAACTTTAAGCGCCCAGTTATCCATGTTTTTTTCATCGCTCCAGGTTGTTGCTACACAGGTTATTCGTACACCAACAATAGCTCGAATTTCTATATGGGTATTCCTCGCTTAAAATTCCCGTCTGATGCGCCTAGCCGTTCTACTTTGAAGTTAGAAGAAGCATTTCATGTCTTTATCCCTTACGAAGAGTGGGATGAACGCCTTGCTAGCGGAATGAAAGCTGTCGATTTAGGGGCATGCCCGGGTGGTTGGACTTACCAACTTGTGAAACGCAGCATGATGGTTCACGCGGTGGATAATGGCCCGATGGCAGAAAGTTTGATGGATACAGGGCAAGTTACTCATCATCGAGTGGATGGCTTTAAGTTTCAACCGTCATCCCAGAATATTACATGGTTAGTGTGTGATATGGTTGAAAAACCTGCCAAAGTGGCTGCATTGATGACAGATTGGTTAGCCCAGGGTTGGTGCCGTGAGGCGATATTTAACCTAAAACTGCCAATGAAAAAGCGCTATGAAGAAGTTTCACACATCTTAGAAAAGATGCAGGTGCAACTGAAGGAACGAGGCATAAATGTGCTCATTCAGGCTAAGCAGCTTTATCATGACCGCGAAGAAGTGACTGTGCATGTGATGCGTGTTTGGTCAGCAAACCCAATGGCGCGTGAATTTTATTAATTCATCAAACCAATAAGAAAGGCCACTCATTAACTAAGTGGCCTTTTTGTTTTTATTAGTTGGCTATATAACGCAGCTGATTGAGATTCCCTTGTAGTGCAATATCCGTTTTTAACGTTGCTATATCGCGGCAAATAAGTGCAATTTCTTGCTGATTAGCTAGCTTTTTCTGCCATTTATCTTCAAGTTTATCTAAATTCGCAAACAAATTTTCGATAGAGTGATATTGCTGCAATAGTGTTGTTGCGCTTTTTGGACCAATGCCTGCAACGCCGGGAACCTTACTGCTGCTAATACCTGCAAGTCCCCAATAATCAGGAAGTTGTTCTGGTGAAACACCAAATTCTTTTTCAATAAAAGGGATATCTAACCAGCGCTTTTGAAAATAATCGCGAATTCGCAGATTAGGTGAAAGCAGTTGGCAATAACCTTTATCTGTAGAAACGATGGTCACGGTATGCCCTGATCCCGCGATGCGAGTTGCCAAGGTAGCCGCTAAATCATCTGCTTCATCCCCTTCAGATTGCCAGCAGTGGATGCCTTTTTCCGTAAATAAAGCCATTAATGCGGGGAGCTCAGCATGCAAATCTTCAGGCATCGGTGACCGGCCAGCTTTGTAATCAGGCAACTTTTCATGACGCCAGCTTTGGTGGCGGCCTTCTTCGTCAAACATTGCCACAATGTGCGTGGCATCTGTATGGGCAATCAACTGAGATATTGCAGATAAACAGGTTTCTCCACACGGGCTTCCTTGCACCGCGTGGATACGGCGTATCAAATTTAATGCATCAATAATTAATAAATGGATCATAAATACGCCATCACTGATTTATTTCACGATTTCGTAGCAAGGCTCATATGCAGTACCACCGGGTAATTTCATACGATGCTGCTCAACAAAGCCTTGTAATAACACATCCATACGTTTCATGAGCTCGCTATCACCGTGAATTTTGAATGGACCGTGTTTTTCAATCGCTTTCATACCAAACTCTTTCACGTTACCTGCGACGATACCAGAGAAGGCACGGCGTAAATCTGAAGCCAGCTTCTCAGGCGCTTGCCCCGGATGAAGATTCAGCGAAGCCATATTTTCATGAGTCGGTTCAAACGGGTGCTGTAAGTCGTGGGCAATTTTGATTGACCAGTTGAAGCTATATGCATCACCTGTGCTGCGGCGATTTTCTTTCACTTGTGGCATGCTTCTTTTCATTACGCGGGCGACTTCTTGAGCATCATCAATAATGATTTGGTAGTGCTTGCTCGCGTCATCCCCTAAAGTATGTCGGATGAAGTCATCTAATACTTCAAAGTATTCTGCACTTTCTTTCGGACCCGTTAAAATAAGTGGCAAAACTTGCTCTTTATTGGCAGGATCCATCAAGATCCCCAGTAAATACAGCAATTCTTCAGCAGTACCAACGCCGCCCGGGAAAATAATAATGCCATGGCCCAAACGAACAAACGCTTCTAAACGTTTTTCGATGTCAGGCATAATAATGAGTTCGTTAACTAATGGGTTAGGTGGCTCAGCCGCAATGATAGAAGGTTCGGTTAATCCAATGAAGCGGCTATCTTTATACTGTTGTTGTGCGTGACCAACCGCAGCGCCTTTCATTGGGGCTTCCATTGCACCCGGCCCACAACCTGTACAGATATTTAATTCACGCAAGCCCAGCTCATTACCAACTTTACGCCCATATTGATACTCAATTTCGTTAATTGAGTGACCGCCCCAGCAGACTATCATGCTTGGGTCATCATCAATATGTAATGCGCGAGCATTGCGCAGGATGGAGAAAATCATATTGGTGATGTGCGTTCCATTTTCGGTATCAAAATGGAATTGCTCTTTAGCTTGGTTAATTTGCGCGTGGACGAACAAAATATCGCGTAAGACGGCAAATAGGTTTGCTTGCAAAGTGCGAATAATTTTACCATCAACAAACGCTTTTTCTGGTGGCTCTATAAGCTCAAGTTTTACACCACGTTCACGGCGTAATACGTTGATATCAAAGTCTTTACTTTTTTCGAGTAATTCTTTACTGCTATCAGTAAGGCTTCCTGAATGTAAAACCGCTAATGAGCAGTTTCTAAATAACTGGTATAAATCGCTACTTGCGGTGCGTTTAAGCATGTCAACTTCAAGTTGCGAGAGTAGATCCATAGATCCTAATGGACTGATATGCGTAATCAAGTAGTACTCCTTTACCCCATGGGTTCTTGATAGGTGAATTGTACAGCAAATACGTTAAAGTATTTACTTTTCAACTGTTTTCAAGCATTTATCAACTACATGCGTACTATTGGCGTGCTAAGCGGCCAAGTTCAGGTTCAAAATTTTCATTGCTACGCCATGGGTTAATGTCCAGTCCTCCACGGCGGGTGTATCGAGCATAGACACTCAGTTTTTCTGGTTTACACAACTGCATAATATCGTTAAAGATACGTTCAACACATTGCTCATGAAACTCATTATGGTGACGGAATGAAACTAAATATCGTAAAAGTGCTTCATGGCTGATTTTAGGGCCAGAGTAGTGAATTTGTACAGAGCCCCAGTCAGGTTGATTTGTAATCAAGCAATTCGACTTTAACAAGTGACTGACTAATGTTTCTTCAACAATCTCTTCTTGAGTGCAACCCGCTAGATAGTCACGGTTAAACTCATACTGTTCGATAGTGATATCTTGCTCATCAATACACTGCCCTTTAAATGGCAGGATGGGCTGATGAGAAAAAGCCTCTAGCTTATGAAGTGTAACGTCAACTTTGCCATTAGCACAGCGGCTTAAATCATTTTGTAAAACGCTTCGCACATTTTCCCAAGTTTCAAAGCGAGTTTGATTAAAACTGTTGAGATACAACTTAAAACTTTTAGACTCAATGAGGTTATCACTTGTTGCGTTTACACTGATTGAGCCAATGGCGACTTGAGGCACGCCACGTTGATTTAGCCACGAAATTTCATATAAGGTCCAAATATCCGCACCGTGGAATGGCAATGCATTTGCGTAAATCCCTAATGGATCACGATTTAGGCTCCGTGGGACGGGTTGCAGCAGTGAAGCATCATATTGGTCATGATAAGCCGTTTTTTTCCCAAGCGTTAAATTGTCTAATGCAGGATTGTTCTGGTAGTGTGACATAGTGATCCTTATACTTCATAAACACAATGAGGCTAAAAGGCAGAATGTGTACATTTTATTCGCCTACAAACATCTGTCATAATACCATTTATCCATCATATTGACGTCTAGCAATTTAGGCTAGCCGTAAAAAATACGTAATTATGAATACAATACTCTCTCAAGCACTACAGCGTTTTACTCAAAACTACATGTCAGCGTGGGAACAACAAACGGGGTTACCACCCGCATCCACTGATTTATATGGTATTCCATCCCCTTGCATTGTACGAACAGGGGAAAACTGGGTTTATTGGGAGCCTCAGGCATTCCCAATCAAAGATGCGCATTTAAATAAAGTCGCAACTGCCTTGGATATCAGTTTGCAAAGTGATATCCATGACTTTTACACAACTCAGCTTGCTGGGGATATGAAAGCCACATTTCGTGATATTACGGTAAGTTTGGTACAAGTTTGGAATGAAGAGGATTTTATTCGCTTACAAGAAAATTTAATTGGTCATTTAGTGACACAAAAGCGCTTAAAATTATCACCAACCTTGTTTATCGCAACAATAGACTCTGAAATTGAAATGATCTCACTTTGCAATTTGACTGGGGAAGTGATTTTAGAAAAATTTGGTAGCCAAGAACGGCGCGTCCTTTCGCCAAATTTAGCGAGTTTTATTGAGGAGTTAGTTCCTGTTGTCGAACCGCAGGGGTAAGTATTTTAGGATAAATGGTGTAAGTAAAAGCTTACAATTGGGTTGAGCTATTTCTTAAAATTATTTCATTTTATTGAAATGATAATTATTTCACTTTTAATTTCATGACGTTACTACCGAAAAAGATAATGCTGTTTTTTCAACCCCATTTTTGTTTGCTCTGCTAGGTTGTTTCATTAATAGATTTAATACATTCTTATGCCGCTGGACAGGGTAAGTTCGTTTAGCTTTTATACAGCACGATGTATAAAAAAATCAAAACCAAGCGATGGAGCGCTAAATAGGCAGGAACGACCTATTAAAGTGTTTTTATTCAACAGGACGTTGAGCGACAGGAAGTCGTTTTGCAGGATGCATAAGCGTATAAAATGTGAAGTTAAGCCAGTCGACCTTATTTAGGCCGGCTGGCTTTTTTGTGAGTTTAGCTCAAATGAGTTGAATTCGCGCTGAGCGAGGCAATAATCTCTTGGCTCATTGCATCACGAAGTGCTTCACGTCGGCGAAACTCAGCTCGGCGCTGGCTTTTTACTGATTCGATATCGCGAACAGGTTCTTGCAATGGGAGCTGGTACCAACCATCAGAGGTCAATGTTGCACTGCATTCTTGCCAAAAGGTATCGTAACTTGATTTTAAGTGCTGGCTCTTAATGTGGCTATTGTTTGCAATGCCTTGGATGGACGTCACTTTGAAATAAGCAGCGACCGCATATACCGCAGACATTAATAAGTTTTTTGGTCTCATTCCATGCATTTGTTTGGTAATTAGGCGAACTTGCTCAACACTTTGATCCGTTGATGGCCCTTGCAGTGAACACACATAGAGTTGCCCTTCAGGCCCAAATGAAAAACTCATTAAATAGATATCATCACCTGTTTCATTGCGCAGATGTAAAGTGAGATCACCTTCCCTTGGATATTGGGAATAAATTAAGGTAAGTTGGGCAAAATCGCCGGATTTTAGCTCAATATTTGCAACGGTTAACCCCTCACGTTTCGCCGAAAACATCTTTTCAATGGCTTCTGAGGTAAAGGTTTTTTCAATTAAATTCAGCGTGTAGCTTGCTGTAAGCAATTTTTGCTTTCCACTCCAAGCTTTATGTAGATATTTATTGATTGGGCGCTCAATAAATTGAGGAACTCCATCAATTGCAGAGGCGAGCTGAGCACTTTGGAATGTCTGGCACATGCTTTGGTATTGTTGATACTGCCTTGAAGGGAGCTTCCCAATACGAACTTTTCTTTTGAGCTCGGTAAGTTTATGACTGAATGCTTTCCAAGCTTTGTTTTCCTTACGCCACTGCTTTAGTAATCCCATAGATAAACCATTTTATTGTTAATTATTTCGCTAAAATTAAATTAAAAAAAACATTTAATTATATGTGTATGTACCCTAACAAAGTATCAACGAAATTTATTGAATTGCATTTTTTTGAATAAATAAATGCAATAGAAATAAATAAGCTTGTATATAAGGTCGACCAACCCCATTTATCCGACAGAATCGTTGGCAAAATTACAGTATATTTCGCAGCATAAAGGCTAAAAGGTTTAAATATGAATACTGAACAACGCATTGTTGAAAAGCTTCGTCATCTCGAAGACGAAATGAAATTAAAATTATTGTGGCGTGAGCATCCTCCAGAACAAGATGCGTTTAAAAGCGTAGAGCCATTTTGCATCGATACGATGGAGGCTTTGGAGTGGCTACAGTGGATTTTAATTCCACGTTTACAAGCGATTATTGACCAAGGTGGTACGTTACCTGCAAATTTTGCGCTCGCACCGTATTTTGAAGAAGCGTATAAGCATGACGAAGAAGAACAATACGTGGTTATTATCCAGCATTTGCGTGAGCTAGACAGCATTTTTTCGACTAATCAGGGTGATTGATGTTAGAAATCATTTATCAAGATGAATATATGATTGCGGTGAATAAGCCCGCAGGAATGTTGGTTCATCGCAGTTGGTTAGATAGCAAAGAAACCGTTTTTGTGATGCAAACTTTGCGCGACCAAATTGGCCAATATGTTTATCCCATTCATCGGCTAGATAGGCCAACATCGGGTATTTTACTATTTGCTTTATCAAGTGAAGTAGCAAGGTTGCTTGCTGCTCAGTTTGAAAACCATCAGTTAGAGAAAACCTATCATGCGATTGTGCGGGGGTATCTAACTGATGAGCAAACTATTGATTACCCGTTGCTGGAAGAGCTAGATAAAATCGCAGACAAACATGCTACTCGGGAACCGGTGCTGCAAGAGTGCATTACCCATTGTCGGCCAATTGCGACGGTGGAATGCCCTGTGGCGATTGGCCGCTATGAAACCGCACGGTTTAGTTTGGTAGAGTTAATGCCAGAAACAGGCCGAAAACATCAGCTCAGGCGACATATGTCCCACTTACGCCACCCTATTATTGGTGATAGCAAGCATGGCGACTTACGACAAAACAGAGGCGTATCTGAGCATTTTTCAGTTTCTCGTTTGATGTTGCACGCAAGCCAATTAAATTTAAGTCACCCTATAACAGAAGAAAATATATCACTGGTTGCACCTTGGGATGCACAATGGATCTCATTGACTGAGCAGTTTGGGTGGTCAGCGCAAGTCGCTAATCTAGCTATAAAAGTTATTAATCCGTCAGTTTAAATTAAATTTAGAGGGAGGCGTTATGTCAAAAGTAGGTATTTTTGTCGGTACTGTCTATGGCAACTCTTTAGCTGTGGCAGAAATCGCACAAGAAATCTTAGAGGAAAGAGGGCATGAAGTGGTTGTCTTTGATGAGCCCACTCTGAATGATTGGCAATTGTATAATTCAGGAAATGAAATTGCGTTGATTGTAACCTCATCGACAGGGCAAGGGGACCTTCCTGATACCATCGCACCACTTTTTAATGAAATCAATGATGTTGTTGGTTATCAGCCCGATTTACGTTATGGCTTAATTGCATTAGGTGATAGCAGTTATGAAAGCTTTTGTGGCGCAGGTCTACGGTTTGATGAAGTGTTAACTGAGCAATCCGCCACACGTATCGGTGATATTCTTTTTATTGATGCGATAGAAGTGGATACCCCCGAAGAGTTTGCAAAACCGTGGGTTGAAGCGTGGAGTGAATTACTGTAAGTGCCTGCACCGTGAAATAGCCCTTTTCGATACAAATTTAGGTGATTTCACGGCGCAGTAAATCTCTGACAAGTTGGCTATTTACGAGTCAGTTTTTCCAAGTCAGCTTCAATTTCTGCAATTTTGTTTGAAACCACATGTTCTAAATGACGTAAGTCATCAAGAATCTTGTGTTTTAAATCGATATCAGTTTTATCTGTTTGGCAAATTTGGTCGAGTTCTTCAATAGCATAACGAAGGTTAGTATTGATTTCGTGAATTTCTTTGAAATTATTACCCCCATCCGCAATGGTTTTACGCTGGCGTGGGTATTTAAATTTGACGCTTTTTGCAAAAAACTCCCCTTTGTCTTTACGGAAGTAAATTTTCAAAATATCGTTATTTGCTTCTTGGCGCAGGGTATAACGGTCAATATCCTGAGGGTTACTAATGCCTAAACTTTTCAAATTATCGTACATGTTAGCTCGCTTAACTGTAGAGACAGAGTCGGTGAACAAAATAATTGTGTGAGCAGGCCGTAACAATACCGGTCTATTTCTCTTTTATTGTGCTATTGACCTAAAGACGTAAATAACATTAAGCCATTACGTAAATAGCATCATGATAATGAAAAATAAAATAATACAGTTTTATTGATGGTAAACGGCAAAAGCCACGAACATATTATGCGCGATTTCTTGAAATTGACCAACTTCTCTTTGCAATAAACCGATAAAAAGGGAAAGGCGAGATAGGGGAAGATAAGGGAACTTGGCCACCCGAGCTGCATACAGAGTATGCATTTCGGGATAGCTTCGTTTTACCAGATTACTGCTAACTAATTCAAAAACAGCAGTAAAAGGTTAAGGGGGTAAACTGTTAGAAAATTAGTTATTCATCAATAGTTCTTAATAATTCATTGATGCCAACTTTTCCGCGAGTTTTTTCATCCACTTTTTTGACAATCACGGCGCAATATAAGCTGTAGCGGCCATCTTTCGATGGTAAATTACCCGACACAACGACAGATCCCGCTGGAACGCGCCCATAAAAAATTTCACCTGTTTCTCGGTCGTAAATTTTGGTGCTTTGCCCCAGATAAACGCCCATAGAAATCACCGAGCCTTCCTCGACAATCACACCTTCAACAACCTCAGAGCGTGCGCCAATAAAACAATTATCTTCGATAATGGTTGGGTTAGCTTGTAATGGCTCTAATACGCCACCAATACCGACACCGCCAGATAAATGCACGTTTTTACCGATTTGCGCGCAAGAGCCCACGGTTGCCCACGTATCGACCATTGTCCCTTCATCGACATACGCCCCAATGTTCACATAAGATGGCATAAGTACGCTATTTTTAGCGATATAAGCACCTTTACGAACTGCTGCTGGTGGTACAACGCGAAAACCTTCTTTTTCGAAGCGTGCTTGATCGTAATCAGCGAATTTCATTGGTACTTTATCGAAATAACGACTTTCGGCACCGTCAATCACTTGATTGTCTTGGATACGAAATGACAGTAAGACGGCCTTTTTTAACCATTGGTGAGTAACCCATACACCCGCGATTTTTTCGGCAACGCGAAGTTTACCACTGTCTAATAGCGCGATAGTGTCTAAAACGGCCTGTTTAACGGGTGCTGAAACCGTGTTTGGTGTGATGCTAGCACGGTCTTCAAATGCGTTTTCAATGATCGCTTGTAAATGCTGCATTGATAGTATTTCCCTCTTGAATAACATAAAAGTGAGCGTTCACCAGAAAAATGTGATGAACGTTATATTTTATCCTTCGATTTTAGGGCTTCTGTCAACCTTTCTGATAACTCTTGCTGCATATTTTTATCGAGCGCTTTGTGTTCTTTATCTGCTAACACAAAGAAATCCTCAACTTTTTCGCCAATTGTGGTGATCCTCGCGCCGTATAAAGAAATATCTAGCTGTGCAAAAACATGGCCAATTCGTGCCAGTAAACCCGGTTGATCTAATGCGAATAATTCCATATAGGTACGGCGCTCATTGGTGGAGTGCAAGAAATTGACCTTAGTGGGAACGGTAAAATGACGTAGCTTTGCGGGTAATGTACGTTGTTTCGGTAGGGAAATTTCAGGTTGCTGTACCGCGAGTAACAACATTTTCCGAATGTGGTCATAGCGGTCTTTTGCGAGTGGCGAGCCATTTGGTTCGAGTACTACAAATGTATCCATCGCCATGTTGTCTTTGTTGGTGAATATTTGAGCGCTGTGAATACTTAAGTTGCGGCGATCGAGCTCACTGGCCACTGCGGCAAATAAATGCGATTTATCATGGCACCAAATAAAAATTTCTGTTCCACCGTGTTTTGGTTGTGTGCTGATTAACACTAATGGTTTAGTTAGGTCATGATTTAACAGGTTTTTTGCATGCCAAGCGAGTTGTGATGGGGTGTGGCGTAAAAAATAGTCTGCGTGACAGCGTGACCACAGTTTTTGCAGTTTCTCTTCATCAATAGCAAGAGGGCGAAGCAGAGATAACGCTTGATTTCGGTGATGACGAATGCGCTCTCGTAAATCTGGCGTGCTTTGCATACCTTGGTTGAGTTGGTGTTCTGTTGACAAAAATAGCTCACGAATTAAGCTCTGCTTCCAACTATTCCACAAGGTGCTATTGGTGGCGCAAATGTCAGCAACGGTTAAGCACATCAAATAGTTAAGTCGAGAAACCGATTTCACCTCACTCGCAAACTGCTTGATAACATCAGGGTCTTGAATGTCTCGGCGTTGTGCGGTAACCGACATCAATAAGTGGTTTTTGACAAGCCATGCAGCAAGGTCAGCTTCTTTTGTTGATAAATCATGCTGTAGCGCAAAGTCATACACAAAATCAGCGCCTAAGTCTGAGTGATCTCCTGAACGGCCTTTGGCGATATCATGGAAGATAGCTGCAAGGCGTAAAATTTCAGGTTGCAGCAGTTTAGGGTAAACGCTGACACACAAAGGGTGTTCTCGGCGATTCTCTTCAAGTGTAAAACTGTCGATTTTTTGTAAGACACGGATGGTATGTTCGTCAACGGTATAGGCGTGGAATAAGTCAAACTGCATTTGCCCAACAATGTTGCTCCAAAGCGGCGTATAGGCACTCAGTACACTGTGCAGGTGCATGGGGACAAATGCGCCTTTAATTGCTCGCGGGTGGCGCAGAATTTTTAGGAATAACTTGCGTGCTTCAGGAATTTCACATAGCGGCACGCTCAAGTTTCGCCGTGCAAAGCGCAGTAAGCGCAATGTTGTGGAATAGATACCTGTGATGTTTGGGTAGCGCGCCATTTGGTAGAACATTTTTAAGATAGCGGCGGGCTGGTTGATAAACAGGTTTTCATCAATTACATCAATTAGTGTGCCGCGCAATTGAAACTGTGAATCAATTGCGCGCGGTTTTTCATTGGGTTTAAGGGTTAAAATGGCTTCATCAAATAACTGCAATAGCATTTGATTCAGCTCTCTCACGCGGCGAGTTACACGATAAAAGTCTTTCATCATGCGCTCTACGGGTTGGTTTTTCTCACCCTCGTAGCCTAATAAACGCGCGACGCTAAATTGGCGGTCGAACAGTAAACGGTTATCGTGGCGTTTCACCACCAAGTGGAGCGCAAAACGAATTTTCCATAAGAAAGTGAGGCATTCTTTCAGCTCTTGGCGCTCTTCTTCAGTTAAAAAACCAAAATCGACCATTTCATCGACGGTTGTCGCACCAAAATGGCGCCTTCCTACCCAAAGTAGGGTATGAATATCCCGTAGACCCCCAGGGCTGCTTTTAATGTCTGGCTCTAAATTATAACTGGTACTGTGATAGCGCTGGTGGCGCTCTTGCTGTTCAGCAATTTTTGCGGCAAAAAAGGTCGCTGACGGCCAAAAATCGTCACTAAAAATGGTTTTTTGTAGTGACAAGAAAAGGGTTATATCACCGCAAATAAGCCGTGACTCAATTAAATTAGTTGCTGTTGTTAAATCAGCATTGCCAGCTTCGATACATTCAGCAAGAGAGCGAACGCTGTGCCCAATATCAAAACGTAAATCCCACAGTAACGTGATAAATTGGCCGATTTTTGCAGCGATATCCTCGGAAACGGGGTGTTTACTTAGAATTAAAATATCAATATCAGAAAGCGGGTGGAGCTCATGTCGCCCATAACCCCCGACAGCAACAAGGGACATATTCGTCTGTTTATCGAATTCGAAAGCCTGCCACAACCTTGTCAGCAATGCATCAAGGTAGTCACTGCGAATGTGAATCAAATCAACCACATCTTTACCTTGATTAAAGCTGTCCTCAAGCCAACTGTCAAAATCATCAACATGTTGCCTTAAAGCAGCGAGGTCAAGGTCGTGGGCAGTGAAGTGGTTTGGAGCGAGATACGTTGCAGAGGATGCCGTCATCTTTATCTTTCCGTATTGATAGCCATAAAGAAACTACAACCAGCTTACGGTTTTTTGTGAAAGATGAACAGAGAAAGAACCCCCTTAATTGAGGGTTCTTGGGGAAATTTATTCGTTGACTAAAACGGCAGAAATAAAAGGTTCTTCTTCTTTACGCAGAGTGAGAATTTCACAGCCGTTATCTGTAACCACTAATGTGTGCTCATATTGCGCAGACCAGCCGCGGTCTTTGGTTTTCACCGTCCAACCATCTTTCATGGTACGAATACGGTGGTCGCCAGTGTTGACCATCGGTTCGATGGTAAACGCCATACCTTTTTGCAGAACAACACCGCTGTCATCGGCATCATAGTGCAACACTTGTGGCTCTTCATGGAAACCTTCACCAATGCCGTGTCCGCAATACTCACGAACCACTGAAAAACTTTGTTTTTCAACAAATTCTTGAATAGCTTTACCGATAGTACGCAGGCGAATACCTGGCTTAACCATACGGATCGCTAAATACAGGCTTTCTTGAGTGACTTGGCACAGGCGTTCGCCTTGAATTGTCGGTTTTCCAACGATAAACATCATGGATGTATCGCCGTGGAAGCCTTCTTTAATCACCGTCACATCGATATTGACGATGTCACCGTCCTTTAGAATTTTGTCATCACTTGGAATACCGTGGCAGATAACATCATTGACGGAAATACAAACGGATTTTGGGAAACCATGGTAGTTCAGGCAAGCCGGGATAGCTTGTTGTGCGTCAACAATGTGTTGATGGCAAAGTCTGTCAAGTTCACCCGTGCTCACACCCGGTACCACATGCGGTGCGATCATTTCTAATACTTCGGCTGCTAAGCGGCCAGCAACGCGCATTTTCTGAATATCTTCTTCAGTTTTGATAATAATAGCCATGAGTTCAGTCCATTCATGCCAGCAATGATTGATGACATGTTAAAAAATGAGAGGTTGAAAATGGGTTTTTGAGACCATTTTTTAGCATTAATGACACTTATGGTAACAGCCACCGCATTTTCTGCCAACCTGCTATCGAAAGGTTCGAGAGTTGAAGTTGCTATTAGGATAGAAGAACAGAGGAGAGAGCCTTGTTCATTTTGAGCTTTTCACCGCACAAATTGCAAAAAATTGGCGCTAAGTGGATGAATGCCCATCATAAAAATAGGGCTTTTTCATCTTATCAAAAAAGGTCTATAATTAATGGGATGCAAATCCTGTATCAGATAGGCGATATGCGACCCATAAAATCTGTTTTTTTGTCACTTTTGTGAGCGAAAAAATCAACAAAAGTTGGCTTCTAAGTTGGTTTTATGGTATAAAGCGCGCCGGCAATCCATATTATTTCTTCTCATCTTCATTGAAATGTCAATTTATGGCAGCAAAATGAGGTTTCCTGAAAAGGAAATTGGATTTGCGAAACTTAAACTCAATTGTGTATAACACACACGAATCGACACGTACGCCGGGGTGCTCTTATGCGTTTAGACGCAGCTTTAGAGTCGGTAGTATGGGATTCGTGGAGGCATAACCCCAATTACTTAAATACAGAGGTATTAAATGGCAACTGTTTCCATGCGCGATATGTTACAAGCGGGCGTTCACTTTGGTCACCAGACTCGTTACTGGAACCCAAAAATGAAACCTTTCATTTTCGGCGCGCGTAACAAAGTTCATATCATCAACCTGGAAAAGACTGTTCCAATGTTCAACGAAGCTCTGGCTGAGTTGACTAAAATTGCTTCTCGTAAAGGCAAAATTCTGTTTGTTGGTACTAAGCGTGCTGCAAGCGAAGCCGTTCAAGAAGCTGCTAACAGCTGTGACCAATATTTCGTTAACCACCGTTGGTTAGGCGGAATGTTGACTAACTGGAAAACTGTTCGTCAGTCAATCAAACGTCTGAAAGATTTAGAAGTTCAATCACAAGACGGTACTTTTGACAAACTGACCAAGAAAGAAGCGCTGATGCGTACTCGTGAACTGGTTAAGTTAGAAAACAGCTTAGGCGGTATCAAAGATATGGGCGGTTTACCTGACGCTCTGTTCGTTATCGATGCAGACCACGAACACATTGCTATCAAAGAAGCAAACAACCTGGGTATCCCAGTATTTGCTATCGTTGATACTAACTCTGATCCAGATGGTATTGATTTCATTATCCCTGGTAACGACGATGCAATCCGTGCAATCAAACTGTATCTGGGCGCTGTAGCAAGCACCGTTCGTGAAGGTCGTTCGCAAGATCTGGCTGTTCAAGCAGAAGAAAGCTTAGTAGAAGCTGAATAATAAGGTTTTATCCTTATTAACAGGTATTGCTATACAGGTACTGCTATATGTTAGAAGGGGCCTGATTTAGGCCCCTTTTATATATGAATCAGAACTATCCACGTGGGGAAGACTCCCACGGGGAATATCGAGGAATAAATCACATGTCTGGAATTACCGCTGCATTGGTAAAAGAACTGCGCGAACGTACTGGCGCAGGTATGATGGAATGTAAAAAAGCACTTGTTGAAGCTAACGGCGACATCGAATTAGCGATTGATAACATGCGTAAATCAGGTCAAGCAAAAGCGGCTAAAAAAGCAGGCCGTGTTGCAGCTGAAGGTGTTATCCTGACTGAAGTTTTCAACGGTGGTAAAACAGGTGCTCTGGTTGAGCTGAACTGTGAAACTGACTTCGTTGCTAAAGACGCAGGTTTCTTAGCATTCGGTAAAGAAGTTTTAGCTTCTGTTGTTGCTGACAAAAATGCTGACATCGATGCGCTGAAAGCAAAATTCGAAGAAGCTCGTACAAATTTAGTTGCGAAAATTGGTGAAAATATCAATATTCGTCGCGTTGCTATTCTGGAAGGCGCACAAGTAGGTAGCTACCTGCACGGTGCTCGTATTGGTGTTTTAGTTGCTGCAGAAGGCGCAGACGAAGAATTACTGAAACACATCGCTATGCACATCGCTGCAAGCAAACCTGAATATGTGACTCCAGACAACGTTCCAGCTGATGTTGTTGCTCACGAGCACCAAATTCAGTTAGACATCGCAATGCAATCTGGTAAACCACGCGAAATCGCTGAAAAAATGGTTATCGGTCGCATGAACAAATTCACTGGCGAAATCTCTCTGACTGGCCAGCCTTTCGTAATGGACCCAAGCAAATCTGTTGGTGACTTACTGAAAGAGAAAGGTGCTACTGTTTCTGGTTTCCTTCGTTTCGAAGTAGGTGAAGGTATCGAGAAAGTTGAAACTGACTTTGCAGCAGAAGTTGCTGCGATGAGCAAGTAATCAACTAAGGGCCGCCAATTGGCGGCTCTGTTTTATTCACGTTTCTTTCGAGTAGCAAACATCAGTTAACGGGCATGAGAGACCACAACGTTACCTTTTGACTTGAAAAATATCGTGGGTAATCAAGCTGTAAAACTCTATTCAAATTTAGGTATGTAGAACCTGCGTGTTCTGCGTATGTTACCCCAATAAATAATCTGTTAGGACAGAACACCATGGCTACCAATGCAAAACCCGTTTATCAGCGTATTCTGCTTAAATTAAGTGGCGAAGCCTTACAAGGCGCAGAAGGTTTTGGTATCGATGCTAGCGTTTTAGATCGTATGGCTCAGGAAATCAAAGAACTCATAGAACTGGGTATACAGGTCGGTGTGGTTATTGGCGGTGGTAACCTGTTTCGTGGTGCTGGTTTGGCACAAGCTGGTATGAACCGTGTTGTCGGTGACCACATGGGTATGCTAGCCACGGTGATGAATGGACTCGCGATGCGCGATGCTTTGCACCGTGCTTATGTGAATGCACGACTGATGTCTGCAATTCCATTAAACGGCGTCTGTGATAATTACAGCTGGGCGGAAGCCATTAGCTTATTACGTCACGGCCGTGTTGTTATTTTTTCTGCGGGAACAGGTAATCCATTCTTTACAACAGACTCTGCGGCGTGTTTACGCGGTATTGAAATTGAAGCAGATGTCGTGTTAAAAGCCACAAAAGTAGATGGCGTCTATTCCGCTGATCCAGCAAAAGACCCAGATGCGGTATTGTATGAAAACCTGAATTATCAAGAAGTTTTGGAGCGTGAGTTAAAAGTGATGGACTTAGCAGCCTTCACATTAGCCCGTGACCATAACTTACCAATCCGTGTTTTCAATATGAATAAACCGGGTGCATTACGCCGTGTTGTCATGGGCGAAAACGAAGGTACTCTGATTTCTCACAACTAATACTCAGAGACACAGCCTGAGTTTAAATGTATTATCTAAGATAAATTCAGACAATTTAAGCGAGGTCGCATTGCGGCCTTTAATAATCAGTTCTTAAGGGTTGAAAACGTGATTAACGAAATCCAAAAAGATGCTCAAGACCGTATGGAAAAGAGCCTTGAAGCATTCAAAAACCAAATCAGTAAAGTTCGTACAGGCCGCGCATCTCCAAGCCTATTAGATGGTATTACTGTTGAATATTATGGCTCAGCGACACCTCTGCGCCAGTTGGCTAACGTGACGGTTGAAGATTCACGTACATTAGCTATTTCTGTTTTTGACCGTAGCATGTCACCTGCGATTGAAAAAGCGATCATGGCGTCTGATTTAGGTCTGAACCCCTCTTCTGCGGGCACCGTTATCCGTGTTCCACTTCCTCCGTTAACGGAAGAGCGTCGTAAAGACTTAATTAAAGTGGTTCGTGGTGAAGCTGAACAAGGTCGTATCGCTGTTCGTAACGTACGCCGTGACGCTAACGATAAAGTTAAAGCACTGCTAAAAGACAAAGAAATCAGTGAAGATGATGAGCGTCGTTCACAAGATGACATTCAAAAGCTGACTGATAACTACATCAAGAAAGTTGATGAATCATTAGCGCAAAAAGAAGCAGAGTTGATGGAGTTTTAATCCATCATAATGGTAAAGCCACCAATGCATACTCAAAAAGTGTGCGTTAGCGTGGCTTTATTATTTTTGTACCCATTAAAAAATCCTTTCTTATCACTAAGCTGATATAATCTCAGTATTGAATTAATACAGAGCATCCGATCACTATGAAACGTCTGACAGTCCTGGGTTCAACAGGTTCAATTGGTACTAATACACTTTCTGTTGTTCGTCAAAATCCTGAAAAATTCCAAGTTCTTGCCCTCGTGGCAGGTAAAAACATTGCTGAAATGGCAAAGCAATGCCTTGAGTTTAATCCGAAATATGCCGCCATGGCGGATGAGTCATCGGCGAAGGCATTACGGGCGATTTTGTCTGAAAATAATAACAAAACAGAAGTGTTATCTGGTAAACAAGCCGCGATTGACCTTGCAGGCCTTGATGATGCAGACCAAGTAATGTCAGCAATTACGGGTGTCGCTGGGCTATTACCTACCTTGGCAGCGATCCGCAAAGGCAAAAGAATATTATTAGCGAATAAAGAGTCTTTGATTACCAGTGGCCGTTTATTCTTTAATGAGATTCGTCAGCATAATGCATCAGTATTTCCAATTGATAGTGAACATAATGCAATTTTCCAAAGTTTGCCTGAAATTATTCAGCTCAATTTAGGTTTTGCCGATCTAACTGCTTCAGGTATTTCCAGTATTGTTTTAACAGGCTCAGGTGGCCCGTTCAGAGAAACGCCATTATCGCACTTTGATAATGTCACTCCAGATGAAGCGTGCAATCACCCAAATTGGTCGATGGGGCGTAAAATCTCTGTTGATTCAGCGACAATGATGAATAAAGGGCTAGAATATATTGAAGCTTGCTATTTCTTCAATGCCAATGCTGACCAAATGGAAGTGATTATTCACCCTCAATCGGTGATCCACTCGATGGTAAGATACCGCGATGGCAGTGTCATCGCACAGCTTGGTACGCCCGATATGCGCACGCCGATTTCATATAGCATGGCTTACCCGCAGCGTATTATGTCAGGTGCAAAACCGCTTGATTTTGCTAGCCTTTCATCATTAACATTTGTGCAACCAGATTACCAGCGTTACCCTTGTTTGAAACTGGCGATTGATGCTTGCCATCAAGGTCAAGCAGCAACAACGGCGCTGAATGGGGCAAATGAAATGACGGTTGCGGCGTTCCTTGAAGGAAAAATTCGCTTTACTGATATCGCGAAAATTAATCACAAAATATTAGAAAGCCAAGTTTTTTCTGAACCTGTTTCTATTGAAGAGGTCTTAGAAATCGACGAATGTGCGCGCCGCGATGCGGCAAAAATAATCGCTCAGACAGTTTAAGCTTGGTATGTGATTTATTTAGTTGCTGATAACCATAATTTATCTTTAATATGTGATGCGTTTAAAAAAAGAAAGATAACCTAGTATTTAGCAGAGAATTAAGGATGTGTCTTATCAGCAAACTTAATAATAGTGGTTATTATTGAGTGGAATTCTCAAAGCGGTACTCACAAGGATTAACATTTAATGAACTCTAGTGGTGAAAATCTCTCTGAATCGATGATGCCGAAGCATGTCGCTATCATTATGGATGGTAATGGGCGATGGGCAAAGCAGAGAGGAAAACTCAGAATAACAGGCCATAAGGCAGGTGTTGAATCTGTACGTAATTCTGTGCGTTTTGCGGTAAAAAATAAAATTAGTTCGCTCACGCTTTATGCATTTAGTAGTGAAAACTGGAGACGTCCTGAAAAAGAAGTGAGTTCTTTGATGGAATTATTCGTTTTTGCACTCGATAATGAAGTCAAAAACCTACACAAGAACAATGTTAAATTAAAAGTGATAGGGGATATTGACCGTTTTAGCGAGCGCCTGAGAAAACGCATTGATAAAGCAGAGGCATTAACGCAAAACAATACAGGCTTAAAACTCAATATTGCGGCGAACTATGGTGGGCGCTGGGATATCGCTAATAGCGTGAAGCAAGTCTTTGCGAAAGTACAAAGTGGTGAGCTTTCCATTGATGATATCAATGAAGACTCCATTAATAACTCAATCTGTATGCATGACCAAGAGTGTGTCGACTTAGTCATCAGAACAGGGGGAGAACATCGAATTAGCAACTTCCTATTATGGCAAGTCGCTTATGCGGAATTTTATTTCACCAACGTTTTGTGGCCAGATTTTGATGAAATGGTGTTTCAGGATGCGGTTGATGCATTTAGTAAGCGCGAGCGTCGTTATGGTGGGGCTGAATCAGATGACGAACTTGTCAAATAATAGGGGATAGATGTGCTGAAATATCGTTTGCTTACTGCGATAGTATTAATACCAATTGTTATTGCGGCGTTGTTTTTACTTTCTCCAGCGAATTTTGGTTTAGTAGTGGTTGCTGTTTCTGCTCTCGGTGCTTGGGAATGGGCTCAATTTGCAGGGTGGCACTCACAGGTTAAGCGTGTTGGCTTAGCCATTGTTTTTGCAGTAATCTTGCTGGCAATGCAATTTTCGATTCCTGACATCACATCATTATCCAATTCGCCAATAATTCTTTATGGGTTATGGGCAGGGCTAGTTTGGTGGATTGTCGCTATTGTGCTCGTTGTGACTTACCCTGCGTCTGCATCGTGGGGTAAATCTGTTATTATTCGCTTATTATTTGGCGTATTAACTATAATCCCTTTCTACTGCGGAATGATGGCACTGCGTACTGTGGGCTACCAGAATGATACCGCTATTGGTGCATGGTGGTTGCTGTATGTCATGTTACTGGTGTGGGGAGCTGACTCTGGTGCTTATGCCTTTGGGCGTACAATCGGCCGTAATAAAATGGCACCGAAAGTGTCGCCGGGTAAAACGTGGGAAGGCCTCGTGGGTGGTCTAATCACTGCTGGGATTATTTCTTGGGTATTTAGTGCATACGCACCAATCCCTGTTATGCCAGATTATTTGCTAGTGACTTCAATTATTGTTGTTGTAGTATCTGTGTTTGGTGATTTAACTGAAAGTATGTTTAAGCGCCAATCTGGCATTAAAGACAGTAGTCATTTAATCCCTGGTCATGGTGGTATTCTTGACCGTATTGATAGCCTAACTGCGGCAATTCCAGTATTTGCTGGGCTGAATTTGTTAATTTTTAACGGCTTTGGTCTGTAGGAAGATAAATGGGATTTATTTGGAGCTTAGCGGCATTTATTATTGCAATTGGTGTGCTGATTACCGTACACGAATTTGGTCATTATTGGGTTGCACGCCGCTGTGGTGTTTATGTTGAGCGTTTCTCAATTGGTTTTGGTAAAACGCTGTGGCGCAAAGTAGACAAACACGGTACTGAGTTTGTCCTCGCACTAATTCCACTGGGCGGTTATGTCAAAATGCTGGATGAACGTGTTGGTGAGGTTTCACCTGAACGCCGGCATGAAGCGTTTAATAATAAAACCGTGGGGCAGCGTGCCGCAATTATTAGCGCGGGTCCAATTGCGAACTTTTTACTGGCTATTGTTGTCTACTGGATAGTCTTTATGATTGGCGTTCCATCAGTGAAGCCAATTATTGCGGATATAAAACCAGATTCGATTGCCGCGGCTGCAAATTTTGAACCTAAAATGGAACTAAAATCCATTGATGGTATCGAAACACCTGATTGGAATTCAGCGCGTTTAGCATTAGTGGCTAAAATTGGCGATCGCGAGTTAACCGCTGAAGTGGTGCCAGAAGGGTATAGTGAGCCCATTACCAAAACAGTTGATTTAACTGATTGGAAATTTGACCCTGAAAAACAAGACCCGATTTTGTCAATTGGCATCATGCCTGTTTCAGCCAGAATCGATCCGGTGATTCAGAAAGTCACAGCGGGTCAGGCTGGTGAACGCGCAGGGTTAATTCCGGGCGATAGAATTGTAAGTGTTAACGGTGAGGAACTTGGGTATTGGAACCCTGTGACCCGAATCATTCGTATGAATCCGGGAACGCCGTTAAAGTTAGAAATTGAACGTTCTTCACAACGTGTTTCACTGACCTTAACGCCAGATAGCCAAGATGGGCAGCGTGGTGAGAAAATTGGATTTGCGGGTGTGGAACTTTCAGTGTTACCGTTAGCAGATGAATATAAAATGGTGCAACAATATGGGCCATTTTCTGCGTTTTACCAAGCAAGTGATAAAACGTGGCAGTTGATGAAGCTAACGGTCAACATGATGGGTAAATTAGTTGTTGGGGATGTCAAACTCAATAACTTAAGCGGTCCGATATCTATCGCGAAAGGAGCGGGGGTATCCGCCGAATCAGGCTTGGTATATTATTTGATGTTTATTGCGCTTATTAGCGTGAATTTAGGTATCATCAATCTGTTTCCATTGCCTGTTTTAGATGGGGGGCATTTGCTCTTCTTATTAATTGAAAAAATTAAGGGAAGTCCAGTGTCTGAGCGAGTACAAGACTTTAGTTTTCGGATAGGTGCAATGGCATTGATTCTGTTAATGGGACTTGCACTTTTTAATGATTTCTCTCGCTTCTAATTTTGTAAGCCGGGGACCAGTAAGGAATACGCATAACAACGATGGCGATGAAAAAGTTGCTCATAGCGTCGCTGCTTCTAGGCAGCGCCACTGCATACGGTTCAGACGGATTCGTAGTTAAAGACATTCGTTTCGAAGGTCTACAACGCGTCGCCGTTGGTGCAGCATTATTGAACATGCCTGTTAGGGTGGGCGATTCAATTGATAACGACGATATCAGTCGTTCAATTCGTTCCCTATTCTCAACCGGTAACTTCGAAGATGTTAGGGTCCTGCGTGATGGAAACACGCTGATCGTTCAAGTTAAAGAGCGGCCAACCATCGCAAGCATCACGTTTACAGGTAATAAATCTGTTAAAGACGATATGCTCAAGCAGAACTTGGAGGCTTCAAATATTCGTGTGGGTGAGGCACTTGACCGCACAACAATCGCGAATATTGAAAAAGGCTTAGAAGACTTTTACTACAGTGTGGGTAAATACAACGCGACAGTTAAAGCCGTTGTAACGCCATTACCGCGCAACCGTGTCGATTTAAAATTTGTGTTCTCCGAAGGTGTGTCTGCGCAAATTCAGCAGATTAACATTGTAGGTAACAAAAACTACACGACCGCTGAATTGGTTAACAAGCTGCAATTACGTGATGATGTACCTTGGTGGAACCTTGCGGCTGACCAAAAATATCAGAAGCAAAAACTGGCGGGTGACTTAGAAACGCTGCGCAGTTTCTACCTTGATCGCGGTTATGCACGCTTTAATATTGACTCTACCCAAGTCAGTCTGACTCCAGACAAAAAAGGCATTTATATCACGATTAACATTACTGAAGGCGACCAGTACAAAATTTCTGGCGTTGAAATTAATGGTAATACGGCTGAACATTTAAATGAAATCAAAGAGCTGATCACAATCACACCGGGTGAGTTATACAACGGTGCGCAAGTGACTCGAATGGAAAACCAGATCAAAGAACTGTTTGGTCGTTATGGTTATGCCTATCCACGAGTGATGACTCAGCCTGAAATTAACGACGCAGATAAAACCGTTAAATTGCATCTGAATATTGATGCAGGTAACCGTTTCTACGTTCGTGAAATTCGTTTCCAAGGTAATGACACCAGTAAAGATACCGTCTTACGTCGCGAAATGCGTCAAATGGAAGGGGCATGGCTGGGGAACGACCTTGTTGAGCTCGGAAAAGAACGTCTGAACCGTACAGGTTTCTTTGAAACCGTTGATGTTGAAACTCAGCGCGTGCCGGGCAGCCCTGACCAAGTTGATGTTATCTATAAAGTTAAAGAACGTAACACAGGTTCGATGAACTTCGGTATCGGTTTCGGTACAGAAAGTGGCGTGAGCTTCCAAGTTGGTGTTACGCAAGATAACTGGTTAGGTACAGGTAACGCGGTTGGTATCAACGCAAGTAAAAATGATTATTCAACCAACGTTGAGTTCTCCTTTACTGACCCTTACTTCACCGTTAATGGTGTGAGCTTGGGTGGTCGTATTTTCTATAACGACTTTAGTGCGAAAGATGCTGACCTGTCTGGCTATAACAACAAAACATATGGCTTAGATAGTTTCTTAAGTTTCCCATTCAATGAAAATAACTCTTTCCGCGTAGGTGCGGGTTATGTTCATAACAAACTGTCTGATATGCGTGCGCAAGCTGCGATGTGGGATTACCTTGATTCTATGGGTAAAAATCCACCAATCACAGAGAATGGCCGTAATAAAGAAAGCTTTGATGCGGATGACTTCACGCTTAACTTAGGTTGGACTTACAACTCGTTAAACCGTGGTTTCTTCCCAACGTCGGGTAACAAAACGAACGTCTCTGGTAAAGTGACTGTTCCAGGCTCTGATAACGAATACTATAAACTGCGTTTTGATACTGCGCAGTACTACCCATTAGATGAAGATGAAACATGGGTTGTGCTGGGTCGTGCTCAAGCGGGTTACGGTGACGGTATTGGCAGCAAACAAATGCCATTCTATGAAAACTTCTATGCGGGTGGTTCTAGCACCATTCGTGGTTTCCGCTCGAACAATATCGGTCCGAAAGCGGTTTATTTGAAGCGTGATAAAACGACAGGTGTGGCTGGTCCAGAGCCAGGTAGCCCATCAAGTGATGCAGTCGGTGGTAACGCCATGTATGCAGCATCATTTGAGTTAATTACGCCTACGCCATTTATCGACGAGAAATATTCGAACTCTGTTCGTACCTCTCTCTTCGTTGATGCGGGTACGGTATGGGACACTAACTGGAACAGTATTCCATCTGATTGGCGTGCGGGTATGCCTGACTACGGTAAGGCGTCTAATATCCGTGCTTCAGCGGGTGTAGCTTTACAATGGATGTCCCCACTTGGACCACTGGTCTTCTCTTATGCGCAGCCGATTAAGGACTACGATGGGGATAAATCAGAACAGTTCCAATTTAATATTGGTAGAACGTGGTAATCTACACTAGTTTCTATCTATGAAGGCTCCCATAATTTTATGGGAGCAACCAAAATTTCCAGCCATACATATGGGTTAAGGAGTTTAGTGTGAAAAAATTGTTGTGTGCAGCGGGTGTGAGTATTGCTTTAGCAATGTCTGCGGGTGCTTATGCTGAAAAAATCGCTATCGTAAATGTTGGCGAAATTTTCCAAAATATGCCTGCGCGTGAAGCCGTTGCTAAACAGCTTGAAAGCGAATTCAAAAGCCGTGCTACTGAATTGCAGAATCTGGAAAAAGACCTGCAATCACGCGTAGAAAAACTGCGTCGTGATGGTGCTACCATGAAGCAAAGTGAGCGCGAAAAGCTTGAATCCGAACTCATGACTAAACGTGATACTTTTGCTGAAAAAGCGCAGAAATTTGAAGAAGACAACCGTCGTCGTCAAGGTGAAGAGCGTAATAAAATTTTAACTCGTATTCAGGACTCTATTAAGTCTGTTGCTGCTAAAGAAGGCTACGATGTTGTTATCGATGCAAACGCAGTTGCGTATGCAAAAGATAGTATCGACATCACTAGTCAGGTTCAAAAACAGGTTAAATAATAGATGTCTTCAATTCGATTGGCTGACCTTGCTCAGCAGTTGAATGCACAATTACATGGTGATGGCGATATCGTCATCACCAGTATTGCTCCCATGCATTCAGCGAATAATCAACAGATAACTTTTTTATCTGACAGCCGTTACAGTGATAAATTGGCCGAATGCCAAGCTGCTGCGGTGGTTCTTACAGCAAAAGATCTCGAATCCTGCAAAGTGGCGGCACTGGTTGTTGATAACCCGTACCTCGCCTATGCACGGATGGCGCAAATCATGGATACCACGCCAAGTCCGGCTGAAGATATTCATGCATCCGCAGTGATTGCCGATGATGCAACACTCGGTAAAAATGTTGCAATTGGCGCAAATGCCGTTATCGAAAGTGGTGTTGTACTGGGCGATAACGTCGTAATTGGCGCAGGTTGCTTTGTGGGTAAAAACACGCGTATTGGTGCAGGAACCCGCTTATGGGCGAATGTCAGCGTTTACCACAATATTGAAATTGGCGAGCACTGCTTAGTGCAATCAGGTACCGTGATCGGCTCTGATGGCTTCGGCTACGCGAATGATCGTGGCAATTGGATCAAAATTCCTCAATTAGGCACTGTGATCATCGGAGATCGTGTCGAGATCGGCGCAAGTACAACAATTGACCGCGGCGCTCTAGATAACACAGTGATTGGCAATGGGGTTATTATCGATAACCAGTGCCAAATTGCACATAACGTCATTATTGGTGATAATACCGCAGTTGCTGGCGGCGTAATCATGGCTGGCAGCTTAAAAATCGGCCGTTACTGTATGATTGGTGGCGCGAGCGTGATCAACGGTCATATGGAAATTTGCGATAAGGTCACAGTAACGGGAATGGGAATGGTCATGCGGCCTATCACCGAACCGGGAGTTTACTCTTCAGGTATTCCTTTACAACCTAATAAAGTTTGGCGTAAAACAGCTGCTTTAGTCTTAAGTATCAATGAGATGAATAAGCGCCTGAAAAACGTTGAACGCGAATTAGATAGCCAAAATCAAAAAAATCAGTAATCATTTTGTAATTCAGGCTAAAATAGTTATCTGAGTTACGTTTTCCGGCCTGCCAGTTAACCTAATTTAAGGTTGAAGCAGGCCGATTCGTTAATAATAACCGTATTAATAGACAGGAAGAGTATTTCGATGAGTGATAATCATACTCTGAATATTGAAGAAATTTTAGAGCTCCTTCCACACCGTTACCCGTTCCTTTTGGTTGACCGTGTATTGGATTTTGAAGAAGGCAAATCTTTGCGTGCAGTTAAAAATGTTTCCTTCAACGAGCCATTTTTCCAAGGGCATTTCCCTGGTAAACCGATTTTCCCGGGTGTTTTAATTTTAGAAGCAATGGCGCAAGCAACGGGTATCCTTGCATTTAAAAGCGTTGGAAAATTAGAGCCGGGTGAACTGTATTATTTTGCAGCGGTAGATAACGCCCGTTTTAAACGTCCTGTTCAGCCTGGAGATCAAATGATCTTAGAAGTTGAATTTATTAAAGAACGTCGCGGAGTCGCACGTTTTAAAGGCGTTGCAAAAGTTGATGGAGAAGTGGCCTGCGAAGCAGAAATGATGTGCGCCCGTCGCCGTGAGGTCTGATATGATTGACAATACTGCCTATATCCATCCTTCATCCATCGTCGAAGATGGCGCAATTATTGGCGCCAATGTGCGTATTGGCCCTTTTTGTTATGTTGGCGCGAATGTTGAAATTGGCGAAGGCACAGAGCTGAAATCCCACGTTGTCGTTAACGGTCACACAAAAATTGGCCGCGATAATGTGATTTTCCAGTTTGCGTCTATTGGTGAAGCTAACCAAGACCTGAAATACCAAGGTGAACCAACTCGCGTTGAAATTGGTGATAGAAACCGTATTAGAGAAAGTGTGACTATTCACCGTGGTACCGTCCAAGATGCTGGCTTAACAAAAGTGGGTGATGATAACCTGCTGATGGTTAACGTGCATATTGCTCACGATTGTATCATTGGAAATCGTTGCATTATTGCAAATAACGGGACGTTAGGCGGTCATGTCACATTAGGCGATTACGCGATTATTGGTGGTATGACAGCTGTGCATCAATTCTGTAAAATTGGTGCTCACGTTATGGTGGGTGGTTGCTCTGGCGTGGCGCAAGATGTGCCACCATATGTTATTGCACAAGGTAACCATGCAACGCCATTTGGTCTAAACCTTGAAGGCCTAAAACGTCGTGGTTTTGAAAAAGAATCACTGCATGCTATTCGTAATGCATACAAGACGTTATATCGTTCAGGTAAATCATTAGAAGAAGCGCGTGAAGAAATCGCAGAAGCAGGGAAAGTCAACGAACACGTTAAAGTGTTTAGTGATTTCTTAGAAGATTCTGCACAATCTAAGCGTGGTATTATCCGTTAATCACAAAGTGCTGTGGTTAACGTGACTAGGCCTTTATTAAGGAGCGAATTTCGGTGATTGATAACCGTCCACTTACTATTGGCCTTGTTGCCGGAGAAACATCTGGCGATATCCTCGGTGCAGGGCTTATTCGTGCACTGAAAGAGCAAGTGCCTAATGCTCGCTTTGTTGGTGTTGCAGGCCCGTTGATGCAAGCGGAAGGCTGTGAAGCTTGGTACGAAATGGAAGAGTTAGCCGTGATGGGAATTGTTGAAGTTCTCGGTCGGTTACCTCGTTTATTATCTATTCGTAAAGATTTAACCCAGCGTTTTACACAGTTACAACCCGATATTTTTGTCGGAATTGATGCCCCTGATTTTAACATCACCCTTGAAGGGCGCTTAAAAGCAAAAGGCATCAAAACTATTCATTACGTCAGCCCTTCAGTTTGGGCTTGGCGCCAAAAGCGTGTATTTAAAATCGGTCGTTCTACAAACTTAGTCTTAGCGTTTTTACCATTTGAAAAAGCGTTTTATGACCGTTTTGATGTACCTTGTCGTTTTATCGGCCATACGATGGCGGATGCTATTCCCTTACATCCAGATAAACTTGCTGCGCGAGCGCACCTCGGTATTCCCGAAAATGTAAAATGTCTCGCATTATTACCAGGAAGCCGCCATTCAGAAGTGGAAATGTTGAGTGCTGATTTTTTACAAACAGCTAAAATACTCCAACAACGCTTCCCTGATTTGCATATCGTAGTGCCCCTGGTGAATGAAAAGCGCCGTCTGCAATTTGATACAATCAAAGCCACTGTTGCGCCTGAGTTATCCGTGCATATCCTTGATGGACAAGCCCGTGATGCGATGATTGCTGCAGATGCGACACTGTTAGCCTCAGGAACCGCTGCTCTGGAATGTATGTTGACTAAATGCCCGATGGTGGTTGGTTACCGTATGAAGCCGTTCACTTTTTGGCTGGCTAAACGCTTAGTTAAAACCCCGTATGTCTCCTTGCCGAATTTGCTGGCTGAAAAAGAAATTGTCAAAGAATTACTGCAAGAAGAGTGCCAGCCAGAAAAACTGGCACAAGAGATTCTTCCATTATTGGAAGGTGGCGAACGAGTTAATCAACTAAAAGACACTTTTTTACATCTGCATCAGTTGATCCGTTGTGATGCAGATAAACAAGCTGCAGAAGCAGTACTCGATTTGGTTAAAAATTAATGGAATTTATCTATCCCAAAGCCAATTTAATTGCTGGCGTTGATGAAGTTGGGCGTGGGCCATTAGTGGGCGCAGTTGTGACTGCCGCTGTGATCCTTGATCCCAATAACCCGATTGCAGGGCTCGCAGACTCGAAAAAACTCAGTGAAAAAAAGCGCGAGAAACTGTTCGACGAAATCAAAGAAAAAGCCTTATGTTGGTGCATTGGTCGTGCAGAACCTGAAGAAATTGATAAAATAAATATATTACACGCGACGATGTTAGCCATGCAGCGTGCTGTTGCAGGGTTATCTATCGCCCCTGAATTTGTTTTAATTGATGGCAATCGCTGCCCTGAACTGCCAATGCCGTCACAGGCCGTGGTTAAAGGCGATAGCCTTGTACAAGAAATTAGCGCAGCATCCATTTTAGCGAAAGTCGTGCGGGATAGGGAAATGGTCGAGCTGGACAAAGTATTCCCAGAATATGGCTTTGCAAAGCATAAAGGCTACCCAACCGCATACCACTTAGAAAAATTGGCGCAGTATGGTGCAACCGAATTCCATCGTAAAAGCTTTGCTCCCGTGAGGCGAGCTTTAGACAGTCAAAAATAGGTACTTAATCGATGGCATCACCTCGTTTTATTCATTTGCGTGTGCACAGTGACTACTCGATGATTGACGGGCTCGCGAAAACGGGTCCATTGGTCAAAAAAGTGGCAGCAATGGGCATGCCTGCGTTCGCAATCACCGATTTTACTAACTTGTGTGGGTTAGTGAGATTCTACGGTGCTGCACATGGGGCAGGGATCAAGCCGATCATCGGCGCGGATTTTTATGTAGAAAGCGAATTATTAGGCGATGAAATTTCTCATCTCACCGTTCTTGCTCGCAATAATGAAGGGTATCAAAACCTTACTCTCTTGATTTCAGAAGCCTACCAAAAGGGCTATGGCGCTGTAGGGCCAACAATTAAGCGTGATTGGCTAGCAAAGCACAAAGAGGGGCTTATTTTGCTCTCTGGTGGGCGCAAAGGGGATATTGGGCAATTTCTATTACGAGGCAACCAAGCGCTTGTCGATGAGTGCCTTGAGTTTTATGAAGCGCATTTCCCCGGTTGTTATTATCTCGAACTCGTCAGAACGGGTCGTCCAGACGAAGAAAGCTATCTTCATGCTGCCGTCGAATTGGCCACGAAGAAAGGTTTGCCTGTTGTCGCGACGAACGAAGTCTGCTTTATTGAAAGTAGCGACTTTGATGCCCATGAAATTCGCGTTGCCATCCACGATGGTTTCACCCTAGCTGACCCCAAAAGACCGAAAAACTATAGCCCTCAGCAATACTTACGTACTGAAGAGGAAATGTGTGAGCTTTTTGCCGACATTCCTGAAGCGTTAGAAAACAGTGTAGAGATTGCTAAGCGTTGTAACGTCACGATTCGTCTTGGTGAGTACTTCTTACCGCAATTCCCAACTGGGGATATGAAAACTGAAGACTTTTTGGTGATGCGGTCAAAAGAAGGGCTCGAAGAACGTCTTGAGTTTTTATTCCCTGACGAAAAAGTTCGTGCAGAAAAACGCCCTGCATATGATGAGCGTTTAGACATTGAACTGAACGTGATTAACCAAATGGGGTTCCCCGGTTACTTCTTGATCGTGATGGAGTTTATCCAATGGTCAAAAGACAACGGCGTGCCTGTTGGGCCGGGAAGGGGGTCTGGTGCGGGCTCATTAGTGGCTTATGCACTCAAAATTACAGACCTCGACCCATTAGAATTTGACCTTCTGTTTGAGCGTTTCTTAAACCCTGAGCGGGTCTCGATGCCTGACTTTGACGTCGACTTCTGTATGGAAAAACGTGACCAAGTGATTGATCACGTAGCGCAGATGTACGGCCGTGATGCGGTATCACAAATTATTACCTTCGGTACGATGGCGGCAAAAGCAGTTATTCGTGACGTAGGGCGTGTCCTTGGCCACCCTTATGGTTTTGTGGATAGGATTTCTAAACTGGTTCCCCCTGATCCGGGAATGACATTAGAAAAAGCCTTTGAAGCGGAGCCACAGCTTCCTGAAATTTACGAAGCGGATGAAGAAGTGAAAGCGCTGATTGATATGGCGCGTAAACTTGAAGGGGTGACACGAAACGCGGGTAAACACGCAGGTGGTGTGGTTATCGCACCAACCAAAATTACCGATTTTGCCCCACTGTATTGCGATGCAGAAGGGAACAACCCCGTTACGCAATTCGATAAAAACGACGTTGAATATGCAGGGTTAGTGAAGTTTGACTTCCTAGGTTTACGGACGTTAACGATCATTAACTGGGCGTTGGAGATGATCAACGCGCGTCGGGCTAAGAAAAACCAAGAACCGATTGATATTGCAGCCATTCCATTACACGATCAAAAAAGTTTTGATATGCTGCAACGCTCTGAAACCACGGCGGTGTTCCAGTTAGAATCCCGTGGAATGAAGGACTTAATTAAGCGATTACGTCCTGACTGCTTTGAGGATATGATCGCTCTGGTGGCGTTATTCCGTCCAGGCCCGCTGCAATCAGGCATGGTTGATAACTTTATCGACCGTAAACATGGTCGTGAAGAGATTTCATATCCTGATGTAGAATGGCAACATGAATCGTTAAAACCTGTTCTTGAGCCAACTTATGGTATTATTTTATACCAAGAACAGGTTATGCAGATTGCACAGGTTCTTGCGGGATATACCCTTGGTGGTGCGGATATGCTGCGCCGTGCAATGGGTAAAAAGAAACCGGAAGAGATGGCGAAGCAGCGTTCTGTTTTTGAGGAAGGTTCAATCAAAAACGGCGTTGATGGCGAATTGTCGATGAAAATCTTTGACTTGGTAGAGAAATTTGCCGGTTATGGGTTTAACAAATCGCACTCTGCAGCGTATGCACTGGTTTCTTACCAAACACTGTGGCTAAAAGCGCATTACCCTGCTGAATTTATGGCGGCAGTAATGACCGCGGATATGGATAATACCGAAAAAGTCGTTGGTTTAGTTGACGAATGCTGGCGAATGGGCTTAAAAGTATTGCCTCCAGATATCAATAGCGGGCTTTATCACTTTCATGTGAATGATGAAGGTGAGATAGTTTACGGTATTGGTGCGATTAAAGGGGTCGGAGAAGGCCCCATTGAAGCCATTGTTGAAGCACGCCAGCAAGGCGGAATTTTCAAAGAGATTTTTGACCTTTGCGCTCGCGTTGATATTAAAAAAATTAACCGCCGCGTGATGGAAAAACTGATCATGGCGGGGGCATTTGATCGCCTAGGTCCTCACCGTGCAGCGTTGATGTCATCCCTTGAGGATGCATTAAAAGCCGCTGATCAACATGCGAAAGCCGAAGCCATAGGCCAAGCCGATATGTTTGGTGTGTTAGCTGAAGCCCCTGAGCAAGTGGAAAGCTCGTATGCAAGTGTGCCAAAATGGCCAGAACAAGTGGTATTGGATGGGGAAAGGGAAACCCTTGGCTTATATTTAACGGGTCATCCAATAACGCGATACTTGAGTGAAATAGAACGCTATACTAATGGCCTTAGATTAAAAGATGTGAACCCAACCCCTCGTGGTCAAGTGACAACTGTGGTAGGTTTAGTACTTTCAGCTAAAGTCATTACAACCAAGCGTGGGAATAGAATTGGTATCTGTACGCTTGATGATCGTTCCGGTCGTCTGGATATTATGCTATTTTCAGATGCACTCGATAAATACCAACATATGTTGGAAAAAGACAATATCCTGATAGCCACCGGTCAGGTCAGCTTTGATGATTTCAATGGTGGTAATAAAATGACAGTGCGTGAGTTAATGGATATTAGTGAAGCAAGGGAGAAATATGCACGTGGACTTGCGATTTCACTGTCAGATAAACAAATTAACGATCAATTACTGAACCGGCTGCGCAGTACGCTTGAACCTCATCGTTCAGGCACTATCCCGGTTCATCTGTATTACCAGAAGGACGATGCCAGAGCCAAGCTTAAATTTGGCGTTGTTTGGCGTGTGACACCCGTGGATCCCCTTCTGAACGATCTTCGAACTCTGCTGGGTAGTGAGCAGGTAGAATTAGAATTTGACTAAAATAGGAATATTATGAGTCTGGATTTTCTTGATTTTGAACAGCCAATTGCGGAATTAGAGGCAAAAATTGACTCTTTAAAAGCCGTCAGCCGTCAAGATAACAATTTAGAGGTCAACCTCGATGAAGAGGTTGCTCGTTTACGTGAAAAAAGTGTTGAACTGACACGTAAAATCTTCTCTGATCTGGGTGCTTGGCAAATTGCTAAACTCGCTCGTCATCCACGCCGTCCTTATACATTGGACTATATCTCTCGCATTTTCACGGACTTCCAAGAATTAGCGGGTGATCGTGCTTATGCTGATGACAAAGCCATAGTCGGTGGCTTGGCGCGTTTAGATGGTCGCCCTGTGATGATTATTGGGCACCAAAAAGGGCGCGAAACGAAAGAAAAAATCCGTCGTAATTTTGGTATGCCAGCCCCTGAAGGTTACCGTAAGGCACTGCGCCTGATGGAACTGGCTGAGCGTTTTAATCTGCCTATTATCACTTTCATCGATACCCCGGGCGCATACCCAGGTGTTGGTGCAGAAGAGCGTGGTCAATCAGAAGCGATCGCGCGTAACCTACGTGAAATGTCACGTTTATCTGTTCCCGTGATTTGTACAGTCATTGGTGAGGGCGGTTCTGGTGGCGCGTTAGCCATTGGTGTGGGTGATAAAGTGAATATGCTGCAATACAGCACTTATTCGGTTATTTCCCCGGAAGGCTGTGCATCCATTTTGTGGAAAAGTGCAGACAAAGCCCCATTAGCGGCTGAAGCGATGGGCATTACAGCGCCGCGCCTGAAAGAGCTAAAACTGATTGATAACGTGGTCTCTGAGCCTTTAGGTGGTGCGCATCGTAACTATGATGAAATCGCAGCTCACCTAAAAGCACGTATCACTGAAGATCTTAACGAACTGGAAGTATTAGATGCAGAAGCATTGAAAAACCGTCGTTATCAGCGCCTGATGGAATACGGTTATTGCTAATTTTTAGCGATTCATAGATTAAATAAAACGGGAGTTTGCTTTTGCCAACTCCCGTTTTTTATTGAATGTTATTAATATTCACCCGCAAATAATAAAAAATAGGTATTAAAGTGCGACAATATAATTATTTAATTTATGCCTTTTCTTGCGTGCTGATTTGGAGTTTTATCCCTATCGTTTCACGCTTTGGGCAAGATGGGATGGATAGTTTTCAATTTTTATTTTGGTCAAACCTTATTTCGGTCATTGCTGTTATTAGTGTGGCATTAGTATCAGGCTATACGCCTGCTAAATTGTTTATTTTGCCACGTGACATTGTAGCCAAAGTTTTTGTTCTTGGGTTTCTGGATTGCCTTTTCTATTTGCTGTTGTACTACGGTTATTCCATTGAAAATGGGATTGCTGTTTTGGTGATCCAATATAGCTGGCCACTGATTATTATTCTTTTATCGGTAGTGCTATTGAAGGACAGATTGTCGGGGCGGCAAATTGTCGGGGTTATGGTTGGTTTTATTGCTGTTATTATCACCTTCACGAAAGGGCAAATAACCCAGTTGTACGTGGATAACCCAACGGCGTTATTATTGGTCTTTAGCGGAGCATTTTGCTTTGCTTTAATGTCAGTATTTTCACGCCAATATTCTATTGATCCGTATATTAGTACGGTTTGGTTATTTATCTTCTCGACATTAACTTCCTTGGTTCTCCTGTTGTCTTTGAGTGAAATGCAGTTACCATCTCAAGGCGCATTTTGGCCGACGTTGATTAATGGGGTACTCATTAATGGCGTGTCGTATATCCTGTGGTTTAAAGCGATGAATACGGGGAACTCGACAAAAATTGCCTCAGTAGTATTTTTATCACCGGTATTATCGGTATTGTGGTTAGTGTTACTTTTAAGTGAGCCATTTGAAATTGCATATATTATTGGGGTCATGTTAGTTATTATTTCAGGTGTTTTATGTGTTGGTGCAAAACGTCGCAATCAACAATAGTCAAAAAGGGTAAACGTATGGTGCAGCAATCATCCATGATCATCGAGCGAGTACGCGAAAAAATCGGTGATTATACAAAAATACTTGTTGGGTTTAGTGGCGGGATTGATTCGACAGTATTACTGCATGCGCTTTATCAACTCAAGAAAAATCATAATTCGCGATTAATTATCCGAGCAATCCATATTCATCATGGTTTAAACAAGAGAGCAGATGCTTGGGAACAACATTGTGCGCAGTTATGCCAACAATGGCAGATCCCTTTTGTCTGCCACCATGTATCTGTTGACCCAAGCGAGAAAGGTATTGAGGCAGCAGCACGGGATGCCCGTTATCAAGCTTATCGTGAAGAACTTGAAATCAACGAAGTATTGGTAACCGCTCAACATCTTGATGACCAAGCGGAAACATTTTTATTAGCGTTAAAGCGTGGAAGTGGCCCTGCGGGGTTATCATCGATGCCTGAATCCTTGCCTTTTATCGGGAAATGCGGACAAACTCAGTTGCTGCGCCCATTATTAACGGTCTCTCGTGTTGATTTAGAAGCTTACATGCAAGCGCAGCAATTGCCATGGGTGGAAGACGATAGCAACCAAGATGACCGCTATGATAGAAACTTCCTTCGGTTGCATATTTTACCGCGTTTAACGACACGTTGGCCGTATATTTCCAATGCCATTGCGCGCAGTGCATCGCTATGTGCTGAGCAAGAATCGTTACTGGATGAATTATTGCAGGAAACCCTTGAAGGGATGATGGATTACCGTGGTGGTTTGTTTATTGATGAACTGCAAAATTGTTCTGTCGCAAAGCGTAACGCACTGATCCGCCGTTGGATTGGGTTACATCAGCTTCCGATGCCACCTTTTAACCAATTAGAGCGCATTTGGCAAGAAGTGGCGCTTGCGCGGCAAGATGCCGAGCCTGTTTGTCGCTTAGGGCTGGTTGAAGTTCGCCGTTACCAAGGCGCCTTGTGGGTGGTTCCTCGTATTGCAAACTTAGCAGGGCAGCAATATACGTGGTCATATCCCGCCACATTTGAACTGCCTGAATCCCTTGGTCGATTACAGGTTATGGAAGGGCAAGGGCAAATTCGCCCCCCAGAGCCTGATGAAAAAGTGACTGTACGTTTTGGTTTACAAGGCACGCTCAATATTGTGGGGCGGCATCGTTCAAGAAGCAGCAAAAAAATATGGCAGGAACTAGGGGTTGCACCGTGGATGCGAGAACGTATTCCACTGGTTTATTATAACGATCAATTGATTACAGCGGTGGGGTGTTTTATCACACCAGAAGGTTTTATTGGCGATGAACTAGTTGGGATAGCGATAGATTGGCAGCAAGAGTCGAGGTTTCAGAGCGATTTCTAAAACAAGAAACCCCTTATGACTGTGACCATCATAAGGGGTAAGAAGGACTCAAATCGTGAGCATTAGTGAGAGTGGTCGACAACGATTGTGCCGATTTCTGGATGACTGAAGGAGTTAATGCAATCCAACCGTAGCTCCTTTGTGCCCTCTTGTGTTTCAACAATCAGGTACTCGACTTTTTTTCGTAGAAGCAAATCACTGGCCTGCCCTTCAATATTCTCGCCGTCATTAAGTTTTATTTGCAACTTCAACTGACGTTGGCATGCGATTTCTAGATATTCGTAATCATCACAATTGATAGGTTGATATTCAGTATCTGTAGACATATTCCCTCACCACTGTGTTAGTGGCGGTTATTGCCGCCTTGAACATGTTGTATCAAGCAAAAAAATGCTTAGTACGATAATAGCACAGTAATTTTAATAACTATAATCGCTACTGGATGAAAAAGACAATTCTTATTCATCAAATTAATGCGTGGCATTTTTTATCAGTTATGTCCGAATTATCTTACTGTTTCCATTTTTTTATGACTTGAGATGCTATGATGTTTCATATTGGTAAACGAGTTAAAAACGAATAATTTCAAGGGAAGTCTCATGAAAAAATCACTATTGTTAGTCTTAATGGCGGTTGGCGCGGTGACGTTAGCAGGCTGCCAAAGTGGTGCGAAAAATACCAGCGCAGTTCCTGTTGATCAAGTTTACACTGGTGTATTGCCTTGTGCAGATTGCTCAGGCATTGAAGCAACATTGTTAGTGGATCAAGATGGCAGTTATGTCGAACAATTGATTTACTTGGGAACAAAAGACGGCAACACAGGCTTCCATGAAGCGGGTAAATGGAGCGTTGAAGGCAATAAATTGCGTACAACAAATCCAAAAGGCGAAAGCACCTTTTTTGCTAAAGCTGACAATGGCGAGTCCGTGACTTTACTGGATTTAGACGGTAACCCGATTGAAACAGAACTGAATTATACGTTAAACCGTGTTCAACCGAGTAAAAAAGTGGGCCAATATCGTTATATGGCGGATGCCGCTGTCTTTACTGAGTGCGAAACTGGGCGCCAATACGCTGCATCGGGTATTGAATTAGAAAAAGCCTATGGGGAAACGGGTGTTGACGGCGGAACGCCTGTTTATGTTGAGGTTGAAGGTTATTATACCGTTCGTCCGTCAATGGAAGATGGTCAATTTGACTCAGCATTCGTTCAAACAGGGCAGATTAAATTCGATAAAACGGCGTCTTGTAAATAATTTAGACTGTATTTTTCCTCTAAAAAGCTCAATAGAAATATTGGGCTTTTTTATTTAACATCTTAAAATCTCAACAGAAAATCACTTCCTCTATTTCTTTGCGCCTCTCATACTCTTTTTTTTGATATCAGTATAACTTTTTTGTTGTCGCAAAATATTTGCTTGTTTTGTGAAGATTGTCATAGCGGTTGGTCAATCAGAGACAATTAATGATAACAATGAAATATCGTAAACTAAGGGAAGTCCGTATACTTCATTCAACTAGAAATAATTTTAATTTTTAGTTTATTGATTTAAAAAAAAGCCGCAGCCTGTAAAAAAAATTTATAAATCTAAGCGGTAACTAAAAAATAGAACGAATCAAAGGATAAGGAATGAAGAAGAAAAATATCTATTTATTTTGTTCTGCTGGCATGTCGACTTCATTGTTAGTCAACAAAATGAGGCAACAGGCAGAAAAGTACGATGTACCCGTCAATATAGAAGCTTTTCCAGAAAGTTTAGCAAGTGAAAAAGGTGTTGATGCAGATTTGGTTTTACTCGGTCCACAAATTGCTTGGATGTTAACGGATATTCAAAAAATACTGCCAAATAAACCCGTTGAAGTGATTGATTCATTGTTATACGGCAAAGTTGATGGGCTTGGGGTATTAAAAGCAGCCGTTGCCAGCATAAAAAAACAAACAGCAAATTAAAATTAGAGAGCTACTTCTACTCAATAATAACTCCATCAACATTGGCGCTATTCATTGCAGATTAGCCTAATCAGAATGGAGCACACTCAAAAAATCGAGGGTATTTTTATGAGTCTTGTTATTACTTCGCTTGAAAAGGTACTTCTGCCCTTCGCAGTTAGATTGGGAAAGCAACCTCATGTTAATGCAATAAAGAATGGTTTTATTCGAATTATGCCACTGACGTTAGTCGGGGCAATGTTTGTACTGATTAATAATGTATTTTTAAGCTTTGATGCAGGGTCGTTCTTTTACTCATTGGGCGTGAGATTAGAACCATCAACAATAGAAACATTAAATGGATTTAAAGCGATTGGGGGAAATGTTTACAATGGGACGCTCGGTATTATGTCCCTCATGGCGCCTTTTTTTATCTCCATGGCATTAGCGGAAGAGCGAAAAGTTGACCCATTAGCCGCAGGGTTACTGGCAGTCGCTGCTTTTATGACAGTAACACCTTATGAAGTTAATGGCGCTTATGCTGTTGGTGCAAATTGGTTAGGCGGCGCAAATATCATTTCGGGTATTATTTTAGGGTTAGTTGTTGCCGAAATGTTTGCATTCATTGTTCGTCGTAATTGGGTAATTAAATTACCTGATAGCGTCCCTCCTTCTGTTTCCCGTTCATTCTCTGCACTTATTCCGGGTTTTATTATCTTATCGATAATGGGGATTGTGTCATGGGCGCTTTCGAGTGGTATCAGTACTAACTTCCACCAAATCATTATGGATACCGTGTCGACACCGCTCGCATCAATGGGGAATGTCGTTGGCTGGGCTTATGTAGTCTTTACATCGTTACTGTGGTTCTTTGGTATTCACGGTTCATTAGCCCTGACAGCCTTAGACAGCGGGATCATGACTCCATGGGCACTGGAAAACGTCTCGTTATATGCGCAATATGGTTCTGTGGATGCGGCGATTGCTGCGGGTAAATCCTTCCATATGTGGGCAAAACCGATGCTTGATTCCTATGTCTTCCTAGGGGGAACAGGGGCGACATTAGGGTTAATCATTGCCATCTTTATTGCTTCACGCCGTGCAGATCACCGCCAAGTTGCAAAACTAGCATTACCAGCGGGTATATTCCAAATTAATGAACCGATTATTTTTGGATTACCTATCATCATGAACCCTGTCATGTTTATCCCATTTATTCTGATCCAACCTTTATTGGCGGGAATAATGGTAGCAGCGTATTCTTTAGGGATTATCCCACCGGTGACCAATATTGCACCGTGGACAATGCCGACAGGCTTGGCGGCTTTCTTCAACACTAACGGAAGTATTGCAGCACTATTACTTGCTTTATTTAACCTTGGTGTTGCTGTACTGGTTTATCTGCCATTTGTGGTGATTTCGAATAAAGCCCAAAACACGATAGACGAAGAAGAAAGTGAAGAAGATATTGCCAATGCACTGAAGTTTTAAAAAACGGAGGAGCTTGCTCCTCCCATCTAAGTAGAGATAAAAATATGTTTGAACTCGATGATATTCAAGAAGATGAAACTAACGAATTAGAAGAAGTTGTCATGGGCTTAATTATTAATGCAGGTCAGGCAAGAAGCTTAGCTTATACCGCATTAAGAAAGGCTAAAGAGGGTGACTTCGTCACAGCAAAAAGTTTAATGGAGCAATCTCACTCTTCTTTGAATGAAGCACATAAAGTACAAACTCAGCTCATTGAAAGCGACATGGGGGAGGGTCGAATTAAAGTCAGTTTAGTCCTCGTCCATGCTCAAGATCATTTAATGAATGCCATGCTAGCGCGCGAATTGATTACTGAATTAATTGAGCTACATGAAAAATTAAACCATTAAAAGGGGATAATGATGCAGACACTGATGAATAGAACCGACACTAATGCTGAAATTAAATTAGTTCAAGAAAGCGAACTGTTTAACAATAAAACCTTTCATGTCTTTATTTATAATAAAGTTGAGAGCGCAAGTGGACTGCATCAACACGATTATTATGAATACACGATTGTATTAACAGGTCGCTGTTATCAAATTATTAATGGGAAAAAAATATTATTAGAGCGTGGGGATTTTGTTTTTTTGCCTATTGGTTCATATCACGAAAGTGCTTATGACTTTGGTCCAACACGGATATTAAATGTTGGAATTAGTAAATCATTTTTTGATAAACATTATTTGCCATTATTACCAAGCTGTTTTGTTGCATCACAAAGCTACCCATTAAAAAATGAATTTATGGCTTATATTGAGTCCGTTATTGCCTCATTAAATTTTAGAGACAGCGAGTTTAATGAGTTTATTGAGCTAGTCACATTTAATGTCGTCAACCGTTTACGCCATTTTCGCGAAAAGAGTTTACAGGATGATGCCCCTCAATGGCTTAAGAGCACACTTGAAGATATGCATGATATTGCGATGTTCAGTGAAAGCGCACTACAAAATATGATCACCATGACGGGAAAATCTCAAGAGTATTTAACGCGAGCGACAAAACGTTTTTATGGCAAAACACCCATGCAAATTATCAACGACATCCGAATTAATTTTGCTAAAAAGCAATTAGAAATTACCAATTATTCGATCACCGATATTGCATTTGAATCCGGTTACAGTAGCCCAAGTTTATTTGTGAAAAAATTTAAAGAATCAACTTCACTAACACCAAGTGATTACCGGAAAAATTTATACAGTGTTGAGCAAAAAATGGTGGGTTAATTAGCATTAGGTAAACTGAATTTCAAAACGTTCTTAATTAAACAATTCAAGCATAACCATCTTTTTTAATAAAGATGGTGTGCCTTTCTATGTCTATTGTATAAGGTTCTATGAGGTTAATATGACTCAGAAGTTAAAAGTTGTCACCATTGGTGGTGGTAGTAGCTATACACCTGAATTACTCGAAGGTTTTATTAAACGTTACCATGAACTTCCGATAACTGAGTTATGGTTGGTGGATGTTGAGGAAGGCAAAGAAAAATTAGATATTATTTTTGATTTATGTGAACGCATGGTTAAGCATGCAAACATCCCATTAAAAATAGTGAAAACACTGGATAGAAGAGAAGCACTTAAAGATGCTGATTTTGTGACTACACAGTTGAGGGTTGGCCAGTTAAAGGCTCGCGAAATTGATGAGTCTATTCCATTAAAACATGGCTATTTAGGCCAAGAAACCAACGGTGCTGGTGGGTTATTTAAAGGTTTGCGTACCATTCCTGTTATTTTTGACATTATTAAAGATGTGGAAGAAATCTGCCCTAATGCTTGGGTGATTAATTTTACTAACCCAGCAGGGATGGTGACCGAAGCTGTTTACCGACATACTAATTTTAAGCGTTTTATTGGTGTGTGTAATATTCCGATTGGCATGAAAATGTTTATTACAGATGTTCTTAATCTGTCAGACAAAGATGAGTTATCCATCGACTTATTCGGTTTAAACCACATGGTTTTTATCAAGGATGTGATAGTTAATGGCATCTCTCGTTTTGATGAGCTATTAGATGGTATTGCTTCAGGTACATTAAGTGCTAACTCAGTAAAAAACATCACTGACCTTGCGTTTGAAGAAGGGTTAATTCGCAGCTTAAATCTAATCCCTTGCTCTTATTTACTGTATTACTTTAAGCCAAAAGAAATGTTAGCTATCGAGCTGGGGGAATATTATAAAGGTGGTGCTCGAGCTCAAATCGTGCAAAAAGTTGAACATCGGTTGTTCGAGCTTTATAAGGACCCATCACTCGATGTGAAACCTAAAGAACTTGAATTACGAGGCGGTGCCTATTATTCAGATGCGGCTTGTGAAGTCATTAACGCTATTTATAACAATAAAAACACAGAACATTACGTTAATATCCCACATCAGGGACATATTGATAATATTCCCGAAGATTGGACGGTGGAGATGACTTGCTTACTGGGACGCGATGGTGCAAAACCGCATCCACGAGTAACGCATTTTGATGACAAAGTACTTGGATTAATTTATACCTTAAAAAACTTTGAAATTGCCACTAGCCAAGCAGCTGTAAATGGTCAGTTTAATGATGTATTACTGGCAATGAATTTAAACCCATTAATTCATTCAGATAAAGATGCGCGTTTAATTTCGAAAGAATTACTTATCGCCCATAAAAAACACCTGCCGAACTTTGCGAAAGCAATACAGCAACTTGAGCTGGAAGGTTAATGAGTTAAATCATTTATAGCACTAAGGGAGAACAAATGGCTTCATTACTTATTGTGAATGCCGATGATTTTGGATTATGCGAAGCGGTTAATTACGGCATTATCGAATCTCATCGTAATGGGGTTGTTAATTCAACGAGCGCAATGATGAATATGCCTGCCATATCCCATGCGGCTAAATTAAGTCATGAAAATCCGAATTTAGCGGTGGGAATGCATTTCGTTTTAACGGCAGGTAAGCCTTTTTCACCAATGCCAACGCTCACTCGAGATGGAATGTTAGGTAAATGGCTATGGGATATCGATATTCATGATTTACCTTTGTCTGAGATTGAACAAGAGCTGAATCTACAATATCAAAAATTTATCGACATTTTTGGCAAAAAGCCCAGCCATATTGATAGCCATCATCACGTGCATATGATTGAAGGTATTTTTCCAATTGTCGTGGGTTTTGCACAAGAACAAGGTGTTGCACTGCGTGTTGATCGTCAATTAGAGAAAAATTGGCCGCCATTATCATACCAAGTGGCGAGCACTGATTGCTTTAGTAGTGAGTTTTATGGCGATAAAATATCAGAAACGTTATTTTTGAAGATTATCGATGAAGCCAAAGCACAAGGGCATCGCTCTATTGAAGTCATGAGCCATCCTGCTTTTATTGATAATGCATTATTAAAAAGCAACTACGCTTATCCACGTTTAAATGAATTGGAAGTATTAACATCGGAAAATTTAAAATCACAAATCGCTGCACGTGGTTTTAAAATCGGTTCGTACCGAGATATTTAAAGAAAAAAGCCCAAATTCAATATGACTAGAATTTGGGCTCTATTTTTTGGCTTTTAACCTAACTTATTTGCCGAGCTTACCTTTAAGGAAGCTAACGACATTTTCTAAACCAACCAATTCTTTATCATCACTGCGGCGTGATTTATATTCAATCTGGTTATTATCTAAGTTACGGTCACCAATAACGATGGTGTATGGAACGCCAATCAGTTCCATATCAGCAAACATTACACCAGGGCGTTCTTTACGGTCATCGAAAATTACATCAATACCGTTTGCTTTTAAGTCAGCATACAGTTTCTCAGCAACTTCTTTTACGCGATAAGATTTGTGCATATTCATTGGTAAAATAGCGACTTGGAACGGTGCAATCGCATCCGGCCAAATAATTCCACGATCATCATGGCTCTGCTCAATAGCAGCTGCAACGATACGCGTCACACCAATACCATAACAACCCATGGTGACGATTTGGTTGTGGCCTTCTTCATTTTGGACAGACGCTTTCATGGCTTCTGAATATTTGGTGCCTAATTGGAAAATATGACCAACTTCGATACCGCGTTTAATTTGCAGCACGCCTTTACCATCTGGGCTTGGGTCACCTTCGACCACATTGCGCAGGTCATAAGTCTCAGGTAAGGCTAAGTCGCGCTCCCAGTTGATGCCAAAGTAGTGTTTTCCATCAATATTTGCACCCGCGCCGAAGTCACTCATCACAGCAACGCTACGGTCGATAACAATTGGTAATGGCATATTGATAGGGCCTAATGAACCTGGGCCTGCATTCACAGCATTTCTAATTTCAGCTTCTGTTGCAAACTCTAGTGGGCTAGCGACTAAAGGATGTTTTTCCGCTTTAACTTCATTTAATTCATGATCGCCACGGATCAATAATGCCACTAATGTATGGCCTGAATCTTTTTCGGCATGAACGATAAGTGTCTTAACTGTTTTTTCAACAGGTAAGTTAAATTGCTCTACCAATTCAGCGATTGTTTTTGCGTTTGGTGTATCCACTAAACGCAGTTCTTCGGTTGGCGCTCCACGTGGTGTGGTTGGCGCTAACGCTTCTGCAAACTCGATATTCGCCGCATAGTCAGACTCAGTGGAGAAAATAACGTCGTCTTCACCATTTTGTGCTAGTACTTGGAATTCGTGAGATGCACTACCACCAATTGAGCCGGTATCCGCTTGAACTGCACGGAAATCAAAGCCAATACGTGTGAAAATTTTGCTATACGCTTCGTACATTGCATCATAGGTTTCTTGCAATGATTCTTGGCTAATATGGAAAGAGTAAGCATCTTTCATAATAAATTCGCGTGAACGCATGACGCCAAAACGCGGGCGAACTTCATCACGGAACTTGGTTTGAATTTGGAATAAATTCAATGGCAGTTGTTTATAAGAGGTGATTTCGTTACGCACTAAATCAGTGATCACTTCTTCATGGGTTGGGCCAAGAACAAATGGGCGCTCACCACGGTCAACAAAACGCAGCAATTCAGGGCCATACTGTTCCCAACGTCCACTTTCTTGCCATAAATCTGCGGGCTGAACGACGGGTAAAGATACCTCGATAGCGCCTGCATTTTCCATTTCTTCACGGACGATATTTTCGACTTTACGTAGAACACGCACGCCAGTGGGTAACCAGTCATACAGACCAGAAGCAAGTTTACGGATCATTCCTGCACGCAGCATCAGCTGGTGGCTGATAACTTCTGCATCCGCAGGGGTCTCTTTTAGAGTTGAGAGCAGATATTTGCTAGTACGCATTGTATAGGTTCCATTAGAACAACAAATTATGGCAAGCCGCTTGCTTACCAAAGTATATAGAGAGCTAGTCTACCAGCGACTGAGATTCGCCAAAAGGGGTTAACACGTTTTTTCGTAAGGTTCGATAGCGAATACTTCAGTCACACCATTAATCACTCGCCAACGAATATTAAAATCTAATAAATGAACCGCATAGTCACGAATTTCAGTCGATTGTTTTTTATACGCTGGGCGAGGGTCTTGCATTAAAACTTGTTCAATAAATTGCTTTAGCGCAGGGTATTGATGTTGATAAGACACTAATTGATTTTCAACGGATGGCGTGAATATAACCTGCATATTATCTGAAGGCGCATCTTGAGCATATCCCGCGGTGGCCTCTGGTATTGCTTCAGCAAAAGGTAAATAAGGTTTTATATCAATCACAGGTGTGCCATCAACCAAATCCAGGCTACCAAGCTCGAGTATAGCTTGGTTATTTTTTATAGAAACCCCTCTTAATTCAACAAGGGACATACCAATTGGATTTGGTCTAAATGTTGAGCGTGTTGCAAATACACCCATTTTGTCATTACCGCCAAGGCGAGGTGGACGAACTAAAGGTTTCCAGCCACCTTTCATCGTTTGATGAAAAACAAAAATTACCCAGATATGGCTAAATTGCGTTAAGCCACGAACAGTATTAGCATCATTAAAAGGGGAGTGGAGATGTAGGCGTCCTGCACCACCTGGAACAAGCCCAGGTTGGCGCGGGATGGCAAACTTTTCTTTATATGGCGATTCGATATACCCAATAGTCTCAAATTGAAAAGATTGCATATGGCGGTTATTCAACAATTTTTAATGCGCTACCTTCACAAATCGTTGCTTGATAACAACCTGGAGAGGTCATTGTCTGGCACTGGTGTAAAAGGACGGCATCAGCAGCAATAAAAGCAGCTTGAGATAACATACTGTTTTTCGCTGTATTTAGATTTGCAGGAGGGCTTTGAACGCTTTCTCTGCATGACTCACCAGAAACAATACCTAAATCTTTGAAAGGCATTCCCAAGAGTTCTTCTGGGCTATTCATTAATTTAACATTTGCTGTTTCAGGTTCTTCAGTCACACTTGGCACAGGTTTAGACAATTTCATACTGGTGAAACCTTTGTTTGCCCCTGGACTCGTGTATTGGTTAATCCCACACCCAGCTAACGTCAACGCCGCTAAGGTGAGCAATAACAGTCTCATAAGTTATTACCTTTCTTATATGATTCAATAAAATATCGTTATTTTTATAGTCTATAAATTGCAAAAAATACTAGGTGGCATAGAGCCACCTAGTATTTTAATCGTTTTTTTAATAATAAAAAAGATTACCAGCCTTTAACTGCACCACCATCGAAGACTTCGTTAGCTTTGTTAGCAACTTCATCTGATTGATAAGCTTGGATAAATTTCTTCACATTTTCGCTATCTTTATTATCTTCACGAGCAACAATAATATTTACATATGGAGAATCTTTATCTTCAACAAATAAACCGTCTTTTGCTGGCGTCAGTTTAGGTGTTGCGCTGCTTGCCCAAGTGGTGTTGATGATAGCTAAAGCAATTTTTTGATCATCAAGTGCACGTGGTAATTGTGGCGCTTCTAATTCAACAAATTTCAGATTTTTTGGATTCTCAACAACATCCAGAACGGTTGGCATTAAACCTGTGCCATCTTTTAACTTAATTAAATTTTGTTGTTGTAGCAGCAGTAAAGAACGACCTAAGTTGGTTGGGTCATTTGGTAATGCGATTTGTGAACCGTCAGCTAATTCGTCAACAGATTTGATTTTTTTAGAGTAAGCAGCAATTGGGTAAATAAAAGTATTGCCCACTGGTACTAACTTATAGTTACGATCTTTAATTTGTTGGTCAAGGTATGGCTTGTGTTGGAACGCGTTTAAATCGATATCACCTTTGCTTAATGCTTCGTTTGGTAATACGAAATCATTAAATGAAACCAGCTCAACATCTAAACCATATTTTTCTTTAGCAACTTTCTGTGCGACTTCAGCAACTTCTAACTCTTTGCCCATGATCACACCAACTTTAATGCTGTTAGCATCTTTTTCTTTTTCGCCACAACCCGCTAAAACGAGTGTGCCTAATAGCGCGCCGACAACTGCGATAGATTTTAACTTAATAGACATTGGTAGTACCCCTTTCATTCGGACTTTATAAGCACCCTAACGGCGCCGCTATTTTACTGACTATCGATGTGAAACTTTTTTCATTAAGTATTCGCCACCAAACTGGATTGCGTTTACTAAAATGACAAGAAGAACAATAACGGTATTCATCACAACAGGGTTATAGGTTTGGTAACCATATTGCAGTGCGATTTGACCTAAACCACCGGCGCCGACTGCACCACCCATTGCGGAATATCCAACTAACATAATTAAAGTAATGGTTGCTGCGTTAATCAGGCTAGGCATTGCTTCAGGGATCAAAATTTTACGGATGATCTGAAGCGGAGTTGCCCCCATTGCTCGTGCTGATTCAATTAAACCACTTGGAATTTCTAATAGCGCATTTTCGACCATACGTGCAATAAATGGTGCTGCACCAATGGTTAACGGTACGATTGCAGCTTTTAAACCAATGGTTGTACCCACTAAAAATGACGTTAATGGAATAATCCAAACGAGTAAAATAATAAATGGTACTGAACGGAAAATATTAATTATAACGGCAAGCGCACGATATAAACCGACATTTTCCATCACTTGGTCTTTACGCGTAATATAAAGTAAAACGCCTAGTGGTAAGCCTAAAACAAAGCCCAAAAAGCCAGAAACAAAGGTCATTGTGATAGTGTCGATGGTGCCGTTAATCAGCAAATAAATCATTCTCTCAGACATAACCCAAAACCTCTACTTTTACGTGGTGCTCTTTCAAAAATTCAATTGTGGACTCAACACCACCATTAATGCCATGCAGCTCCGCTAGCATCACACCAAATTTCACGCCGCCTGCGTAATCAATCTGAGAGCTTAAAATATTAATATCAATATCAAACTTACGTACAGCCATCGAAATTAGCGGCGCATCAACGGATTGGCCTGTAAATTCTAATTTCACTAATGGCGATAAATCTTTACCTGCTTCAGTGCTCATGCGCTCTTTATAGTCATCTGGAATATCAATAACTAATGTTGACTGAATAAAAGCCTGCGCAACCGGTGTTTTCGGGTGAGAGAACACTTCGCTCACTTTATCTTGCTCGATTAATTGACCGCCACTAATTACTGCGACTTGGTCACAAATACGTTTTACGACATCCATTTCGTGAGTGATTAATAAGATGGTCAACCCTAAACGGCGGTTAATATCTTTTAATAACTCTAAAATTGAGCGTGTGGTCGCAGGGTCTAATGCACTCGTCGCTTCATCACACAGTAAAACTTTTGGCGAATTAGCTAAAGCACGTGCGATTGCAACACGTTGTTTTTGTCCGCCTGATAAATTAGCAGGATAAGCATCTTTCTTTTCGCTTAAGCCGACTAAATCTAGTAGCTCATCAACGCGTTCTTTAATTTTTTCTTTAGGCGTATTGTCCAGTTCCAGTGGCAGTGCCACGTTATCAAACACAGTACGCGAAGATAATAAGTTAAAATGTTGGAAAATCATGCCAATACCGCGACGTGCTCTCGTCAACGCTTTTTCTGTCATTGAGGTTAAATCTTGTCCATCAACAACAACTTGGCCTGATGTTGGGCGCTCTAGCATGTTTACGCAACGAATTAAGGTGCTTTTACCTGCACCTGAAGCACCAATAACGCCATATATCTGACCAGCAGGCACATGCAAGCTAATATCAGTCAATGCTTGAATGCTACGGCTTCCTTGCTGGAAAACTTTATTTATATTTGAGAGCTTTATCATTTATGTTTTCTAACTTTTATCTGAATTGTTCTTTAGATAGTGTATCTAATATGGTTGGATGTTAAGGCGTCTAGACGTCTAAGTCAACAAAGATTGTGCGATTTATTCTATTCTCATTTCATTTCTTTTCGTGAGATACTAAAAAGATATTCAGTTTGAGGAGTAAACAGGTGAGTAACGGGATACCAGCAGTCTTTTTAGACAGAGACGGAACAATTAATATCGACCATGGCTACGTACATAAAATAGATGACTTTGAATTTATTGAAGGCGCTATTGAAGCCATGTTGGAATTAAAGAAGATGGGTTATGCATTAGTGGTTGTCACAAACCAATCAGGTATTGGTCGTGGCATTTATACCGAAGACCAATTTATGCAGTTAACTGAATGGATGGACTGGTCACTTGCGGATCGTGGTGTTGACCTAGACGGTATTTACTTCTGCCCACATCACGCAGAGTCTGATGTAGAAGAATATCGCCAAGACTGCAATTGCCGTAAACCAAAACCGGGTATGTTATTAGATGCACAGTCTTTCTTAAATATAGATATGGCTGCTTCTATAATGGTAGGCGATAAACTTGCTGATATTTTAGCGGGTAAAGCCGCAAATGTCGGAACAACAGTGCTGGTTAAAAGTGGCGAACCTGTGACAGAAGAAGCAATGAATAGTGCTGACTTTGTGGTTAATAGCATTGCAGACCTGCCAGAAACGCTAAAAAGAATTAAAAAATAGCCATTTTGAGTGATAAGCGAGCAGTCGGAAAAAAAGTTTTAAAAAACACTTGCCAGATTTTTCTGACTCCCTATAATGCGCATCCACTGACCGGGAACAAGACAACGCAAAGCGCGATGAACACTG
>NZ_JBSICD010000138.1:0-202 GCF_058246155.1 Providencia sp. UF-183 | reverse complement strand
CTATCCACTTTGTACTCGGCTTTGTTTTTGATATCCCCAAAGCCCAGTGTGCCCGTGTCGAGTTTGTTTTTATCGGCCTCGGCCGTGCTGCCAATCACCGCACCATCAAGTTGCGTGTGATTGCCCACCGTGATATCAAAACCGCCTTTGCCTGCATTGATACCCGTTTGTTTATCCACCGATTGATAATCACTGTGCATCT
>NZ_JBSICD010000137.1:0-203 GCF_058246155.1 Providencia sp. UF-183 | reverse complement strand
GGTCGTTAGCTCAGTCGGTAGAGCAGTTGACTTTTAATCAATTGGTCGCAGGTTCGAATCCTGCACGACCCACCATCAAATCGAAATACTCAGCAAATCCTCCAAATCAAGTAAAGCTCAGTCACTAAGTTGTGCTCAGGCAAGCTGGTTGCAGGTTCAGGCCGAAGGCTAAATCCGAAGGATTTAAATCCTGCACGACCCAC
>NZ_JBSICD010000136.1:0-203 GCF_058246155.1 Providencia sp. UF-183 | reverse complement strand
ATCCGCTTCTGCTCTTTCTCTTTGTCAAAAATCGTGTTCAGTTTCTCGTGGGCATTGTCCGTATCACGGCTTAACGCATTGACATCCTGTTTCTGATTATCCTTATCGCGGATAACAATCTCACCCTCCGACACCGCCGCATGCGTGGTATTGCTCTCTTTCCCTTTGTTATTCACATTGGTCAATAACGAACCTGCCGCATT
>NZ_JBSICD010000135.1:0-207 GCF_058246155.1 Providencia sp. UF-183 | reverse complement strand
AACCCTGTGCCAATACTCCCCGACAGGCTACCGCCTTTTTGCTTCGAGTCGTATTTGTCGGTGGTTTGTTCGGTGTGTTTGAGTAAAAAAGAAAGGAAAATAACAAGATAGGATTGAAACATTTGGATAAGTGGCTAAAGAAAACGTGGTCAAAACCAGACAATATACAGTGGGTTACTTACCGAACCGAGGAAAGCCAAACCCCAG
>NZ_JBSICD010000134.1:0-209 GCF_058246155.1 Providencia sp. UF-183 | reverse complement strand
TCCGACACCGCCGCATGCGTGGTATTGCTCTCTTTCCCTTTGTTATTCACATTGGTCAATAACGAACCTGCCGCATTACCCGCTAACTGGTCTTCAAATGGTGAGCCTCCCGTGCTAAACCCGCCACTTTGGCTATCCACTTTGTACTCGGCTTTGTTTTTGATATCCCCAAAGCCCAGTGTGCCCGTGTCGAGTTTGTTTTTATCGGC
>NZ_JBSICD010000133.1:0-210 GCF_058246155.1 Providencia sp. UF-183 | reverse complement strand
GGATTTAAATCCTGCACGACCCACCATCAAATCGAAATACTCAGCAAATCCTCCAAATTAAGTAAACGCTCAGTCGCTAAGTTGTGCTCAGGTAAGCTGGTTGCAGGTTCAGGCCGAAGGCTAAATCCGAAGAATTTAAATCCTGCACGACCCACCATCAAATCGAAATACTCAGCAAATCCTCCAAATTAAGTAAACGCTCAGTCGCCA
>NZ_JBSICD010000132.1:0-221 GCF_058246155.1 Providencia sp. UF-183 | reverse complement strand
CCTGTTTTTGTTTGTCTTCATTGCGAACAATGACAGTACCGTCACTGACCGCCGATTGCGTGGTGCCTTCCGCATGGTCGCTGTTATTGGCGTTAGAGAGTAACCCGCCCGCAGCATTGGTCACCAGTTGGCTACCAATTGGGCCACCGGTGCCAATCGAACCGCCAGTGTGCTCGGCGGTAAAGTCGGCTTTGTTATTGATATCTTTCCAGCCCAGCGTA
>NZ_JBSICD010000023.1:0-75470 GCF_058246155.1 Providencia sp. UF-183 | reverse complement strand
GGAGCGGGAAACGAGACTCGAACTCGCGACCCCGACCTTGGCAAGGTCGTGCTCTACCAACTGAGCTATTCCCGCATACCATTTCTGGATGTTTTCCGTGCCGACGCTATTACAAAAACTTCATCGGTACGGGGAGCGCATTATACGAAAAATTCAGAGACTAGCAAGCCTTTGCGCTCAAAATTTTTATTTTTTTGTTCGTTTGCCGACAAAGTAGTCACAATGGTGATTTTATCAACAAACGTTGTAAAAATTTGATTTCAATACATTAACATTGATAACTTTTTAAATTTAGATGGGTATACAATAATAATTAACCGCTTACTTAACCCAATCTTCCAACCTTAAGCCATCAACTCCCTCAAACTCTCTGGTATTATTTGTCACCACAATCAAACCTTTACTTCTTGCATGAGCAGCAATATGTAAGTCATTTTCGCCAATTCGTCGGCCTTGTCTTTCAAGAGATGCTCTTATATCTCCATAATGAAAAGCGGCTAAATCATCGTAAGGTAAAACCATTAACCGAGAAATAAAATCACTCACTACCGCAAGGTTTTTAGCGGGATTCATACTTTTCTCCGCTCCAAAAACAAGTTCAGCTAACGTTATACTTGATATCGCTAGCTGGCTTGCATACTGATTAAACTTAGGTAATAAGGATTCTGGACGGCGCTTTATCGTAAAAATAACAATATTTGTATCAAGTAAATATTTAATCATCAAACGATTCTCTTTGTGTTGGAACCTGCTCTGCTCGTGATGATAAGAAATCATCGGTTATTGCAGGTTCAGACAAAAAGAAGCTATCCCATGAATTTTGAACAGGTGTAATTATTCGTTCTTTGCCTTTCGCTCTGACAATGACTTCCTTCACATCATCAGGAAAACGTAATTCAGCGGGTAAGCGAACATTTTGGGTACGATTACTCATAAAAACTTTACCATGCTGGATCATATGAGCCTCCTCAACCAATGCAATATAGCATAAGTATATAGCAGTCTTTTTATTGTTGCAATATTGAGCAGTAAAGGCAAATTTTCAATACTTTTTATATTAAACACAAAAAAACCGCCTCAAGGGCGGCATCTTCGCTAATTCAACATCTATTCTTTGATAAATGTTTCTCGATAATAAGCCAGTTCAGCGACTGATTCGCGAATATCATCAAGCGCTTGATGGGTATTTTTCTTCGAAAAACCCGTTAAAATTTCAGGCTTCCAACGGCGAGCAAGTTCTTTTAATGTGCTCACATCTAAATAACGATAATGAAAATAGCTTTCTAATTCAGGCATATAGTTAAATAAGAAGCGTCTATCTTGCCCAACACTATTACCACAAATTGGCGATGCACCTTTAGGTACCCACTTTTCGAGGAATTCAATCGTGGCTAGTTCTGCTTCACGTTCGCTTACGGCGCTTTTACGCACACGCTCCACTAAACCGCTGCCTGTATGTGTATTCACATTCCATTCATCCATCAGAGCCAGTTGCTCATCCGTCTGATGTACTGCAATCACAGGACCTTCTGCTAAAATATTAAGATGGCTATCTGTTACAATGGTCGCAATTTCAATAATGCGATCACGAACGGGATCGAGGCCGGTCATTTCTAAATCGATCCAAATTAAATTATTCTCATTCTTTTGCATGATATACCCTAACTGCATTCTGTGAAGTTAAGGTATGATATCACTCTTCATGCCTTAATGCGTGAGTGATATTCCAACGACAGCCAATAGCGAAGAGAGGACTGGTGGCTAAACAGAAACTTTCGAAAGGCCAACAGCGCCGAGTTCAAGAAAATCATCAAAAAAGACTAAAAAAGCAAAAAACAGTCGAAATTGATGATAGCCAATTAGGTGAAGCACAAGAGGGCTTAGTGATTAGCCGCTTTGGGCAACATGCTGATATTGAAGCGAACGACGGCTCTATTCAACGCTGTAATTTGCGCAGAACCATTTCATCCCTTGTTACAGGGGATAAAGTGGTGTGGCGCCCTGCCTTGAATACACAAGCAGATATCAAGGTTAATGGCATTGTCGAAGCTGTTCATGAACGCCACTCGGTACTTACACGCCCTGATTACTACGATGGTTTAAAACCAATCGCTGCAAATATCGACCAAATTGTCGTCGTTTCCGCGATTTTGCCAGAACTTTCGCTTAATATTATCGACCGTTATCTTGTCGCCTGCGAAACAATCGGTATTCAACCCATTATCGTCCTTAACAAAGTTGACCTACTCGATGACGAAAACCGTGAGTGGGTGAGCGATTTAATGACCATTTACAGTGAAATTGGCTACCAAGTGTTAGAAGTTTCCAGCCATACTAATGAGGGAATGGAAGCACTTACTAACGCGCTAGCAGGTAAAGTTTCAGTGTTTGTTGGGCAGTCTGGTGTCGGTAAATCCAGTTTGCTCAATGCATTGCTCCCGCATAACGAAGAAGCCATTTTAGTTAACGACGTTTCCGATAACTCAGGTCTGGGGCAACATACCACGACCACAGCCCGCTTATACCACTTCCCACTCGGTGGCGATGTGATTGACTCCCCTGGTGTTCGTGAATTTGGTTTGTGGCATTTAACCACGGAACAAGTGACGAAAGGATTTGTCGAATTTAAAGCTTACCTTGGCGGTTGTAAATTCCGTGACTGTAAACATTTAGATGATCCAGGTTGTCTGTTACGTGAAGCCGTAGAAACAGACAAAATTGCAGCATCGCGCTTTGAAAATTACCATCGCATCCTTGAAAGCATGGAACAAGTGAAGCCGCGCGGCAATTTCACCGGAAAAGAGAAATAAAGTTAGTAAGTACTTACAATTTTATTACTCAATTCTTTGCTCTAATTGACGCTAATTTGCACTAAATAGTTCAAGCTGTCGCTGGATGATAACCCCATAATGCGACAGTTTGAAATACAACGAATAAACTGTGTACAATAGCGGCCTTTTCGCTAACATACCTTTAAAAATCAGAGGTTAACGTGCTAGATAAATTTAAAATCCGCTTGCAATATATGCTTCCAAAACAATGTCTTACTGAATTTGCGGGCTGGTTTGCAAGTCGGAACGCTGGGTTTATGACGCAATGGGCAATTAAGCTGTTTGCTAAAGCCTATAAAGTGAATATGAATGAAGCGCAAAAAAGCGAACTCACTGCGTATGCAACCTTTAATGACTTCTTTATTCGTCTGCTTAAAGAAGACGCTCGCCCGATTGTTGAAAAAGACAACCAATTGGCACAGCCAGCAGATGGTGCTGTGAGCCAATTAGGCCCTATCAATGAAGACCAAATTTTCCAAGCTAAAGGCCATAACTATACCGTTGAAGCCTTACTTGCGGGTCAATATCAATTAGCAGAACGTTTTCGTGGTGGTGAGTTTATTACCACTTACCTGTCGCCAAGTGACTATCACCGTGTTCACATGCCATGTGATGGCTTGCTGAAAGAGATGATTTATGTTCCGGGTGATTTATTTTCTGTAAATCCATTAACGGCACAAAACGTTCCAAACCTGTTTGCACGCAATGAGCGCTTAATTTGTGTCTTTGAGACTCCTGTAGGTCTTATGGTGCAAATTTTAGTCGGTGCCACCATTGTGGGTAGCATTGAAACGGTATGGAGTGGCTGTGTAAATACCAGCCGTGAAGGCGTTATCAAGCGTTGGGTTTACCCTGAATTAGATTCTGAAGGCGCAGTATTCCTGAAAAAAGGTGAAGAAATGGGGCTGTTTAAATTAGGCTCCACGGTGATTAACTTGTTTGAACCAAATAAAGTCACCTTTAACTCATCACTGATCCCAGGTTATGCAACACGTATGGGGGAACTGCTTGCCGAGACGGTTTCCGTTGAGACTCACAACGAATCTGTCGGCGTTTAATTTACGGTTATGTCTTTGAAGGAGCTCCTCACTGTGCGTTTGATTATCAGTTTTGTACTTAGCTTGTTAATCGCTTTTTCTTCTGTTGCGGCGCCCACAGCATCGCAGGATGAAGCACAGATTAAGCAGGAGCTCAAACAGCTCGAATCGAGCACTAACCCGAAAGACGCCGAAATTGCTCAGGCATTACAAGGGGCGCTGAATTGGATGAGCGAAACCCGCGATTCCGATGCCAAGGCAAAGTCTTACCAAGAAGCCATTGACAATTTTCCTAAAATTATCAAAGAAATACGCCAAAAATTACTCAATGAAAGTGATGATCCAAACCCTATTCCTGTTGGGATTAATTTAGGTGAACTTGAGCAGCGTATAATCCAGTTGAGCAGCCAGCTATTGGACCAAAGCCGCTTAACGCAGCAAGAGCAAGATAAAGGCCGTGAAATCAGTGAGTCATTGAGTATATTGCCTCAACAGTTATCTGAAGCAAGGCGCTTACTCACCGAAGCAACGTCCCGTTTTCAATCCCTCAGTGCGCCTTCAACACCATTATCTGATGCCCAATATACCTTGGCTCAAGCCGAAGTAAGTGCTCGCAAGTCTACGGTAAATGAACTGGAAATGGCGCAGCTTTCTGCCAATAACCGCCAAGAAATATCACGCCTAACCTTAGAGTTGTATAAAAAGCGCTATCAACGCATGGAGCTTGAACTGCAAAACCTGCGTGATTTCCAAAACACTCAGCGCCAACAAAAAGCGATTTTGGCACTTGAGCACACGGAAATGTTGGCGGCACAAGGGGAGCTAACCCCCTTCTTAACCGAAGAATTAGATATTAACCGCAAAATGTCTCAAGAGCTGACTCAGCAAGCTCAGCGCATGAGTGCGATTAATACTAGTCAAACCGAAATGTCCACCAGCATTCGCGATGCTCGCCAAGCACTGACCACGATCCGCGAACAAGCTCAGTGGATTAGCAGCTCAAGCACGCTTGGGGAAGCCTTAAGAACGCAATTATCGCGCTTACCAGATATTCCCAAAAGCCAGCAGCTTGACCGCGAAATGGCAGATTTACGTGTTCAGCGTTTAAATTATGAAGATGCTCTTGATAGATTAGGTAAAATTGATACCACCGAGCAAGAAGCAGAGCACGCGCTTAACCCCGCGCAAGTTCAAGTCTATCAATCGCTGATCAAAACGCGCCGAGAACTGTTAACGTCGTTGATTTCAGGCCTTGATGCTGAGATGTTGGAGCTCACGAAACTCAACGTGGCGACGGGGCAATTAACAGATGCACTCAAAGAAGTTAAAGATGCATCAAACCGTTATCTATTTTGGGTGGCAGATGTGCCCCCTATCAGTATCAATTACCCTGTTTTATTAGTCACGGATATTACGCAATTACTCTCTTTGGACACCCTCTCCCAAGTGGCGGGTGCGCTGAATGTGATGCTGACCACGCAAGATACCTTTTTGTATCTGTTGGGCTCCATCATATTGGTTATCTTCAGCGTGAGCACACGCAAGCATTATCAAGCATTCTTAGATCGCTCCAGCTTGCGGATTGGTAAAGTCACCCAAGACCGTTTTTATCTTACTGTTCGAACCATTTTCTGGTCAATTATCGTTGCCTTACCATTACCGATGATGTGGTCTGCGATTGGTTATGGGCTGCAAAGTGCATGGCAATATCCAATGGCAGCCGCGATTGGGTACGGGGTTAGTGCGACGACGCCGTTACTGTGGCTGTTTATGATCAGTGAGACGTTCTCTCGCCCAACAGGTTTATTTATTGCCCATTTTGGCTGGGATAAAGACGCCGTAAAACGAGCGATGCGTTATTACCGCATGGCGATATTTGTTATCGTCCCATTGGTCATGTCAATTATTACTTTCGAACACTATAGCGACCGTGAATTCGCGGCTAGCGTGGGTCGTTTCTGCTTTATTCTCCTCTGTGTGGCTCTAAGCTTAATTACCAATAACTTACGCCGCTCTCAAATTCCACTTTATTTGGATAGACACAGTTCGGGGGATAATGTTGTTAATAAAGGCCTGTGGTGGATGATCCTGCTTGCCCCAATTGTGGCGGCATTCTTCTCAATCCTCGGCTATTTCTCAACATCACAAGCATTACTTGCCCGCTTAGAAACCTCTGTAGCGATTTGGTTTGTGATTTTAATTGTCTATCACACCATTCGCCGTTGGATGTCAATGCAGCGCCGTAAATTAGCCTTTGAACGGGCAAAACAGCGCCGTGCTGAAATTCTTGCACAACGGGCAAAAGGTGAAGACGATAACGCGCAATCAAGCGGCAGTAGCGAAGGGAATATTGATATCGAGGAACAAGTTATCGACCTCGACACCATCAGTACCCAATCCGTTGGCTTAGTGCGCTCGATTTTAACTATGATAGCCTTAGTTTCCTTGATTTGGCTGTGGTCTGAATTGCATACAGCGTTTTCTTTCCTTGAAAACATTCGCCTCTGGGATGTGACATCCACCATCAATGGTGTGGACACCGTACAGCCAATTACGATGGGCTCCATTTTTATTGCGATTTTAACCATTATTGTCACTGCACAGTTGGTTCGAAACCTGCCCGCGCTGCTTGAATTAGCCGTATTGCAGCATTTAGACTTAACCCCGGGCACAGGCTACGCTATCAGTACACTGACGAAATACACCATTACGATTATTGGTACCATTGTTGGTTTCTCAATGTTGGGTATCGAGTGGTCGAAACTGCAATGGCTGGTTGCTGCAATGGGGGTTGGGCTTGGTTTCGGTTTACAAGAGATCTTCGCCAATATTATTTCCGGTTTGATGATCCTGTTCGAAAAACCTATACGTATCGGCGATACCGTCACTATTCGTAACTTAACGGGCAGTATCACGAAGATCAACACGCGTGCAACGACCTTAACTGACTGGGATAGAAAAGAAATTATTGTACCAAATAAGGCCTTTATCACTGAGCAATTTATTAACTGGTCGCTCTCTGACACTGTTACTCGTATTGTAATGACGATCCCTGCCCCCTCTGATGCGAACAGTGAGCTTGTTACCAATACGATTTTACGAGCCGCAAAACGCTCCACGATGATCTTAGATAATCCAGCTCCTGAAGTTTATCTGGTTGATTTACAACAAGGTATTCAAATATTTGAATTACGGGTGTATGCGGCAGAAATGGGTCACCGTTTGCCGGCTCGCCATGAGATTCACCAAAACATCTTGGCGTCCTTCGCAGAACAAGGTATCACTCTGCCATTCCCTCCATTCCAAGCGAGAGTAGATGTGCGCGATAACTCGCTGCAAAGTGCAACGAACAATCTTTCTGCGCGAAATCCTTCACGTAAATCGGGTGAGCTGTAGGCTGTATCATGGCACAGCGTTTAAGCGATAAAGACGAAGAGATTCTATTGCGAGTCACCCAACTCGAACGAGTTGGGTCGATTTTATTCTTTTTGATCCCATTAATTATCTTACTCATCGTTGGGAAAGCATTTGCCTTCAATACGCTCTATCTCTGGCAAGCCTATTGTCTGGTGTATATAGGGGTATTTCGAATCATTGCCGCCAAGCTTTCATCTAAGCCATTGCAATTAGAGATCCGACGAGGATGGGGGTATAACCGTTTTTATCGGCTGAGCTGGTGCTACCTTGTACTGTCAATCATCGTGCTGGCGGGAGCCCAGCTGTTCTCCCGCTAGAGCACTATAATTTAGCTATCTTTGTGCCCGTAGGATTTGATATACCCTTCCGCCAGCTTTTGCGCTTGCTCCATTTCAGTTGGGTCTAATTGGGCCGCGATTTTCTCTTGTAGGCGATGGCTTTCCGCATTACCACTATACACAGCAGTTGATAGCCACGCATAGGCTTGTAATAAGTTTTTCTTCACACCACGCCCTTCAGAATACATCACTCCGAGGCGGTCTTGGGATTTAGCATCTTGCTGTTTTGCCGCTTTACGGAACCAAAACACGGCTTTTTCATCATCTAAATCAACACCACTGCCAATTGAATACATTTGACCAATATGGAATTGAGCGATAACATTTCCGCCTTGTGCCGCCTTTCTAAACCAAAATGCGGCTTTTTCTAAATTCTGAGTCACGCCAAGGCCTTGTGCATACATCATTGCCATATTAGTTTCTGCACGAGTATCGCCGTTGTCTGCCGCTTGTTCATACCACAGCATCGCTTTGTCATAGTCTCGGCGAACACCAAAACCATTCACAAACATGGTACCTAGCCTAAATTGGGCATCAGAGTTACCTTGGTTTCCTGCCTTAATAAACCACTCGGCAGCAATTTTAGAGTCTTGGGAAACACCTTGGCCTTTAAAATAACGTTCACCCAGTTGAAATTGAGCGGTTGGGTCACCTTTTTGCGCTAACTGTGTGATTTGCTCCAGGGTCGGCTGTTGCGTTGATGAAGCCGCTGTCGGTGCGACGACAGGTTTAGCGGTTAAGATAGAACTAAAGCAAACTGAACCCAACAACAGTGCTAACGCAACTTTTTTCATCCTAAGAAACCCTCAACAGTGCAATCTGCTAACTGTGAACACAGCGCTATCCATTAATATCGACTCGAACACCCATTCCCCTAGTGTAAATTCAGTTTAAGTGAGAAAAAATAGGAAAATTGACCTAAATTTCATAAAAAGCACATTTCGTTGCATTACACGTCAGTCATCCACATTTTCAACCCAGCGATAAAAAAAAGCCAGACAAACATTGAGTCTATCTGGCTTATTTATCTTATAAAACCGATTGTTACTTATTCAGGTATTGGTGCCTTAAATAACGCGCAACGGCATCATCCGCATTTGAACCAATAACTTCCATTTTCGGTAAAGCATCTTTAAGCAACTGGTGGGCATTTTGCATAATGCAGCCTTTTCCTGCTACAGTTAGCATCTCTTTGTCATTCATGCCATCACCAAACGCAATACTGTCATTGGCCATCAAACCATGTAACGCAGCCACTTGTTTAAGGGCTTCTCCCTTAGAAACCGCCCCCGCCATCACTTCTAAGCAACTACGTAGTGAAAAAGTGACATTCACCCGGTCTTGCCAACGATTTTGGATGCGTTGCTGTAAATCCACCAGCAGGTCGTGATCCTCACTGGTGAAATAGACTTTGCACACTTCCGATGTCACGAAATCATGGCGATCAAATAGTTGATAATTAAAGACCGACTCTTTAAAAAACTCTTTTTGCTCAGGGCTTTCACGGTTAATAAACCAATCATCACCATGATAGTAATTCGTGATAAGTTCCGGATTATCAAACTCCATCAAGCAAAGCTCATGGGCAATTTCAGGATCCACATTATGTTCAAAAATTAAATCCCCTTGGGTATTATGGATCCTTGCCCCATTAGAGGTAATCATATAGGCATCAATACCTAACCCATCACGGATTTGTGCAACATCCACATGATGGCGACCCGTTGCAAACACGAAACGTACATCTTGTGTTGCCACGAGTTGTTTTAAAGTGTCTTTGGTATAAGACGTTAAATCATGGTTGGGCGATAATAATGTCCCATCCAAATCGGAAGCCACTAACGGATATTTCATATTCGAACCCTAACTAATACTGGTCAAAAAAATCACAGATAGCATTGAGCGCCATTGCTCTTAACGCATCCACTTCAAATAGGATTTCGTGGTGAGCCCCTTCGATGATGAGGGGTAATTTTTCTTCTCGTCCTATTTGCGCTTTTTGCCGACTTTGACAAAAAGCTTGTAGCTCTTTATTGCTGACCACTTTTTCTTCACTTGCTTCTAACACCATCAGTGGTACATCAATTTCTCCCGCTTTCGCAATCAGCTCATCACCAATCGCAAAACTTTCGCGTAACCAGTGGTAGGTTGGGCCACCGAGTCGCAATTCTGGGTAATCCGCATAGTAACGCAGATAGCGCCGATAACGCTCTGAACTATGGGTTAATACGTTGATTAAATACGGTAAAGGCTGCCACTTGCCCGTTGATGCTGCATAATCATTACGCACGCTTTCACGTGATTCTGCTCTATCGACGATAAAGCTCGCCATCCAACGTGGCATCGGCAAATTAATGCCAATCATTGGTGCACACAATGTTGCTGCATCAAAGGTCACATTATCACGCAGTAGATAACCCGCTAAAATCGCACTCCCCATTGAGTGGGCTAGTGCATAACATTTAGGATAGTGACGATACTTAACTTCTAATTCAATAAACTGTTCAAAATCATCAATATAGTCAGTGAATTTTTCGACATGGCCTTTTTGGGGATCCGCTAACATGCGCCCCGATCGCCCTTGCCCGCGATGATCAAGAATAAAAACATCATAGCCTAAATGATAAAAATCATACGCCACTTCAGGGTATTTCACGTAACTTTCACTGCGACCCGGCGAAATGACTATGGCTTTATGATGCTTTGGATGAATAAAACGAACATAGTGAATAGTGATATCATCAACGCCCTGAAAACTCAGCTCTTCACGGCGCTGCCAAAAGTCTAAAAGTGGGCCATTGGCAAAAGCTGAAAACTGTGTTTCCCGAGTTAACCAGCGCTTTTTTAGGCTTTCAGGCATCATCCTACTGTTCCTTATTTATTCATTCATAACCTTCAAGGTGGTCTCGGATGAGAGTCATAAATGACTCGCCAAAACGCTCAAGTTTGCGCTCACCAACGCCATTGATTAACAGTAATTCGGCGGATGTTGTCGGGACATGCTCTGCCATTTCAATTAATGTGGCGTCATTAAACACCACAAATGGTGGGATATTGTCCTCATCCGCTATCGATTTACGTAATTTCCGCAGTTTGGCAAACAGCTTCTTATCATAATTGCCATGGTAAACTTTGTTTTGTTGATTACGGCTTTTTGTAACTAAAACACGCGGCACAGCAAGCTGTAACGCAGATTCCCCGCGTAAAATAGGCCTTGCCGCTTCAGTTAGTTGTAGCGCGGAAAAATGAGTAATATTTTGGGTGATCATCCCTAAGTGGATCAATTGACGGATCACACTTATCCAATGTTCATTACTTTGATCTTTACCAATGCCGTAAACCGGTAATTTATCATGGCCTAAATCACGAATGCGTTGGTTATTCGCCCCGCGCAGTACTTCAACAATATAGCCGATACCAAAGCGCTGACCAACACGATAAATACAAGAAAGCGCTTTTTGAGCATCAATTAACCCATCGTATTGTTTCGGAGGATCTAAACAGATGTCGCAATTCCCGCAAGGCTGCTGGCGATTTTCGCCAAAATAATTGAGCAACACCAAGCGACGACAAGTTTGTGCTTCCGCAAAGGCAGCAATGGCATTAAGTTTATGCCGCTCAATATCCTGCTGCATGCCTGCGGGTTTTTCTTCAAGGCAACGACGCAACCACGCCATATCCGCCGGGTCATAAAATAAAACCGCTTCAGCTTCAACACCATCACGCCCTGCTCGCCCTGTTTCTTGGTAATAGGCTTCGATATTACGAGGGATATCAAAGTGCGCCACGAAACGAACGTTTGATTTGTTGATCCCCATACCAAACGCCACAGTCGCGACCACAATTTGCAAGTTATCTTTCAAGAAAGCATCTTGCACCCACTCACGCTGTTGGCTATCGAGCCCTGCATGGTATGCCGCGACACTCAAACCCCGCTTTTGTAAGCGTTCAGCGGTCTCTTCTACTTTGCTGCGACTATTGCAATACACAATGCCTGCTTTGCCTTTTTGGCCTTTAATAAAAAACCAAAGTTGGTCCAATGGCTTATATTTTTCGACGAGTGTGTAACGGATATTAGGTCTATCAAAGCTACTGATATGAACGAGCGGTTCGTGGAGTTCCAATAAACGAATAATATCGGTTCGAGTTGTTTCATCGGCTGTCGCTGTTAGCGCCATAACAGGCACGTTAGGCAACGCTTGGCGCAACTGCCCTAATGCGCGATATTCAGGCCGAAAATCATGCCCCCATTGGGAAATACAGTGGGCTTCATCCACCGCTAATAACGTGATGTCCCAGCTGGAGAGCTGATTGAGAAAATACTCCGTTAATAGCCGCTCAGGAGCAACATACAGCAATTTAATCTCACCATTGCTACATAACTCCATAATTTGGCGCTGCTCTAACGGCGTTTGTGATGAGTTTAAACACGCCGCGTTCACGCCATGCAAACGCAATTGGTCAACTTGGTCTTTCATCAAAGAAATGAGCGGAGAAACCACCAACGTCACACCTTGCTTCACCAATGCAGGCACTTGGTAGCACAAGGATTTTCCGCCGCCTGTTGGCATTAATACTAAACAGTCTCGGTTATCTAAAATAGCCCCGATAACCGCATCTTGGCCGGGACGGAATGACTGATAACCAAACGTGCTATTCAGTACGTTTTCAGCCAGTGAAAGTTGGTTAATGACACAAGCAGTGGACACAAACTTCCTCAATCTCTAAAACAAGTCGCTGCCCATTTGAGCAGCGAAGTTGTTGATTTATGACACGGCGATTTAGCCTTGTCAGATAATATCGGGGCGATGGGGTCTAAACTACATCATATCGTTTAGCATAACACCAATACCAAAACGTGTTTGGCGATAATTGTAGTCTATCATTGACTCGCCATAACCGCTAAACAACTGGGTATAAAATCGCACATGTTGGCTAATTGGATAACTCCAACCTAACTCTGCACCACCATAACCCGTATTCCAATTATAGCGACCCGTGGTTGTAAAGACACTGTCCCCCAGTGCATAACCAACTTTTACGCGATAATACCCCATGTATTTTGTGATATCCGAGTTATCATCACTGCCTTCGCTTTCATGAATGCGATACCACGGTTTGAGGTCAACCTGCCAATTGCCATTTTGCGCCATGGCCCGTGCATAAATACGGTTCCAACTGCGGGATGTAGGGTCAGAGCGGCCATTGGATTCATGGTTAAACCCTGTTTCAAACTCACGTAAAGTCCAACCTGCAAATTGATAATCCGTTAGCCAGCCAACAAACACTTGAGGTTCGTAATTGGTTTCCCGAAAAGGAGAGGATTCTTTTTTATTGCTAAGCTGCCACCAAGAGCGCTGGGTATACGAAACCGCTAAAATAGAATCATCTCCTGCGATACCCGCCCAAAGTGGAAATGCCAAGCTTAATTGAAATTTAACTTCATCCTTTAACGCATCGTCACCCCAGTTATAACTGGAAATCGCGTTTTTATTCATTGAGGAGGTATAGGTATAAATAATGTAATTAGATTCGTATGGATACAAAACAAACGGATTATCGTAATTTTGCAATAAGCCAGAAATAATACTGCCACGAATTGGCGTGTTATCTTTTATATTCTGTTCGGTTTGAACATCCGTATTTTCAGTGGCAAACAGTGAAGCAGACCAAAAGCAGAGCACTGCACTTATCAACATCGGTAAAGCGCGCATTAGCCATTCCTATTTTCATCATCATAAAAATAAAGTTTGTCCTATTTTACACACAAAACGCGACCACTGTTGAAAGATTATTCATACGTTTGTTAGAGACATATTTAATACATAATGTTAACTTTCTATTTACATATTATTTAAGGGATGAAACCGATGAATGACCGCACTTATACTTTAGAAGAAGCCAGTGAGTTAATGAGCCACGCATTTATCTATAAAATGCCGTTTAATCAGCTACTCGGCATTAAACTGGCACATATTAATGACGATTTTGTTCAACTCACCATTGAAAATCGCCAAGAATTAATCGGCAATTTTACGCAAAATATCCTACATGGTGGCGTGATTGCTTCTATTTTGGATGTTGCTGGGGGTATGGTGTGTATTAATCGAATTTTACAGCGAATTAACCCGCTCACTCATTCTGAAATTGTCGATAAAATGTCACGAATGGGCACCATTGATTTACGTGTCGATTATTTACGGCCAGGTCGTGGAGAGCTATTTACAGCGAGTGCAAGCTTACTGCGAGATGGTAATAAGATTGCCGTCACACGTTGTGAACTACATAATGAAAATAATCAACATATTGCAACAGCAACAGCGACTTATCTTGTAGGATAAACCATTCTTGTAAATAATTAGTTACCTAGTAAACTAATAGCTTGTAAAAAAACATGAGCAATGTCACATTAGAAGCATCAAAAATCGAGCCGCATGATCTGCATAATCTACGGCTCGTTATCTCTGTATAAGTTTCTTTTTTGTCTTTAATTCAATTTCAGAGCCAACAATGAGCCAGCAAAATACTACCAAGGGCGTATTATGTGCCTTAGGCGCCTATTTTATTTGGGGTGTCGCACCTATTTATTTTAAAAGCATCCAAGAAGTGCCTGCAGAAGAAATCCTGACTCATCGTATTATTTGGTCATTTTTCTTTATGCTTTTGTTATTAACGGTGACACGTCACTGGAGTTATTTACGCCAAGTACTCAAACAGCCCAAGAAGATATTAATCCTTGGCGTAACCGCAAGTACTATTGCTTGTAACTGGTTAATTTATATTTGGTCGGTTAATAATGGCCATATGCTACAAGCCAGCCTCGGCTATTTTATCAACCCGCTCGTTAACGTCTTATTTGGGATGCTCTTTCTACAAGAACGTTTTCGCCGCATGCAATGGATAGCCGTGGGTCTTGCTTTAACTGGCGTCTTAATCCAGCTGTGGCAATTCGGTTCTGTCCCTGTGATTGGCTTAAGCCTTGCAGTGACTTTCGCAACGTACGGGTTATTACGTAAAAAACTGGGCGTAGATGCCCAAATTGGAATGACCTTTGAAACACTTTGGTTGCTCCCGGTCGGTATTATTTTCTTGTTATTCTTTGCAGATAGTCCAACTAGCAACATGGCAATGAATGATTGGCATCTCAACGCCCTGTTGATTGCTGCTGGGGTCATTACGACTGTGCCATTACTGCTATTTACAGAAGCGGCTAACCATTTAAGACTATCCACACTCGGTTTCTTCCAATACATGGGGCCAAGTATTATGTTCTTATTGGCAGTCTTTATGTATGGTGAAGTCATAACTTCTGAACTGCTAATCACCTTTGGGTTTATCTGGGTTGCATTAATTTTATTTACATTAGATGCATTATACACTCAACAAAAACTGAGAAAGAAATAACGCTTATTATATTCTTGTGTCTCAAATAGCCGTTAATTAGCCCTAAATTCAAGCACCAGCGCCTGTTTTATATTTCAAGCAGCGTTGGTGTTTCATTATATGGAACCAAAACAATTAGTTTCATTAATGAAAAAACTCACTCATTCAATTTTCAATACCCTGTAAGTTTTATTTTAAATAACTTTAAATTAAATAGATTAATTATCATTAAGCATTTTTGTTTGTATTCCATTATTTAAAATAATAAAGCAAAACCAATAGGTTAGAGAGAGCCAATTAAGCTTGATTTTCTTCTAAAAATGACTATCATTTAACTTATCTTAAATTCACTTCAATTAATATCTCATCCACTAAACAACTTATTGAAATAAAAGTAGTTGTTTATTTTTTTCAATTAATGATTGCTTAATAGGAACTTGGTAATTATATTGTACGCCGTTTGTATTCACCCCAGCGGATGGTGATGGTCCGATTCATCACTGACGTTTCATTAAAGTGCGCACGATGACATTCAATTTAAGATGTCCTGGTGCGAGGTTTTCTGAAATTGAATACAGTCGGTTCTAAAATTTAATTTAATACAATCATGTAGCGGTAAGACTCTAAATAATTCGAAAACACAACTAGGCGGCAAGCAAGAGAGTCGCTAGGAGCATACAAAAGTATGTGACTAGTGCGAACGCGCAAAGCCAACAACGTTGTGATTCGAAATATGACGAGTACGGCTGCATTTTAGGTTCACTCGGCCTGTGCATTCAGACAGAGTTGACGTTGTTAAGGGCTTTTGGGAAGGGCTTCAAAATGCAACAGAATACCGTTCAAATGAAACGCGTACTGACCACTCCTGCGTTAGTTTTTTTCGGGCTGGCCTATATGGTGCCACTCGGAATTTTCACCACCTATGGGCAAGTCACTGTATTAAGTGAAGGGCATCTGCCTGTCGCTTATTTAATTACATTAGCTGCCGTCTTTTTCACTGCCATGAGCTATTGCCGCATGACTAGCGCGCTCCCTCTTTCAGGGTCGGCTTACTCTTACGTGCAAAAAACCTTTGGCGGCACACTGGGCTTTTTAGTGGGTTGGGCACAATTGCTCGACTACCTATTCCTACCGATTATTAACTACATTGCTATTGGGATCTTCGTCCATGAAGCTTTTCCTGATATACCAATGTATGTGATTATTTGCAGCACTATCACGATTGTTAGCATCATGAATATTTTGGGAATTAAATTAGTTTCCTCAATGAATATGCTAATCATTCTGATGCAAATCGTCTTTATTGGCGTATTTTTATACTTAAGCTTTAAAACATCGTTTGTGTTGGATACCGATGCTTTATTAGCGCCGATTACCGTTATGGCAGATCAAGTCCCTGGGCTGTTTGCGGGCGCGGCAGTATTATGCTTAGCATTCTTAGGGTTTGACGCCATTTCGACCATGGCTGAAGAGACCAAAGATGCGCGTAATGCATTACCAAAAGCGATTTTATACACCGTATTTATCGCGGGTACCTTATTTGTCGTTATTTCTTATGGTGCACATTTAGTGTACCCAATGTGGCAAGATTTTATTCCGAACACGGATATAGCTAGCCTTGCGGTTATGAAACAAGTTGGCGGTGCGATGATGGCATCCAGCTTTATTACCGCTTATGTTATTGGTGTGTTTGCTTCAGCCATGACATCACAAGCCAGTATCGTGCGGATTTTCTATGCCATGGGCCGTGAAGGTGTGTTACCTCGTTCGCTGTTTGCTTATTTGCATCCGCGACTGAATACACCGATTTACTCAATTATCTTTGTTGCGGTCGCTTCTTTGCTATCACTGGTGCTGTCTTTAAGCATGGTCGCATCGATGATAAGCTTTGGTGCACTTATCGCCTTCACCTTTGTGAACCTATCGGTCATTAAGCATTTTTATATTGACCGCAAAGCGTCACTAGATAATACAAAAATTATTACTTGCCTTATTATGCCTTCTATTGGTGTTGTTCTCACCTTATGGTTATGGACAAGCCTTGATAGCGAAGCCTTTAAGGTCGGTTTATGGTGGTTAGCAGCAGGCGCCGTTTATTTGGCATTGCTAACCCATGGCTTTACTCGTCGTCCACCTGCAATTTCTGACGATGAAACTGAGATGATTATTAACTAATCATTCAAAGCCTAATAAATGATTACGGGGAAAGCATTAGCCTTCCCCGTTGTTTTTTTTAGCTCTGGCTCTTCTCAAGCGCCACTGATACAGACGGTTTACAATGAATAATCAATTTGCTGACGTTATTTATTTTAACGGTTATATCTATACCGCAGATACTCAAGACCGCATTGTTGATGCGATTGCTGTTCGTGATGGCTATGTCTTAGCCACAGGCTCGTCTGATGAGCTTCATCAATACGTTGGGCCAGAAACAGAAAGTATCGACTTAGAAGGCAAAATGATGATGCCTGGCATCATTGATGGCCACATGCACCCTTTTTGGGGCGGAATTCAATTATTCGGCTGCCATTTAAACTATGAATCACTGACCATTAATCAAATTCTTGAACGTGTACAAGATCACTTAGATAAAGACCCACGTACAGGTGAAAATGATTGGTTAAAAGTTACTGCTTGGTTGCGCCAAGGTATGATCCCTGCGGGTATTGATATGTACCGCGAAGACATGGACAAGCTGAATACCAAACGCCCTGTCGTGCTCTTTTCGAACGATTGCCACACACTGCTTGCTAATAGCCGTGCTCTTGAGCTCTTCGGTATTACTAAAGACACCCCTGAGCCACCAGATGGCAAAATTGGTAAATATGAAAATGGTGAACTTAACGGTATTTTAGAAGACGCCCCTGCGATGCGCGCAGCTGATAGCATCCCTTCTATTCGTGATGATCAAGCGATTGAAGTTGCTGAACTCGTGCAAAAAGTGCTTAACCAGCAAGGTGTTACCATGGTGATGGACGCCCGTGTTTCTGAGCAACAACTCGAGGCATTTGCACAATTACAACAACGCGGGGACCTTACAATTCGTTTCCAAGCTGCACGTGAAATCACGCCAGACGAGACCCCAAATGTGGCATCTGTTGCTGCTGCGGTTGATAAAGCAGTCGCCTTTGCTAAAAAATGGCACCAAGCTGATTGGACGCCAACACCGGGTATCGGTTTAAATAATATTAAGATGTTTGTTGATGGTGTGATGCAATTCCCAACCATGACAGCGTCATTATTACAGCCTTATCGCATTAACCAAGGCACCGATGATGCACCAAATTGGGTTGAGACCGACAACTATGGCGACCTCTATTTCACCGCTGAAATCCTAGATGAGCTAATGGAAAAAATTGCAGCGGCAGGCTATGACCCGCACTTGCATACCGTTGGCGAAGGTGCCGTTTCGATTGTTTTAGATGCCATCGAAAAAATGCGTGCGGCTCACCCTGAAAAAGATATTCGCCCAGGTTTAGCCCACAACGAACTTGTTCATGCGGATGATTACGCACGCTTTGCCCGTTTAAAAACTATCGCTTGCTTGTCTTTCCAATGGGCGGCACCAACGCCTGAACTGGCTGCATTCGAGAAAAATATGCTAGGTGAAGCGCGTTTTGAGCAATTAGAGCCTATCGCTAAATTTGTTGATGCTGGTGCAGTTGTCGCATTTGGTAGCGACTGGCCTATCGATGACTTTGATGAATGGTATGATTTAAAAGTCGCAGCAACACGCCGAGGCCGGGATATTAATGGCCAACAAGCACCACGACTAGACAATGACCGTGACCTGACCGTGACTGAAGTTCTTCGCAGCGCAACAATTGACTCCGCTTATGCACAACACCGAGAAGACGTCCTTGGTTCATTAGAAGCAGGTAAATTCGCAGATATGATTGTATTGGATCGTAATGTATTTGAAATCCCAGCGGATGATATTGAAAATGTAAAAGTACTGCGTACGATTATCGGCGGAAAAACAGTTCATATTGCTTAGAAGTCTCTTTATCTAATAATTAAAAATAAAGTGATTAAATAAAATAAACACCCCAAAGATTAAATCGAATCTTGGGGTGTTTTTAATTAGGTGCTTAATTCCAAAACCTAACACAATTAAAAAGAGAAATTACGAGGGAATTAACGCCCTCGTAATACAACATTATTCTTCGTAAGAAAATATTGTCTGAACAACCGTATTCCCATGACTAATAACGACATAACATAACCTGTCGCGTATTAATAACGAAACACCTAACACGGTAATACACGCCGATACAAACGCAATCACTGCGAACTTGCTCATTTCCCTTGACCTCTTAATTGTTAAGAGGCACAATCCTAACTGTCGGTTTTGGATCGGGCCTCGTTGGTGAATAATAACTAACGGGGCTTTTTCATTTCTGATCCAAAATAAGTGACTTGAACCAGAAAGGCTCAAGCACCCAACCGCAGAGTAGCAAAATTTTATATTTTACGCACGCAACAATATTAAAATAATATTATTTTTTAACTTTGATTTCTAATTATAATTCCACCATTAATTAAAGATAAAATAGTTTGGGTGCTTGATACCACAAACCAAACAGTTAAAAAGAGAAATTACGAGGGAATTAACGCCCTCGTAATACAACATTATTCTTCGTAAGAAAATATTGTCTGAACAACCGTATTCCCATGACTAATAACGACATAACATAACCTGTCGCGTATTAATAACGAAACACCTAACACGGTAATACACGCCGATACAAACGCAATCACTGCGAACTTGCTCATTTCCCTTGACCTCTTAATTGTTAAGAGGCACAATCCTAACTGTCGGTTTTGGATCGGGCCTCGTTGGTGAATAATAACTAACGGGGCTTTTTCATTTCTGATCCAAAATAAGTGACTTGAACCAGAAAGGCTCAAGCACCCAACCGCAGATTAGCAAAGTTTTATATTTTACGCACGTTTTACCTCATAAAAATGCTTATTAAAAACACTTTATTCAGATATTATTATAAAAATAGTTAAATAAAATTTAAAATAAAAATCTATTTTTAAATCGTTATTTAAACTCTTCAACTTAAGAAAAATACTAAAATTTTCATTCAAAAAAATAACACTTGCAAACAAAAATACATCCCGCTAATATCCCCAGCGTTTTCTATCCAATAACAAACTGCAAGGAGGTTTATCATGACAACAACTAATCAAACTCTTTGTGGGCATACTCAATACTAGGTTTCCTCTCTATTCAGTTTTGCCTGCTAATTCACCTTATTTTTTAATTAGAAATGAGTTTATGACTTATGGGCAATACCTTTCATTCTGTGAGCGAACACGTCAGTTATATCGCCACGGAAACAACTTGGATTGAAAGTAAAGCAATCCAACAATTACAAATTACTGCAAACCTACCCAATATGGTATCCGTCGTTGGTATGCCAGATCTCCACCCTGGTCGTGGGTATCCTATTGGTGCAGCATTTTTTTCTGCCAAACGGTTCTACCCAGCTCTGGTTGGGAATGACATTGGCTGCGGAATGAGTTTATTTCAAACGGATATTAAAAAATCAAAAGTTAATCTCGATAAGCTCGAAAAACAACTTTCTGAGATGCCGGACCATGCGCCATCAACATGGCTTGATGAATATGTTCCTCATGATATGAAATCACATGATTTTATGGCATCACTAAGTTCTATTGGCGGTGGTAATCATTTTGCAGAATTTCAATCAATCGATGAAATATTACAACCTGAATTATTTGCGAAAAGCAGTCTAAATAAACAGCAATTACTGTTACTTGTTCACAGTGGATCTCGTGGTTTGGGGCAATCTATCTTACGTCAACATGTTGAACGTCACAGCCACGATGGCCTTTTTGAAGACTCTGATGATGCAAAAGAATACCTTCATGCACATCAAAATGCGCTCAATTTTGCGCAAATAAATCGACGTTTAATTGGTTTACGTATGTTGCAACAAGTAAAAGCAACAGGGGAGCTGAATTTAGATATCAACCATAATTTAGTCGAGCCTTGCAATATCAATGGCGTCGCTGGCTGGCTTCATCGCAAAGGTGCCACACCTTCTGACCGTGGCTTTGTGATTATCCCTGGCTCACGAGGTGATTACAGCTATTTAGTTTCCCCCCAGCCAAATGAAGCTTGTCTGAACTCCCTTGCTCATGGAGCGGGTCGTAAATGGATGCGAACTGAGTGCAAAGGACGGTTATCACACCGTTATACACCTCTTCAATTATCACGAACAGCACTAGGGAGTCGTGTTATCTGTGCAAATAAACAATTGATATACGAAGAAGCCCCACAATCCTATAAATCTATTGATACCGTGATTGAAAGTATGGTGAATATAGGTGTTATTCAGGTTGTGGCTCGGCTAAAACCTGTTATCACGTATAAAACCAGTGGAGAGTGTTAATTATGTTATTACAATTTTCCTCTGCACAAGGCCCTGAAGAATGCTGTATGGCTGTTGAAAAAGCACTCGCCTGTTTTTTACAAGATGCAACAGAGCTGCGAGTTTGCGTTGATATTTTAGAGTCATTCCCATCGAAACACGGGTTAAAGTCCGCCTTACTTTCTCTTGATGGAGAGCATGCAAAACAGCTAGCCCAAGCTTGGTGTGGTACGGTGCAATGGCAATGCCAGAGCCCTTTACGCCCTCGCCATAAACGAAAAAATTGGTTTATGAGTGTAATCCGCTTTTCACCGATTCAGCCTCTTGAAGAAAGTGAAATCGAATTTGAATTCACGAAAGCCCAAGGCGCAGGAGGGCAGCATGTGAATAAAACATCTTCTGCCGTTAGAGCAAGGCATGTGACAACGGGGATTACCGTAAAGGTTCAATCTGAACGTAGCCAACATGCGAACAAAAAATTGGCTAAACAATTGATACAATGGAAGCTTAATGAGCATCAATCACAACAATTAAATGCATTGGATAAGCAGCGTCACCATTCTCATTACCAGATTGAAAGGGGTAATGCTGCTATTACCTTTTCAGGTAAAGAGTTTAAACGATTGATATAATATAAAAATTAGTCACCCTTGAGCTATAGGGTGGCTAACTGGCTGAACTTAATTATGGCTGATACAGCATCGGGAGAGCCTCCATTGATTGCCCCGTAATATGACACTCTTTACCGCCCAACATGGATTTATCTGGTAATGGAAAACTGGCTATTTGCTCTCTTAACACAGCATCAGCACTGGATTTCTGAATAACGTCTTCTTTCAGTGATTTATTTTTAAAATCACAAGGTGTGTGATAAATTAACTCAAAAGCTGACTCAATTTCTTCTATTTTTTTATTTACCGCATCAAGTGTCACTTGGTAGTCTTTGTTTTCTGCTTCAAGATAGTTAATTAAATAGGTATCTTTATTGCTCGAGTTAATTTCTGATTTTATTTGTTTTTTATTAAAATCAATTAATTCTTCAAGTTCTTTGCGAAACTTTCTTTCTTCATTCAAAATATTTAAATACTCTTCGCTATTAAAAAATAAATTCATAACTTAATCCACCCTTATTATTTCCATTTAAATTAATGATAAATTAGTCGTCATTTATAGCCGCAAGTAGATGACAAAATTAAAATAGCCAAATAATTTATAAATTCAATATCTATTTTATTGTTGAATGAATAGTTAGCGGCCAGCCTCCTTTCAGAGGCGGCATCAAGGGGGTAAACGCTAGAGAATTTTTTCGGTTAAAAACCAACCGGCTATACTTTCACGTTTTTGTTCTGTAGGTAGGACTTCATGAGGAAATTCTTCTGACATAAAAAAGATCATTCTTCCTGCTAAAGGCTCCAATTTAAACAGATGATTATCGTTTTTATCAAAAACAACAAGTTCTCCGCCATCGCCTGATTTCCATGACTCATTCATATATAAAACCGTTGTGACTTTACGACGGCCAACACCTCGCGGGTTATCAACGTGTTTTTTATAAAAACCCCCATTCGGGTAACGGCAAAAATGCGTTTCAAAATCCCGCAAGCCTAAATACAACTGGTAATTCAGTGCTTGGCGTATTTCCTCCATTTTATCCATATAAAGAGCAATGGGTGCTCCCATTTCAGGTTCTAACCATACAGTTTGGTCACCCCGAATCGCTCTATTGCCCTGCAATGAATCTCGATGGCCGATACGAGCATCTTGCAGTGTGTTTGGTATGCAGTGTTTTATCTCTTGGATATCTGATGAGATCAGAAAATCGTCCCACACATACCAACCCTGTGTGGAGAGTGAATCAATAAGTGCATTAATTGACATGATAAATATTAGGAAGGTTATTCGGTAAAACTTTATACGGCAAGAAACTTAAAAAATAAAATTAAAAACTTAAATCTTGATGATTAGCTGATTAAATCAAACTTAAAGACCAAAAAATTTGAATCAATGAAAAATTCACTTTTAAAAACAATATGTTCTTAGAAAACCATATAAATTAAACGAGGGAGAATACAACTCGCAGCTCTCCCAACCGTGCGTATTTTTAAATCATTTGATTAACAATATACCGTTACCAGACTTTTGCTTGTGCCGTTCTATGCATAGACAAACCAAGGTTACCTGTCTTTTGGTAACTACTAGCAAATTGTTCTGGTGTTGTTGAAGTCGTTCCTTCCCTAAGCACCTCGAACCCAGTCCCATAGTCAGCAAGAACTACAGTTGGGTCATACAACTCTTCGTTAAAATTTAAATTATTTTTCAGTTTAGAGAGAGTGATATTGAAACAGTTTTTATTGGCATCATTAATCAGTATTTCTGACTCGTATTGTAAATTTGCTATATTCCCTTCACTTTCATTGTACTCTTTTAGCAAGTTTAATAGGTTTTCATTTGCTTTCGAGCTTTTTCTTAAATGGAGTGTTTTAGTCTTCTTCATTGGCGTATGCCAAGAGTCAATATTATTTATTTTTCTCTCAAGCGACCTAGCATAGGCTAAGCTTTGCCCAATACTGTAATCAGTATAATTTTCTGTATTTATGTTTAACACTTTATCATTTAAATTTGAATAATTTTCCTTTATATAGTTATCTTTATTTTCACTGTTTTTATCTACATTAACCTTTAATAATTCCAGTGATTTCTTAAAGGCTGACTTCCCCCTAAATCTTTCCCCATCTATATCGTTGATATTTTTTTCTATTGCCTTTATTAATGATTTAGTAATCTCATCTCTTTTTATTAATAACTCATCCATTTCCGTGGATTTTAATTTTAATCCATCTAAGTCCTTATTGATATCATCTATATTTTTCATATATATTCCTTTATAAATAAAAATTAATTAGCGCTAAAAAAGAGTAAGGTTAAAAATAAAAAATAACAAATTTTTATTTATTATAATTTTTATTAAATAATAATAGGTTCATATAAAAACACCGCCAATCGGCGGTGTTAAGAGAAGAAATCTATAAGGTTTCTAACCTTGCATAAGACGCTACCAGCCACTTAATACCTTGCCCTTGAAACGCAATTTGCAAACGACAATGCTCACCGCTGCCTTCAAGGTTAATAATCGTGCCTTCACCAAATTTTGGGTGCATTACTCGCTGGCCTAAAGCATAGCCGGAATCATTTTGACTGATGGGCGTACCAAGGCGCTGATGGCTAACTGGTCGTGAAACTGTAGCGCGTAAGCGAACCTCCTCCACACATTCCGTTGGGAGTTCGCCAATAAAACGCGATGGCCGGTGGTAAACTTCTTTACCATATAAACGGCGGCTTTCTGCATAAGTAATGGTGAGCTTTTCCATTGCTCGAGTGATACCGACGTAAGCTAAGCGACGCTCTTCTTCTAAACGACCACTTTCATCCATCGACATCTGACTCGGGAACATGCCTTCTTCCATGCCCACAATAAAGACCACTGGAAATTCCAAACCTTTGGCGGAGTGAAGTGTCATTAATTGAACGGCATCTTGGCTGACATCTGCTTGGCCTTCGCCTGATTCAAGGGCCGCATGGGATAAAAAAGCCTGCAATGGCATGAGATCTTGGTCTTCTTCTTGATAACTGAAGTCACGAGTCGCATTGACGAGTTCTTCCAAGTTTTCAATTCGAGCCTGTGCTTTTTCGCCTTTTTCTTGTTCATACATTGCACGCAGACCCGAGTCATTAATCACTCTATCTGCCTGAACATGTAATGGCATTTCTTGGGTTTCTTTCGCGAGTGCGTCAATCAGTTCTAAAAAGCGTTCGATGGATGCCGCTGCACGCCCACCAAGGACTTGCTCGCGAAGTAAGTACTCACAACTTTCCCATAATGTTAATTGCTGGTCACGTGCTGTTTGGCGCACAGTATCTAAAGTACGCTCACCAATCCCACGCGTCGGGGTGTTAACCACTCGCTCAAATGAAGCATCATCATTACGATTCGCAATCAGCCTTAAATAAGAAAGTGCATCTTTGATTTCCTGACGTTCAAAGAAGCGTTGCCCACCATAAATACGATACGGCATCGCACTTTGAATTAATGCCTCTTCAAGTACACGGGACTGCGCATTGCTACGGTATAACATGGCGCAATCTTGTAAAGCACCACCATTTTCCTGCCATTGTTTGATGCGCCCCACGACATAGCGAGCTTCATCTAATTCATTAAATGCACAATAAAGCGAAATCGGTTCGCCGTCTCCGCCTTCCGTCCATAAATTCTTCCCTAAACGGTCGCTATTATTGGCAATTAATGTATTCGCGGCTTTTAGAATGTTGTTGGTTGAACGGTAGTTTTGTTCAAGCCGAATAGTTTCTGCACCAGGAAAATCATTGAGGAAACGCTGAATATTTTCAACTTGTGCACCACGCCAGCCGTAAATCGATTGATCATCGTCCCCGACGATCATCACTTTGCCCGTTTCACCCGCCAACACGCGGATCCATGCATATTGAATACTATTTGTGTCTTGGAATTCATCCACCAAAATATTGGTGAAACGCTCGCGGTAATGTTGCAGAACATGGGGTTTATTCAGCCACAGCTCGTGAGCACGCAATAGTAATTCCGCAAAGTCCACCAGCCCAGCACGGTCACACGCCTCTTGATAAGCTTGATAGACTTTTAACCACGTTGCCTCAACAGGGTTTCCATAACTTTCAATGTGTTGTGGACGAAGCCCTTCATCTTTTTTCCCGTTGATGTACCACATACCTTGACGCGGTGGCCATTGTTTTTCATCGAGGTTCATGGCTTTAAGCAACCGACGAATTAAGCGGTATTGGTCGTCACTATCTAAAATTTGAAAGTCTTGTGGTAAGTTGGCATCCATGTAGTGTTGGCGTAACAAGCGATGTGCCAAACCGTGGAATGTACCAATCCACATGCCACCTTCGCTACTGCCAATCAATTGATTGATTCGATGGCGCATTTCAGCCGCGGCTTTGTTGGTAAAGGTCACCGCCATAATCGAAAATGGCGAGGCATTCTCAACGGACATCAACCATGCAATTCGGTGTACCAATACGCGCGTTTTCCCACTTCCAGCTCCCGCAAGAACAAGTAAATTGGTACGCGGGGCAGCAACCGCTTCGCGCTGTTTGTCGTTTAGACCTTCGAGCAGATAAGAGACGTCCATAGTTACCATCAAAGCAAAACAGTGGCAAATACCACTGTGTTTTTATACATGAAAAATGATTATACCAATGATAAGAGAGATTCCAACTGGGAAATTTCAACGTGCGGCAATAAACGTACGTCTTTTTCTTCCATCAGTGTTTTTTGACTTGGGTTTATCCAGCAAGCTTGCATACCGCTATTAATCGCACCTTCCACATCAGTGAGCAAATTATCCCCCACATGCAAAATAAACTGTGGTTCGATATCTAAGCGCTGCGCGGCTAGTCGGTACATATCGCAAAAAGGTTTCGAGCGCCCATCCGGGCCTGCTTTTAAAACAAACTGAAAATAATTCCCCAAACCACACGCATCAGGCTGCGCATTACCATTGGTAATCGCCACTAACGGCACTTTTTCAGCGAGCTGAAGTAAGGTTTTATGCGTTGATTCAGGAATATCGATTTGGTTACGCCAATACGTAAAATGCGCCATGATATCATCTGCGCCTTTTTCAGCATCTTCCCGCGAATAACCATAATGGCAAAACATCATTTTCGATGAAAGCCAACGCCAACGTGAAATATCATGAAAAATTTCAGGTTCTTGCTCTTCCACTAGACGGCGAAAAGCGTACAAATCATCATTATTAAAATGATTGAATTGTGGGTCATATTCACGCACAAAACGTAAAACTTCCTCTTCCGTTTTATCAATAACAGGGTGGTTATCGTAAAGCGTGTCATCCAAATCAAACGTAATCGCTTTAATTGGCGATAGCGGGCGGTAAAAATGCATTAAGGTTTCTCCCTCTTTGCTCTCGGATGAGCCACATCATAAACGTTTGCTAAGTGCTGAAAATCTAGGTGCGTATAGATTTGTGTTGTTGATAAATTCGCATGGCCTAAAAGTTCCTGCACTCCACGTAAATTCCCGCTTGATTCAAGGATATGTGTCGCAAAAGAGTGGCGTAATTTGTGTGGGTTAATATGGCTGTTAACCCCTTGTTTGATGCCCCATTGTTCAAACCGCTTTTGAACATTTCGGTTCGAAATTCGCTTACCACTTTGGGTAGAAATAAATACAGCATCATCTTCAGGTTCATACAATTCACGCATTTCTAACCAGCGCTGTAACCAGCTCACCGCCGTTTTCCCTAGTGGAATTTTGCGTTCTTTGCTGCCTTTACCCATCACCTTGACTTCACCCATTGTTAAATCAAGATGACGGACATTTAACCCAACCAGTTCTGACAAACGTAGACCTGCGCCGTACATCACTTCCAACATGGTTCTATCTCGAACAACCAGCGGATCGCCGCTGTCCATATTCAGAAGCTGGGAAACTTCATCCACATCCATGTTCTTTGGCAGACGTTTTTTGGCCTTCGGCGCTTGAATCGCTTTGGCTGGGTTGGCTGGCAGTTCACCTTGGTGAACCATCCAATCACAAAAACTTCTTAATGATGAAAGACGTAGCGCCATACTGGCCGCTTGAAGCCCCGATTTTCGGCTTTTTGCTGCAATATTTCGAACGAGTGTGGTATCGAGCTTTTTCCATTCATCAATTTTCATTGAAACCAGCATTTCAACAATCACACTGAGCTGGCGACGGTAATTTGTAATCGTGACAGGGCTTAACCGCCGCTCAACACGTAAATAACGCAAGAATGCTTCAACTTGGATCATCAGCCCATCGGGCTGAGCATCTACAGGCGTTCTATCCATTGGCTTAATAACCTCGGAAGAATTTGAGCGACTTTTTCTAACATTACCGTGCCCATTCCATATTGGTAATGTTCACGAGAGCGACTGGTAAAAATCACCATGCCAGATTCACCATGGTGACCAAATAATGAAATCGCCACGGATCCCACATTCAATGCTTCTGGCAACAGTAACTGAATTTCAGGGCCATTTAAGCGCCCAAGATAATTCTGCCTTTCACCAAACCGTTGAATTCTCACGGGTTCAAAAACACGACGGGAAATCACTAATTGATGCGCATCGAGAGGTGCTGATAAACGCCAGCTGTCACTAAATAGACGAATAGACGCACCTGACAAGCCCAGTTTTTTCGCCCAGCGATTAAGCGCTTGTAGCATTTCTTGTAAGCTTTTTGATGATGACATTTCAATCACCAGCAGTAATAACTCATCAAAAAGCTCCACATTTTCATGCGCTTGCTCAACCATAAAACGGATATCTTGCTCAAGTTCTTTAATTTTGATCCGTTGGCGGCTCATCACTAACTCAGGTAAGGACACCGCCCCGTTCACCACGTGGGGAACATTTATTTGCTCAACAAGCGCTGGGTGGCGTAGAAAAAAATAAGGATTTTCCTTTAAGTACTGCACCACGTCATTTTCATCCATTTGATGAATCTGTTTGGATGCTTTTTCAGTTTTATCCATACTATCCTCTTTGCCCTTTCAAGATTATATCTGGATCACTCCATCATAAACGTGTGCCGCAGGGCCCGTCATATAGAGAGGTGCTCCCGGCCCATCCCAAGAAATAGCAAGGGAACCTCCGGGTAAATCCACACGAACCCGTTTAGCTAATAAACCTTGAGAAATCCCAACTGCGACGGCAGCACACGCACCGCTACCACACGCTTGAGTTTCCCCCGCACCACGTTCATAAACACGCAAACGGATATGCTCTGCGCTAACGATTTCCATAAAACCAATATTAGCACGTTCAGGAAAACGCTCATGACTTTCGAGCGCTGGGCCTAATATTTCCACTTCCGCAGTATGGATGCTTTCCACTTGGATAACACAATGCGGGTTACCCATTGAAACGACACCACACAACACTGTACGTTCTTGTGCTCGGATAATATAGGTTTTTTCTTCCTTAACTGCGCGAAATGGAACTCTCTGTGGCTCAAAATCAGGTTCACCCATATTCACGCTGACATCATCATTTTCGTTAATGGTTAATGTCATGCGACCTGATTGAGTACTCACTTTAATTTTTTGCTTATTGGTTAAACCTTTAAGACGAACAAAACGTGCAAAACAACGCGCCCCATTACCACATTGGGAAACCTCACTACCATCCGCATTAAAAATGCGATAATGAAAATCGAGATCAGGGTCATAAGGCGCTTCAACCAACAAAAGTTGGTCAAAACCAACTCCAGTATGTCTATCGGCTAGGCGACAAATCATTTCTGGGGAGAAATACACATTTTGGGTTACTCCATCAACCACCATGAAGTCATTGCCTAAGCCATGCATTTTAGAGAATTGCATTTCACGCTCCATAGCGGCAACTTACTGGTTGATTGCTTGAGCAGGCTCTTTTACTGAGCTGCTTGGAGCAGTAGGTTGCACATCAGATGTTTGCGACGATGCCGCATTCTCTTCTGGTGGAAAATAAAGAGGGCCTTTTAATCCACAGCCAGAAAGGGTAAATAAAACAACAAGTGCGCTAAGCCCAACTAAACTTTTTTTCATTCTTTTTCGCCTGTAATACTCACTTTTGACATCTGATATTTTTACACAATAACAGGACTGAACCCGCAAATCACGTCTGTTTATCAAGCATGTTGACATTATATACTTTAGGCTAAATTTAATCTGAAAATTTTAAGGGCTTCCCTCCCCGCGCGTTCCCCCCTATAATTTTCATTAACTATAATAATTTCAATCAACTAATTGTGAGCAAACAGGAACTTAACCGTGAATGACAGCGAATTTCATCAGCTAGCAGAAACGCTGCTTAGCGCAATTGAAGAGCATTTAGATAATTATGATGGCGATGCCGATATTGATTGTGAGATTAATGGCGGTGTGATGACCCTCAGCTTTGAAGATGGCAGCAAGATCATTATCAATAAGCAAGAAGCGTTTCATCAGATGTGGTTAGCCACCAAACAAGGTGGGTATCACTATGATTATCAAGATGGAAATTGGATTTGTGACCGTTCAGGTCATGAGTTTAAAACAAAATTGGCAGAAGCTATCGCGTTTCAAAGCCAAGAACCGTTTTCTTTCTAAGAAACATAACGCGACCGGCAGGCAAAAGCCTGCTCGCAATGAAGAAATCAATAATAGTGCGCTTGTTGCTGCCCTTGTGGCGCTAAGCGCATATCATGCCCAATTTCATCACTTTCATCTTCTGCACCAAACGGCCATGTCACACCAGAAAACGCCACCACTTGGTTTTTACCCTCTTGATTAATAATCTGGTAAAACTGAGGTAGATTAAAATTAATAAAATTAGCACCGTAAGTGAAACGGTCATGGGAAGACGAGTAGAATTTACTCACATCACGTACTAAATCTTCTTTCGAACCTTCACAGTGAGAATAGATTTCGACACGGTTAGCTTCATCTAAGACGTAGATATTAAAGCCTGTATTATCTGGGGTGTTTTCAAAGAAAAACTGCACAATGCCTTCACTGGCATAGCCATCAACGACCGCAGGTAAGTGATTATCACTTTTCGCTTGCAGTTTAACTGGCCAACCGTGCAATTTGTTATGAGAAATTGCACCATAGAATTCAACCGCATTTTCGAGTTTTTGTACTGAAACATTTAGGCGTTCAAAGAATAGCCCCCACGTTTGCCCCGCAATACGTAACGCTTTAAAACGTCCCGGATCATTACGATTACTGGATAAACGCAGCTCAACACACTCGGAAACTAACTGTTGCACACGGGTACGAATCAAGCCACGTAAGTGCTCACTATAACAAAAGACTTCGACAGCTTCTGGTGGTGCCGCATCTTGGTGCATCTTACCTAAAATGGTTTTTAATGCTTCTAACATACATTGCTCGCCGCTGAAATGCAGGGTTCTCACCTCATTCCATGAATTGCGGTACAACAAATCGATGCTGCCGATAAGGCATTGTTGTGACTCACCAAAGCTGAAAATATCCAGCTTCCTGAAATCCACGTGCACCACTTGCTCAGAATAAACCTGAGTCGGGTCTTTTTCTAAGTTAACGATAATGGCAAGGTGGCGAATTTCACACGGGCTATACAGCGCTTTTGGTGTGGGTGCAGGCAAACGAATTGGGAAATGGCTAGAGACGTCATGCATTAACTCAAGCAGTTTTCGCTCATCACACTGAGATTGCCCATTGTGCATATACACTTGCGTATTTTCAGTCAGTAACCCGTTGAAATACGCCCATGCCACCAACTTATTCAAATAGCGGTTATATTCAAGAGGTTGATGACCAATAATCGCGTCAATATTTGGTGCTTGATTATACAGATACCAGCCACTGCGATTCGCACGCCCTGCGGGCACGTAAATAAAGGTTAAGTGAGATTCACTTAAGTCAGGAGAAATCTGCGGGTTCACCAAGGTCACTTTACCCGGTAAGGCTTCAAAAGCCGCATATAACTTACGTGTTAATACCCCAATATCTTGTGGGCTTGCACTAACACTTAAATTATTTCGACGCGCAAAACGAATAAGGTTTCGATAGCTTTGCATCATCGTGTCGAGTAATTCATTATGCGCTTCACGAACACGTTCAATTTTCCATTGATTACGTGAATCAAGTAACGCTAAACGTTCCGCACTCCATCCCCATGATTCAACAAGTTGAGATAGCACATCACGACGCCAACCAGAGCAGGCATTGCCATCATCTTCAGAGAGTTTTTCACAGACTTTGAGGTAAAAACAGCGACGGATCAAATCAAGGCGAGTAGAGTCATTGATTTCGGTGAGATAGCGCGTAACGCGGTCTAACATCAGGCAGTATGAATCTAAACCGTAACTCACGATTTCGCCTGCATGTAGATGGCGTTTAAATTCCATTGCCAGTAATTTACCGTGGGGGTAATCCCATGAATAAGACTCAAGCAAAATGCTTTTTAATACCGCTTTATAGGGTGAATCGACGCTTTTATATAACTGCCACAAGCTGGCACCAAAGTATTCAGCGGCTGACAGCTCACCTAACCCGCCTAAATCTAGCCATTCGTTTGGCGTCAATACACCTTGTGCATATAACCCCATGACGTATTCATCGTAATGCTGTTCTTCTTCAACAGGCACCATCGTCCACAGCAAACGTTTTCCCGCCATGCGGACAGCAGTACGATAAAACTCATCCAATAACAGGATATGCTGCGTTGAGCCGCAATTTTCCCCACCAATATGCCCACTGGCATGGTGACGAAAACGGTTTTCATCAATTAAAAAGATGGTGACATCAATGCCTAAAGACGCTGCCCACTGCTCAATCAACGTACATTTCTTTTGCAGAAAGCGTTTTTCTTCGTGATCAAGCCATGATGGATGACAAACCCACACATCAATATCAGAACAGTGGCTTTGCCCAACCGAAGAGGTACTGCCCATTGAATAAATTCCAGTGATAGGTAATTCACCATTAGCACTCGAATCTGTGGGTAAGAAGCGTTCAAATTGCTCTAACCATTTCATTTGCTCTGTATCTGGGGAGAAAAAACACACACCATGAGGGACGCTACCTTCGATAAAACCAGGCATCATAGGATGATGATAATGAAACAAGACTGGCAGCAAGCTATAAACCTGTGAAAAGGTTTCGCTCATAGACGCCGTCGCGCGCTCTAACCGTAATTGGTTTATCGCATCAAGTCTTTGTTTTAAGGTTTCAATATAGAGATACAAAGGTTACGCCTGACTGTAATGAATGTAATACAAATCTGGAAATTTCCCAGCACCCAACAGATAGAGATAGATTTAAAAAAGTTTTCAAATGAATTGTCGGAAACGTGATCAATTTAACACCTTGGAGCAAAAGGGTAAAGTAGATCACATAATTTTATACGCTTATTTTTGATACAAAATGCTTTTCAACATATTGTATAAAAAGGCTTTTTATTTTTTAACTCGGTAGAATATCCCTTGTTTTTCAATGGAATAATATCACTCATAGGAATTGTTTAACAAAATAACAATTCAAAAAGATATTAAGTACAATACGCACGGCGCCTGTGCTTGCACGCTTCAACACAAATTTATGCAAATCCCGCCCCTCACAATGGCGTAAATAGCACGATAAGCTAAAGAAATAACTCAATTGCTATCTTAGGTCATCATCTTTTGAATCACTTTCCTGCATCATGGTCACAAATATAAATCTGTTACAAATAATCTGGATGGTGATTTTGTACCCAACTGGAAAAAAAATCCTTAACATGTTAAAACTAATGCCAATTGTATGGTTAATACACGGCAATTTTCGCCAGAGAAAACAGCAAAATGACATCAACAAATATCGTACGCATTGCAACGCGTAAAAGCCCTCTCGCCTTATGGCAGGCGCATTTTGTCAAAGACAAACTAGAGCTGCTTCACCCCGGTTTACAGGTTGAACTTGTCCCCATGGTAACAAAAGGCGACATCATTCTTGATACCCCGCTGGCAAAAGTAGGTGGAAAAGGGTTATTTGTTAAAGAGCTGGAGCTTGCGTTATTAGAAGGACGTGCGGATATTGCCGTTCATTCAATGAAAGACGTGCCCGTTGAATTCCCTGAAGGACTTGGTTTGGTTACTATCTGCGAACGCGAAGACCCTCGTGATGCCTTTGTATCTAATCAGTACGACAATATTGATGCCTTGCCAAAAGGCAGTGTTGTAGGCACATCAAGTTTACGCCGCCAGTGCCAACTCAGAGAACTCCGCCCTGATTTAGTCATTCGTGATTTACGCGGTAATGTGGGCACTCGCTTATCAAAACTCGATAACGGCGAATACGATGCCATTATCCTAGCTGTTGCGGGTCTAAAACGCTTAGGGCTTGAAGCGCGTATTCGTACTGCACTTGAGCCTGAACAATGTTTACCCGCTGTTGGGCAAGGTGCTGTTGGCATTGAATGTCGATTAGATGATACGGTAACCCGTGAGTTACTTGCGGCACTGAACGATGATGATACCTCGACTTGCGTACTTGCAGAGCGTGCGATGAATATGCGCTTAGAAGGCGGATGCCAAGTTCCTATCGGCAGCTATGCAATTTGGCAAGATGACAAAATTTGGTTACGTGCCCTTGTCGGTGCACCAGACGGTAGCGTGATTATTCGCGGTGAGCGGCTTATCACCCCACAAGAGGCCAGCCAAGCGGGTGTTTCATTAGCTGAAGAGCTATTAGAACAAGGCGCGAGAGAAATTTTAGCTGAAGTGTATAAAGGAAACTCGCCTGCATGAGAGTTCTTGTCACACGCCCTGAACCTTCAGGCTCAGAGCTGATAGCGGCAATAACCTCAATAGGTGGGCAAGCTTATGCCTCTCCTTTAATTCGTATTGGGCCAGGGGCTGAGCTCAATACTTTGGTCACTCAGCTCGATGCCCTAGAAACGAACGATCTGGTCTTTCTTTTGTCCAAAAATGCAGTCGAGTACGCAAATTTAACGCTTGAACAAACGGGACGTAGCTGGTCTGATAAGTTATCTTACTATGGAATAGGTCGTTCTACTGGGCAGTATTTTCAGCACACGACAGGGCAAACAGCACATTGGGCTGACCATGGGGAAACCAGTGAAGTGCTTCTTACCCTTCCTGAGCTCCAATTTTTAGAAGGCAAACGTGCCCTTTTATTGCGGGGAAATGGTGGACGAGAACTTCTCGCATCCACATTACGCTCGCGTGGAGCCCACGTTGATTATTGCGAGTGTTACGCAAGGTTGCCTGTAAATTACGACAAAATACAATTCAATCAGAAATGGGTGCAAACCGAGATTACTGATGTCGTAATCACTAGCGGGCAAATGTTAGCCTTGCTTGAAGAATTAATCACCGATGAATATCGAGCATGGTGGTTTTCCCGCCGCCTGCTGGTTGTCAGTGAACGGATTGCAGATCTCGCCCGCCAAAGTGGATGGCAGAAGGTCTGTGTAGCGAATAGCGCAGATAATAATGCTTTAATTGAAGCATTAATCTCAACCGATATGGGATGCTAATTTATGACGGAACACGATAAAACGACCGAGACGGTGACGCCAGAAACGGGTGAAAAATCAACAGTTCACCGCGAAACTAAACCTTCCTCGGAACAAAAACGTTCTGGTCTCGTAGGCGGGATTATTGCTATTGCGGTTATCATCGCCATTGGTGGTGGCCTCTATTATTTCACTCAACAAAGTAATGCTAAATTAGTTAATGAAAATAATGAACTAAAACAGCAACTAAGTGATTTAATTGATCAGCAAAATTCAGATAGGCAACGTGTAGATGCCTTGATTGCTGCCAACAAAGATATCAAAAATCATGCCGTTGAATATGAAGATAAATTAAATCGCCGTATGCAAGAGCTGCAAGCTCATGTCACCGCACTTTCAAGTACCGATGTCAAAAGCTGGCTGATCGCCCAAGCCGACTTCATGGTGAAGATGGCCGGTCGCAAATTGTGGAATGATCATGACCCTGTGACCGCGGCAGTTCTGCTAAAGAGTGCAGACTCCAGTTTAGCGGAAATGAACGACCCAAGCCTGCTGGATATTCGTAAATCCATCAATAATGACATGGCAAAACTGGCTGCGATTAACCAGATTGACTATGACGGCATTATCTTAAAGTTAAATCAGCTTAGTAATGAGGTTGATAACTTGCGCCTCGCCGATTTAAACAGTGGTGATGCAGCGGATGATAATAACAGTGATGTAAGTGACGATATTTCCGATTGGAAACAAAACTTGTCACGCAGCTGGAAAAGCTTCACGAGTGATTTTATTACCGTTCGCGCTCGTGACGGTTCAGAAGCTCCACTATTAGCGCCAAACCAAGATATTTATTTACGTGAGAATATTCGTTCACAGCTTTTAATTGCCGCCCAAGCGGTTCCTCGTTATCAAGAAGAAACGTATAAGCAGTCATTAGAACAAGCTTCTACATGGGTGAGAGCCTATTTTGATACCGAAGCGCCAGCGACAAAGGCTTTTTTAGCGACCATTGATGAGCTAATCAATCAACCGATTGATGTTGAAATGCCTGATGCTCTCGAAAGTCAAGAAAAGCTCGAAAAACTGATGCAAACGCGCGTTCGCAGCTTGCTTTCACAGACTGAAACTGACAAATCCACTGATGGTGCAGTTGATGCCGCCGCTGAGGCAGTAAAAGACGCAACAAAAGCCGCAGAAGATGCCGTTCCTGCTACTGATGCACAAACGCCGGATACAGAACACCCTTTTGAATCCGCAGAGCCTGCTGGCAATAGGGGGTAATGATGATTAAGGTATTAATCCTCTTTCTGGTTCTGATTGCGGGAGTGATCTTAGGCCCACTATTGGCGGGTCACCAAGGTTATGTCTTTATCCGTACAGATAATTATGACATTACCACCAGTGTCACTAGCCTCGTTTTGGGTTTCATCCTGCTGCAATTTGTGCTGCTATTCCTTGGTTGGTGCTATCGCCGTTTTATGAGTACCACTTCGCGCACGAAAGGATGGGTGAGCGGTCGAAAATACCATAAAGCCCACACTCAAACCCAAAAAGCGTTGCTGAAATTAGCTGAAGGTGACTTTGAGCAAGTTGAAAAGCTGATGAGTAAGCATGCCGATTTCTCTCAACAGCCAGTGATTAACTATTTGATGGCCGCTGAAGCTGCACAACAACGTGGTGATGAGTTCCGTACCCACCAGTATTTAGACCGTGCTGCTGAAGCCGCGGGGAGCGATCAACTCCCTGTCGATATTTGCCGTGTGCGTATTCAGCTTGCTGAAGGTGAAGTCCATGCCGCTCGTAATGGTATCGATAAATTGATTGATAAAGCCCCAAGACACCCCGAAGTTTTACGTCTTGCTGAACAAGCTTACCTACGTTCGGGCGCGTACCAAGCATTGATCGAATTACTCCCAGTGATGGCAAAAATTCAGTTTCATAATGAAGACGAACTCGATGCATTAAAGCTGAAAGCTTACAAAGGGTTAATGAACCAATGCATGGCTGAAGGTGGAAGTGATGGCCTGAAAGATTGGTGGAAATCACAACCTCGTCGTGTTCGCCATGAAACCGCACTTCAAGCCTTCTTGGCTGAACACTTGATTGAGTGTGGTGATACCAAAAGCGCAGAAAAAATGATTATTGATGGGTTAAAGCAACAATATGATGAGCGCTTACTGCTGCTAGTACCAAAAATTAACAGCGATCACCCTGAAGCTATCGAGAAAACATTACTGCATCTGCAAAAACAAAATGGTGCCACACCTTTATTAAACAGTACATTAGGTGTTTTATCGTTACAGAATGCTCAGTGGGAAAAAGCAGAGTCTTACTTTAAAGCTGCGTTAGCACAGCGCTTTGATGTTCAAGATGCTTCATGGCTCGCAGATACTTACGATAAGCTGCATAAACCAAATGAAGCCGCTAAGGTTCGCCAAGAAGCCTTAACGCATTCATTGAAGCAAGAACGCACTTAAGTATTTTCGAATATTTGCACTCAATAAAAACGCGACTGTAAAAAGTGGCGTTTTTGTTTTTCATCTATAACACCCGATAAAGACACAAAAAAATAGCATTCTGCCCCGCTTTGTTATCTCATCAATATCCAAAAACGACAAAGAAAGTATTATTGTCGGTATAGCGCGTGAAAAAATAAACGCCCCTAAAAAACACAATAAATTCATTGTAAACAAAACAGGTGCAGCTATGTCATAAAACAAATACATAGTGTATAAAACACTATATGCATTTTTGCTTTGAATGAATTTAGGAAATTTATATGAATGTAGTTAAAGCTATTTGGCGCTGGATTATCGCGACACCAAACCGTTTACAAATCTTTTTTGACCTACTACTGTTAGTTTTATCACCTTTTGTTTTTATTATGATCATTGGCTTTAATACTGAAGACCTCAGTAAAGATATTTTCATCATTACGTTCATTATTCTTTGCTATACCTACATTACCCGCTGGATCAGTAAATGGTTTAGCAAAGGTAAAAATTAGTCTTCCTATTTGATTTTTGCCTCTTATCCACATCGATAAGGGGCTATGCTATAAAAAATGCAAAAAAAAACACCTGCACTAGGCAGGTGTAAAATACAATCAGGTCTACAGACGGATGGTGCCTCACTCAACGTTTCGCCCGTTCGTTGATGGTAAGAGGATGAGCTCTTGATCATCTAAGTTGGACAATAGGCACCGATAATCGGCTTTGCGTCATCTCTGGGTTTATGAAGCATTGCTATCATAAGAAGTGAGATGAGCATCTACATATTTAATAATGCATGATGCGTGCCAACTTTTTCTATCATCCTATTTTTTCCATTATCTTCCTAATTTTTCCGTATTACCTCGGTTTTGCACGTTATTTTGTATCTACTCAATTTCTCCACTGCACTCACGGCACTTTATGGGCTATGAGTACTCATTAAGGTAGATGTTCTTGTCTCAATTTAGAGACATCTTAATGCAGTTAAAAATTTATCTTTATAAATCAATGAGTAAAATGTCTCTTTTTGGAGACATTGAAATATGGGTTTGTATAAAAACCACGACACTAGTTTTTTTATATAAAAAACAACATGTTAAAGACTAGCATTTGATATAGGCAATTAAATAGAAAGAACAAACAAAAAAGAGAGAAAAAGAGGGTATTTAAAAGAGAGTTAATTGGCCAGCTCAGTGGTGAGTATAAAAAATTCAATACCGCTAGAATGCAAAAACCCCGCTATTAAGCGGGGTTCTTTAAATTGGTCGGCGAGAGAGGATTCGAACCTCCGACCCACTGGTCCCAAACCAGTTGCGCTACCAAGCTGCGCTACTCGCCGAAATGTACTGCTTCACATCAATTTTTTTCGTGGTGCGAAAGGGGGGACTTGAACCCCCACGTCCATAGGACACTAACACCTGAAGCTAGCGCGTCTACCAATTCCGCCACCCTCGCAATGTCACAAAAAAAATGGGGTGGCTAATGGGACTCGAACCCACGACAACTGGAATCACAATCCAGGGCTCTACCAACTGAGCTATAGCCACCATAACTTCACTTTTTTCAAAGCGTTGCTATCATACTACATACAACGTCATTTTGCCAACCGTAGCGACGCGCTAAAACTGGTGCGCCCGACAGGATTCGAACCTGAGACCTCTGCCTCCGGAGGGCAGCGCTCTATCCAGCTGAGCTACGGGCGCTTAACGCCGTTGCGGGAGAGGATAGTACGGATTTATCTACCCGCTGTCTAGTCCTTTTTGAAATAAAAATATCGATTGCTTGCCTTTTATCCATTTCGTCGAGAAAGAGAGCATTTTTGCCCTCTTTTTCGCGCGCCGCCCATAAAATTGCCGAGAAAATATCTTCCCTAGGCTTTTTTACTGTGGCCGTTTAACGCCTGAATTAGAAAATAAAGCAAAGAAACCGCTCCTAAAAAAAGTGCGCCGACAATTAATGACATCCGCGTATCTGGGTTTATCGCCATTCCGACTAAGACACAGGCCAAAAAGAGTAACGTGGCGTAGTTGACCCATGGAAATAAAATTGACTTAAATGGATGCCCGACGAGTTTTTCTTTATTTTGCTGGCGAAAACGAATTTGACTGGTGAGCAAAACTAACCATGGCACCATCCCTGGTAAGACGCTTGCACTGTACACGTACACAAACACTTTTTCTGGATTCGGGATGATGTAATTCAAGCTAGAGCCCGCAACAAGGCACAATATCGTAAAACCAACACAGCGTGCCGGAACGCCATTTTTCGTGAGTTTCAGTAACCCACTCGGTAGCTGCTTATTTTGCGCTAACGCGTACAACATGCGGCCACCACTGTACATGCCACTATTACACCCAGACAGCGCCGCTGTGAGCACCACAAAGTTGATCACAGCTGCCGCAGACACAATCCCCACTTTCGCAAAAGTTAACACAAACGGGCTCCCTTGCTGCCCGACTTCAGTCCAAGGAAATAAGGTAACAACAATAAAAATCGCACCTACGTAGAAAATCAAAATGCGCCATAAAATGTTATTAATAGCTTTTTTCAGCGTCACTTGTGGATTTTTCGCTTCACCAGCCGTGATCCCTACTAATTCAACACCTTGGTAGGAAGCCACAACGATACACAGCGCAAATAAGAAGCCTTTCCAGCCCCCCGCAAAGAAGCCACCATGTTCCGTCAAGTTACCTAGGCCAATCGGCTCAAAGTTATTTCCAAGCCCGAAAAAGATTAACCCCAAGCCAATCAGGATCATGACCACGATGGTGGTAACTTTAATCATCGCAAACCAAAACTCTAACTCACCATACAAGCGAACGGCAGCAAGGTTGGCCAATGCGACTAAAACTACTGCGACAATGGCAAATACCCACTGAGGCACATCTGGGAACCAATATTCAGCGTAAACACCGATGGCGGTAATTTCGGAGATCCCAACCGCCACCCACATAAACCAATAACCCCACGCGGTGAGGCATCCCCAAAATGGACTCAGGTACTTATAACCGAAAGAGGCAAACGAACCCGTGACAGGCTCAAGAAACAGCATCTCCCCCATGGAGCGCATGATGAAGAACACAAAAATACCGGCAATAATGTACGCCAGCAGCACGGAAGGCCCTGCCCATTTTAACGTACTGGCTGAGCCCATAAATAGCCCAACACCAATTGTTCCACCTAGCGCAATAAGCTCAATATGTCGAGCTTCTAACCCGCGCTGAAGTCCCTGTTGTGGATTCCCCATAAATACCCCTGTCATCAATTATTATCGTTAAATCACAGCGTGAATTGGAACGAAATTAGTCATAACCACTGTAATTTATTAAAAACAGCCGACTCATCGACTGAAAAGCATGTCATAGACCCAAATTAGAGATAAAAACTATGATCTACATTTATTTTTGATGAATTATAGAAATATTTGAGGAAAGAGACCAGCGAATACACAGAAGAATGACTCTGCAATCGGTATGGAGGGGAAATAAACGTGATAAATAAATATAAATAAAGCGGGAAAAGTTAACTTTTATCCCGCTTTATTCGTCAGCCATTGCTTGGAAGCAAACTTATAGCTTACCACCGTAGTAATAGCCTAAAAATTTCAGTAATTTAAACTGACGAGTAATACGCGAAGGTTGGGATAACAAGCGATACAGCCATTCTAAACCTAAGTTTTGCCACGCTTTTGGGGCGCGCTTCACATGGCCTGTAAAGACATCATAAGTCCCGCCAACGCCCATATACAGCGCGTCTGGGTGAACAACACGGCAATCACGCATAAAAAGTTCTTGTTTTGGTGACCCCATTGCAACCGTGACAATTTTGGCGCCGCTTGCATGAATGCGTTCAAATAAAGCACCACGGTCTTCTGCGGTAAAATAGCCATTTTGCGAGCCAACAATGTTCACATTCCATTGAGCGCGCAGTTTACTTTCGGTTTGTTCGAGGATTTCAGGCTTACCACCGACCAAAAATACAGGTGTACCTTCACGCCCTGCTCTTTCCATCAGCCCTTCCCATAAATCTGCGCCTGCAACGCGGGAAACCTGGGCTTTTGGGTATTTACGGCGGATCGCACGCACAATGCTGATCCCATCGGCATACAGATATTCAGCTTGGCCTAATAAGGTATTTAGTGCGGCGTCTTTTTCCGCAATCATCACTTTTTCCGCATTAATTGCGACTAAAGTCCCCGTTTTGGTCTCACCATCTGCAAACAAATAATCCAAAAAGTGGGCCATGTCTTTGAAGCCCCAAATATTATGTCCACGAATCGAATACTGAGGAACAGATGAAGATTGAGTTGATGACGGTTCCATGATGCTTCCTTAACGACTTTCACGTTGTTGGCTTCTCAAGAAAGAAGCTGTTTTTGTGCGGATAAGCCCCGCACTTTCAAATAACCAATACAGGAGTTTTGCCAAAATCAGGCATAACCCGAAAATTAAACAGAAAAAAACCACCCGCGAGACAAAAGAATCAACGCCTTCACGTGCTAATACAATAATGTTGAAAATCGCACCGAAGCAAAATGCCTGCATAATCGCGGCCTTATAACGGTTAGGTTCTTGCAAGCTCATGCCGTAAATCCAGTCAAACCACTTAATAATCAAGCCCACAGCGATTGCACCAAGCGGAATGAAAATCACCCCACCCATCACCACTAATGAGCCAATCAAGGTCGGTGAAATGGCTAACCCAGAATGGTTATTCAACACTTCCCAAGTAAAATAGTTCGCTGAGTTCAGCACGGTATCTGGCCGCTCTGGCCACACCCACGATGGAATAAATACATAGAAATCGCGAATGATCGGCGCAAGTCCTTGGAAATCCATCTCATCATAATGGCTGAGTAATAAGGCAAGGTTTTCCCATGGTGAGAACGTATCTCGGGTCAGGTACAAGAAGGTGTAATACGCTTCAGAGCCGCTTACATCCAACCCATAACGTTTTAATGCCAACCAGAACATCCCGACAATACTGGCGACGCCTGCCGCAGCCAGCATCCAGAGTGTGATCCAGCCTCTGACGATGCCGATAAATAAAAATAATGCGAAAGCGATGATGATATTCGCTCGTGTTCCACCCACGATAACGTAGGTTAAAAAGCCAAAAGCGACGGTGCTGATAAGGAAGAAAATCCAGCGTTTTTGCGTTGGTCGCAGAAAATAGACAATCAACATGGCAGGGATGAAGAAGTAGAAAAACCGCTTCAATGCAACCCCTGAAACTTGGCTGGAGAAAATTTGGCTGTAGGATTTCAACTTAAACAGTAAAAAACCGTTCTGCATAAAGAAGATACCCACCGTCACTACCGCAATAGCGATTAATAACATGCAAGTGAGGTTGGTTTCGACTTTATTCATGCTAAACAGCGCACGCCGTGAAGTATCTACTCTGCGCGACAGACGCGTTTTATAGGCTACATAATAGATGGCATAAAAACTGGTCGCCGCAAGCTGCGCATACAAAAGGTAATCCGCTGTCACGACTGCCACATCAAACTGGAACACTAAGGCACAGGTTAACGGGAAACCGAAATAAAACGTCAATAAATACAACATTGAAAAGAAAATGTTGAAGTTAAAACGAACACGTAAAAACTCTTTATACAGCAAGGTGCCGATAAAGATAATTGATATCAGGTAGACTAGCGCTAAGCCACCTAACTCCATTAGCGTCATGCTCGCCCCTCCGCAACACTGAGGATAGCTTTCCAACCCTCAGTAAAGTTTGGAGCAAAAAATTCAATATTGGCTTTATCCAACAACGTCATTTGGCGCTGTGCTTCATCCACCAGCGAGGTCGTTAATTCATCACCATAGAAAAATACGGGCACATTTTGCGCCGTTAAATCCTGCCAAAACGTATTTTGACGACTGATCACAAACGGAATACCGAATTGAATCAATAAGCAAACGGTACCAACCCCTTGCTGGCGATTAAAAATGAAATAACCCAGATCGCAGGTTTTCAACAAGTTAAGGTAATCGCTGAATGCCATACGCTCTTTGAGTATCTCGACCTGACCCGCTGAAAATGTGCTACCTGCCGCGTCTTCCACTTGTTGAATATAAACGTGGTTGTTTGCGGGATACCCCATTGGGATAATCACACGGGCCTTATCACCAAACTGCTGTTTAATCGCCCCCAGAGCCTCTACATGGCGATTAGAACGGTCACCCGAGTTACCGAGCAGGATAGTCAGTTGCTCGCCTTCACGTGGCTTACGTTCGCTCACCGTTAAAGCGGGATCCATCCGTGTCGGGAAATACAGCACTGAAGCAGGCACTTTAGGGTTCGACTGGTGGAAATAACATAAATCGCCCCGTGTCGCACAAACATGCCCCACTTTTTTTTGCGCCAAACGACGCAAAACATAAAACAGTTTGAATTTCAGTGAACTAGATTCTTCATACAGGTCTGCACCCCAAATATGCCACCAAAACTGGTGAGTCTTGATTTGGCCAAATAACAGTGCCAGCCAAATTGGTGCATTAAATTGCCCATGGAAGAAGAAACGAGTGCGGCGATCTGCTTTCGCCCGCTTTATCACACCGTTTGCGATGGATTTTTTATTTGCAAAAACGTCAATTTCGAGCTGTGGATAAGCGTCAGCAAGCCCCGCATCATCGCTTACGACCATAAAATGCGGTTTTTGTGACGGTGCCATCTCTTGGCTAATAACGTCATTAAAAAACGTTAAAACCGTCTGGTTATGATGTGGGAGATTCGATCCCAGTACATGTATTAAGGTTGTCATGCTCGCCTACGGTAAATCAAAAATACGCAACAACATAAAGTAAAGTATACGATATAAGTGGCCATATAGGCCTGTGTCGCACCAACCGCGCCATGCTCAGGGATAAGCCAGTGAGCAAAGCCCATCAGCAACACAAATTGACTCAATTCGGTTAGGACATAAAAACGTAATGCAGCTTTGGCTATTACCAAATAACCAAACACATAGGCACCAACTTTCAGTACGTCACCCACAAGCTGCCAAGCAAATAAGTCGCGCATTCCTGTAAATTTTTCAGAAAATAGCAGCCAAATAGCAAAATCACGCAGGAGCCACACCATAAAACTGGCAACAGCAACAGCGGGTAAGACAAATTTTAAGGCTTTAATGATTTCAGATGAAATTTCGCTTTTATGCTGTAAGCGGGAAAGTGTCGGCAATAAATACACCGAAAATGACGCAGTAATAAACTGCAAGTAAGCATCTGAAATCGTGCTCACTCCAGCCCATAACCCAACATCGTCCCAGCTATAACGCTCTGCTAATAGGTTTCGCATCATAATATAAGCGACAGGCAACGTCACCGACGTTAACAACGCCATGATGGTAAACTTACCCAAGTGCGTTGCAATGGCTTTATCCCAAGCGGGTTTCAGCATTGACAGTGCAAATTGTTTGCGGCGAATAATCATCAAACCTGCGGGTAAGACAACTAAGGCTGGCACAAGGGCTAAGCCCGCAAGCGCGCCTTCATATCCCCCCAAGGTATAGCACAAATAATAGGCAACAACACCCACTAAGCTCCCTAAAATGATAGCTTGAGCATTGCCTGATGCGTCTCTATAACCTTTTAAGATGGCTAAGAAGTAGTTTGCGTATGCAATCCCCATCTGAATAAATGCCACGGCATAAATCACAGAGGCATAATCAGGGCTATCAAATAATACCTGACTGATAGCACCACTAAATAGTAAGAAAATAACGGCTAATAACGTTGAAAAGCTGAGAATTAGCGTTGATGACGTCCCTAAAACGGCACGAAGCTTGACCGGGTCTTGATGGTGCTCTGCCACATATTTTGTGACACCATTGAAAATCCCCGCACCTGACAACACACCAAGAACAGTAATCAATTGGCGGAAATTCCCCGCCAACCCTACGCCACTCGGGCCAAATGCAATTGCCAGTAATTTAACGATAAGTAGGCCTGCCCCGATTTTAATCAGGGTAGACCCAGCTGTCCAAACAGAGGCTTTAGCTAACGACATTAGGCAAAGAACGCCTTAATGTGCTCGATAACGGTTTGCTGTTCGGCATCCGTCATGTTGTAGAACATCGGCAAACGCACCAGACGGTCACTTTCTTTGGTGGTGTATTTGTCTTCACCCTGGAAGCGACCAAACTCAAGTCCTGCTGGGCTTGTATGCAGTGCAACGTAGTGGAACACCGTTAACACGCCGTGAGACTTCATAAACTCATTGAATGCAGTGCGCTCTTCCACATCTTTCAATTTGATGTAGAACATATGGGCGTTGTGAACCAGACCTTCAGGCACAGTGGCTAACACTAAACGGCCTGCATCCACCAGCGGTTGCAATGCTTCGTAGTAACGCTTCCACAGCAATAAACGACGCTCGTTAATTTTGTCTGCTTCTTCCAGTTGAGCCCACAGATATGCCGCTTGTAAGTCAGATAACAGATAGCTGGAGCCAATGTCACGCCACGTATATTTATCCACTTGCCCACGGAAGAATTGGCTACGGTTTGTGCCTTTTTCACGAATGACTTCAGCGCGGCTGATTAAGTCTTTATCGTTGATTAAGGTCGCACCACCTTCCCCACCGGAAGAGTAGTTTTTGGTTTCATGGAAACTGTAACAACCAATGTGCCCAATTGTTCCTAACGCCTTGCCTTTGTAGGTTGACATCACGCCTTGCGCCGCATCTTCAATAACGAATAAATCATGCTTTTTGGCAATACCCATGATGGTGTCCATTTCACACGCAACACCTGCGTAGTGAACGGGTACAATCGCACGCGTACGTTCGGTGATCGCCGCTTCGATTTTGGTTTCATCAATGTTCATGGTGTCTGGGCGGATATCCACAAAAACAATTTTTGCACCGCGCAGAACAAATGCGTTTGAGGTTGATACAAAGGTAAAGCTTGGCATGATCACTTCATCGCCAGGCTTAATATCAATCAGGATCGCCGCCATTTCTAATGACGCCGTGCAAGATGGCGTCAACTGCACTTTCGGGCAGTTAAAACGTTTTTCCATCCACTCTTCACAACGTTTAGTGAAGCCACCATCACCACACAGTTTGCCACTTTCCATGGCTTGTCTCATATACTCTAATTCAGTACCTACAACGGGTGGTTTATTAAATGGAATCATGTTGTCCCCTGTATAACCAATAGGCGGTACTGGCAATTGCCGCACCGCTACGTGAATAAAGATTTAATGCCGCAACATTACTGATTTGGGTGGCAACATTTAACTGTCTTTTTTGGTGTTGCACACACCAGTCGAACGCCGCAGACATCAACTTGCGACCAATACCTCGCCCTTGCGCTTCAGGCATTTTCGCTAATAACCCGATGCGTGCAGTATCATCGTCAATATGGCGCAAACTCACAAAGCCTAAAATGCCGCCTGAGGCGTCTTTGACTAACAAGCAAGTATGGTCAAACGTACCTAGCACGGCTTTTTCTATCCACAAAGCGTAAAACCGCCCGCTATCCCCTTCACGATACCAAGGAGCACGAAAGCGGCTATTGCTAAAGACAGAGGCAGCCGCTTGTTGTAACAAAGGGACGTCATCCACTTGTGCTGCAACAACGCTATCTGCCGCCGTTAAACCTGCCTTTAGATAAGCATTTTCTGTGCCAATAGTGAGTGCAAAGTCCGTCTCACCTTCAACAAATGAAAAACCCATACTGGTTAAATCATCAATCAACTGTGTTTCAGACGCAGCAACCTTGGCTTGGATGATATCGTACGCATCCATTTGATAAGCAAGGACAGTTTCGAGGTTTTCCCCCGAAAAATTTAACTTTGCAGTTGAGCGATGAAAAAAGTCGCTCTCCCACTGTAAGGCATCAATACTGGCGCGGACGGACACGGAGTAAATCCTCTAAATATTGCCCATAACCGGTTTTTTTTAGGTGCTGCGCAGACTCGGCGACTTGTTCATCCGTTAACCAGCCATTACGCCATGCAATCTCTTCTAAGCAAGCAACTTTAAAACCTTGACGTTTTTCAACGGTTTGTACAAATGTACCCGCTTCAATCAAGCTGTCGTGAGTGCCCGTATCCAACCATGCAAAACCACGACCGAGAAGCTCAACATTTAACTGCCCACGCTCTAAATACATTTGGTTGATGGAGGTAATTTCTAACTCACCACGTTCAGATGGCTTAACTTGCTTAGCAAATTCAACCACTTGAGAGTCATAAAAATACAACCCTGTGACGGCCCAGTTGGATTTCGGTTTTATAGGTTTTTCTTCGATGGATAAGGCTTTAAAATTATCGTCAAATTCCACCACACCAAAACGCTCTGGATCCATCACTTGATAGCCAAATACCGTTGCTCCTTGGGTGCGCTCTGCGACAGATTTCAGTTTCGGGCTGAACGAGTGGCCAAAGAAGATATTGTCCCCTAAGACTAAACAGCAGCTATCACCATTGATAAATTCTTCACCAATAATAAAGGCTTGGGCTAATCCATCAGGTGACGGTTGCTCTGCATAACTCAGTTCAATACCAAACTCATGCCCATCACCCAATAGGCGTTTGAACATGGGTAAATCATCTGGAGTCGAAATAATTAAAATTTCGCGAATACCCGCTAACATCAAAACTGAAAGCGGGTAGTAAATCATTGGCTTATCATAGATAGGCAACAATTGTTTGGAAATACCGCGGGTAATTGGGTGCAAACGCGTTCCCGATCCCCCTGCTAAAATAATACCTTTCATGGTTTCACCTAATTGCCAAGGCCTAAGCGTTCACCTGCGTAGGAGCCATCTTGTACACGACGCCACCACGTTTCGTTATTCAAATACCATAAGACCGTTTTGCGAATGCCAGACTCAAACGTTTCTTCGGGTTTCCAGCCCAATTCACGCTCAATTTTTGCCGCATCAATAGCATAGCGCATATCATGACCCGGTCGGTCTTTCACATAGGTAATTAAGTCGCGGTAATGTGCCACACCTTGTGGTTTCTGCGGGTGTAGCTCTTCAAGCAGCTCACAAATGGTTTCAACAACGTCAATATTGCGGCGTTCGTTGTGCCCACCAATATTGTAAGTGGTGCCAGCCTGCGCCGTTGTTGCCACCAAATGCAAAGCACGTGCATGGTCTTCCACAAACAGCCAATCGCGAATTTGCTCACCTTTGCCGTACACTGGCAGTGGTTTGCCTGCCAAGGCGTTTAAAATAATTAAGGGGATCAATTTCTCAGGAAAATGATACGGCCCGTAGTTATTTGAGCAGTTGGTGATCATGGTTGGCAAACCATAGGTTCTTTGCCACGCACGCACCAAGTGGTCACTGGATGCTTTAGAGGCAGAGTATGGGCTGCTTGGCGCATAAGGCGTTGTTTCTGTAAAGAAACCTTCTGGGCCATCTAAATCACCGTACACTTCGTCTGTCGAGATATGGTGGAAGCGAAATGCGGCTTTTTTCCCTTCATCTAATGCAGACCAATAGTGACGAGCGGCTTCTAACAGTGTGTAAGTACCCACAATGTTGGTTTCAATGAAGGCAGCGGGTCCATCAATAGAGCGGTCAACGTGGCTTTCTGCCGCCAGATGCATAACCGCATCTGGCTGGTATTGCGCAAAAACGCGGTCAAGTGCTTGTCGGTCGCAGATGTTCACTTGCTCAAACGCATAGCGTTCACTGCTCTCAACAGACGCAAGGGATTCAAGGTTGCCTGCATAAGTCAGGCAATCAACCACAATCGCACTGTCGTTCGTGTTCTCAATGATATGACGAACCACTGCGGAGCCAATAAAACCCGCGCCTCCGGTGATTAGAATGCGTTTCAACGCCAAACTCCTTTTGTATCCACAACCCATTTTTGTGGGATTGCTGAACCTTGAATGCCTTTAAAGACATTGTGGTCAACTAACATCAGGATCACATCCGCCTCATTGACAGCTTTTTCAATAGAAACTAGCTCAGAAATACCTTTCAATGATGTTGGCAATTCTTCGATATGTGGCTCAACGGCGTAAGTTTTACCCGGGTTCCAATTCGCGACCATTTTCGTGATGTGCATTGCTGGGCTTTCACGTAAATCATCAATGTTCGGTTTAAATGAAAGGCCGAAACAGGCAATGGTGACTTCACTCGCTTTTTTGCCCGTTTCCACTAAACAATCGGCAACAGCGGCTTTCACTTGGTCAACCACCCAAATTGGTTTGCCATCATTCACTAAACGTGCAGTGTGGATCAAACGTGATTGTTTCGGGTTTTGAGCAACAATAAACCATGGGTCAACCGCGATACAGTGGCCACCAACGCCTGGACCCGGTTGTAAAATATTCACGCGCGGATGGCGATTTGCGAGGCTGATAAGCTCCCACACGTTGATATCTTGCTCAGCACAAATTAATGACAATTCATTGGCAAATGCGATATTGACGTCACGGAAGCTGTTTTCCGTTAATTTGCACATTTCTGCGGTTCTTGAATTGGTGATCACACATTCACCTTCAAGGAAAATGTTGTATAGCTCACTCGCACGCAGTGAAGATTTTGGTGTCATACCGCCAACTACACGGTCATTTTTAATTAATTCGACCATCACTTGGCCCGGCAGTACACGCTCTGGGCAATAAGCCACATCGATGTCTGCATCTTCGCCTGCTTGATGTGGGAATGTTAAATCAGGGCGCGCTTCGGCCATCCATTGGGACATTTGCTCGGTTGTGCCCACTGGAGAAGTAGACTCAAGAATGACTAAGTCCCCTTTTTTCAGCACAGGCGCAATCGACTCTGCCGCAGAACGAACATAGGCTAAATCGGGTTCGTGATCACCTTTAAATGGTGTAGGAACAGCAATCAAATAAGCATCGGCTGACTGTGGCTTTGTAAAAGCTTTCAAGTGACCTTCTTCAACGGCTTTTTTCACCACGATATCAAGTTCAGGTTCCACAATGTGGATTTTCCCCTGATTAATGGTATCCACCGCATGTTGGTTAACATCTACACCGACAACCTGTTTTTTACGTGATGCAAAGGCTGCTGCTGTTGGTAAACCGATATAACCAAGGCCAATAACAGAAATAGTTTCAAAACTCATAATTTCACCTGATTACTTTTTAATGCTGTAAGAATACGCTGACAAGCATGACCATCCCCATACGGGTTATGTGCGCGGCTCATTTCATGATATTCCGCATCATCTGTCAGTAACCGATTAACTTCATTAACAATTTTTTGTGTATCTGTTCCTACTAAGCGAACTGTACCCGCGTCAACCGCTTCAGGTCGCTCTGTGGTATCTCTCATTACCAGAACAGGCTTGCCAAGAGAAGGGGCTTCCTCTTGAATGCCCCCGGAATCTGTCAGAATCAAATAGGCATGATTCATTAAGTAGACAAATGGAAGGTATTCTTGAGGGCTAATTAAAATAATATTATCGATATCATGTAAAATACGCTTTACAGGCTCACTGACATTCGGGTTCAAGTGTACAGGGTAAACCACTTGTACATCTGGGTGTGCCTGTGCAATTTCCGCCAATGCGTGGCAAATACGCTCAAAACCACCACCAAAGCTTTCGCGGCGATGGCCTGTAACTAAAATCATTTTCTTATTAGGGTCAATAAATGGGTAGTTTGCACCCAATTTTTCCATCATGTGCTGGTCGCTCATGACTTTGTCTCGTACCCATAACAACGCGTCAATCACGCTGTTGCCTGTCACAAATATATGACTGTCTGGAATTGACTCTTTTAACAGGTTTTGGCGTGAATTTTCCGTTGGCGCGAAGTGATACATCGCTAAGTGCCCTGCAATTTTGCGGTTGGCTTCTTCAGGCCATGGGGAATACAGGTTTCCCGTACGCAACCCGGCTTCAACGTGCCCAACAGGAATACGATGGTAAAACGCAGCTAGGCTCGTTGCCATGGTCGTTGCGGTGTCCCCATGAACAAGCACAACATCAGGCTGAAAATCAGCAAAAACACTTTTCAGACCTTCGAGGATACGACAAGTAATATCGGTTAAATCTTGCCCTGGCTTCATAATATTGAGATCGTAATCTGGAGTGATCTCAAACAGTTTCAGTACTTGATCGAGCATTTCACGATGCTGTGCAGTGACACAAACTTTTGCTTCAAAATCTGCATCATTCGCCAATGCATGAACCAACGGTGCCATTTTGATGGCTTCTGGTCGTGTGCCGAATACAGTCAATACTTTCACAGTGACTCTCTTATATTTATCTTATGCAGTGTGCTGCTTATTTAATCTTAATGACTTTATCAAGCCACTGACGAATGTGTCAGTGGCTTATCCCAAAATCAAGATGGGCGACGGCGAGAAAGTACCACTCCGGCACCAACTAACAAGCCTATAGCCCCCCATAGAACCATCATAAAGGCTCGACGTGGGCTATCGCGTTTGACTGGATCTTCAGGCGTGCGCAAGTAGCGGTACGCTTGAAAATTATCTTGGAGAGTAGGCCCAACACTTAATGTTGATAACATCGCGATGTTTTGATCATAATCGGAGTCATGATCAGGACCCGTTGCTTTTAATGTTTCAATTTGTGCTTGCAATAACGGAGCACCTAACATAAACATTTTAGAATCTGGAATTTCATCTACAGGTGTCGCACTTTGATTGCGTACAATACCTTGTTTTTCAGCAACTTTGAGTGCTTGTTCCAGCGCATTTAAACGTCTTTCATAAGCAGCAGTTGCCACCATATCTTCACGCTTAACTAACGCTTTCATGGATTGCATTTTGGTTGCCCAAGTGCCTTTAATTTCATCATTCAGATTTGCAGTTGCACGTTGATTCGCAAATTGCGTGTATTGACGTAACAACTGATTCGCATCTGTTGATGTTTCAGCCACTAACTTAATACTGTCGGTTAGGTTTTTCACTTCATCGGCAGGCGTGAACTCGATATCATTAATAAGTTCATCCAACAGCGCCGCATCCGCTTTCGGATCATTTTCTAACCGTTGTTTGTAATAATCTGTGCTCAGCCAGAACTGACGGCGAGTATCGTAAGAGCCGAGTTGCTTAGTAAACTCTTGGTAAGCTTCTTTCGCAATGGTTGGCAATTGCCCTTCTTGACCCGTACTGTTAATACGGGAATCGAGGTTGCGCAGAAACTGTTGCTGAGAATAATAACTTCCCAGATTATTCACGGTAGGTAAATCCGTAATCGCCGTCGCACTCCATTTTGGCTGCATAAAATAGGATGCTCCCAACGCAATTGCAGCAAAAATAACTGCAAATGCAACGATCCAAATTTTGCCTTGCCACAAGGAGCGACATAAACCACGGATATCCAATTCCGGCTCTATTGGCGTTTGATGCTGACTCGGTTGTGTTTCTGAGTTATTCACTGCACAGAACCTCTATTTTCGTTTTTTTCGTTACCGTACTGCACCTCTGCGCGCTTTACGTCTAACTCGTTTAATAAAACGGGCGACTTTCCAAGCTCGTTTGATGCAATAACCATACATCATAAATACAAGCAAAAATAATGCCAACATTACCCATTCAGGCACAAATGTTAAGCGTTCACCGATAATACCAATACATGCCAAAAATGCAGCTGACAATGTAATCAGTACAAACGCCCCTTTCGGTGTAAAGCCAGAACGCATGATTAAATGGTGAATATGCTGACGGTCAGGTGAAAATGGGCTCATTCCTTTACGAATTCGACGGTACATTATCGCCACCATGTCCATGAGTGGAATAGCAATAATCCACAACGCGGTAACAGGGTTGATTGGATGGACTTCTTCTTGCGTCGAAGCAACCAAAATCCAGATAATGGTGAAGCCGATTAATGTACTTCCTGCATCCCCCATAAAAACTTTAAACCGACGACCTAATAATTCAAGATTCAAAACAAGGTATGGGATAATCGCAGCAATAAAAGCAAAACACCAAAATGCTAACGCCATATTACCGTTTAAATATAATAAAAGCCCTAAAGCACCAAAAGCAACGCTTGCCACACCGCCTAAAAGGCCATCGATTCCATCAATCATATTGAAGGAATTTATTGCCGTCCATACTGCAAATAATGTCACGATGTATGAGAACGGCCCAAGAACAAGTTCCCAAGGCCCAAATGCGTGCCCCAGAGAGTTTAACTTAAGCCCCGCTACTGTCATCATCAAAACGGCGACAAAAGCTTGCACGAAAGCTCTAAATTTAACGCTGATGTCAAAACGGTCATCCAAAGCACCAACAAATACCAAGGTACCTGCACATAACAAATACAACCACTTATGTGGGATATACTCATTTGTGATGGAAAATGAAAAGCATATCCCTATAAAAATAGAAATTCCACCAACGAGTGGTACTAAACCTTCATGTTTTTTCCTGAAATTCGGTTTGTCAACCAAACCAATTTTTGCTGTTACAAGTCGAGCAATAAAAATCATACAAAACGTAAATATCAATACGTAAAGAAGATTAGTAAAAAAATGTGCTCTATCCACAAGTCACTCTCTCATTATTCTATTTGAATTACACATCAATGCTCTTGTGTGTTACTTAAAATAAACTACGCCAATAATGAATAGCTTCATTCAGCTATTATCATGTAATTAAAACAAGCAATATCCATGCCAACCAGAGTTAGAAACAAGTATGTTTAAAAATATCTTGATTAATGCTTAAGAAAATAATGTTTATTAAAAAGTAATTTAAGTATAAGACATAGCACAAAACCTGCTAGATAAACAAAAGGCCACTTCAATTAAGAAAGTGGCCTTTTTCGATAATATAAGTAGTTATTTTACCTACCCAACTAAGCTCGCTTCATGAGGTCAAAAAACTCTTCATTCGTTTTCGTCATGGCTAACTTGCTAATGAAGAATTCCATTGCATCAATTTCACCCATTGGGTGAATAATTTTACGCAGGATCCACATTTTTTGCAGCTCGTCTTGAGAAGTCAGAAGTTCTTCTTTACGAGTACCAGAGCGATTGTAATCAATCGCAGGGAAGACACGTTTTTCCGCAATCTTACGGGAAAGGTGTAATTCCATGTTACCTGTACCTTTAAACTCCTCGTAAATAACTTCATCCATTTTCGAACCAGTATCAACCAGTGCAGTCGCAATGATTGTCAGGCTCCCGCCCTCTTCAACATTACGTGCAGCTCCGAAGAAACGTTTTGGACGATGTAATGCGTTTGCATCCACACCACCGGTTAATACTTTACCGGATGAAGGAACAACGGTGTTATACGCACGAGCAAGACGCGTTATGGAATCGAGTAAAATAATAACGTCTTTTTTATGTTCAACCAAACGTTTAGCTTTCTCGATAACCATTTCAGCAACTTGAACGTGACGCGCAGCTGGCTCATCAAAGGTAGAAGCAATTACTTCACCTTTAACTAAACGCTGCATTTCCGTTACCTCTTCAGGACGCTCATCAATCAGCAGAACCATCAGAACGCAATCAGGGTAGTTGTGTGCAATATTAGCCGCGATATTTTGCAGTAACATGGTTTTACCCGCTTTTGGCGGAGCAACAATCAACCCACGTTGGCCACGGCCAATCGGTGCAGCTAAATCCAGTACACGTGCAGTTAAATCTTCTGTTGAACCGTTACCACGTTCCATACGCAGACGACTATTTGCATGTAATGGGGTTAAGTTTTCGAACAGGATTTTACTACGCGCATTTTCAGGTTTATCGAAGTTAACTTCGTTGACTTTCAGGAGGGCAAAATAACGTTCACCTTCTTTAGGAGGACGAATTTTTCCTGAAATTGTGTCACCTGTGCGTAGGTTAAAACGGCGGATTTGGCTAGGGGAAACATAGATATCATCAGGACCTGCGAGGTAAGAACTGTCTGCTGAACGGAGGAAACCAAATCCATCCTGCAATATTTCCAGTACGCCATCGCCGAAAATATCCTCACCACTTTTTGCATGCTGCTTCAAAATGGAGAAAATAATATCCTGCTTTCTCATACGGGCTAAATTCTCTAGCCCCATGTTTTCGCCTAACGTAATCAATTCTGATACTGGCGTATTCTTTAATTCGGTAAGATTCATAATGGTGGGTTCTTTAACTCGGGGTAATTCTCGAACTATGAACGTTAATTGACGGCAACTTAATTTATTAAGTGCCAGTTTAACTTAACTGCCCTGTTGGTAGCCAACTCAATAAAGACCAACAACAATGCATAAAAATTTGTGCTAGCCACTGCTAAGTTATTTTAACATATGACCATGATTCATCTGGATGATGTACGGCATATTATTAGAAACACACACAACATTAGCAATAGTTTTTTGTACATTTAGGACAACATCTATCCCAATATCGCAAATTTCATTTCAGTTTCGCATTTAAAAACACATTTTACTGAATGCAAATTTTTCCCGATACGTTTTTACATCCGAAGATCTAACCACGCTTACATGATATTACCGCTGTTTATGCACTATCTTTAACATATACGAAAACACGTGTGAAACACGGATATTGAACTAGCTGATGCTTAACTCAATGTCTATGTTCTCAATTTTCATATTTAAAGTCATTGCGTCACCAGTTTTGATTATTAACAATCATGGTAATGCTGAACTAACTAGCTTGATGTATTAGATAAGAGCAATGGAATACAAGGTAAATCATACGGGTGCTACACGAGGAATAGTGATAACTTATCATGCTTAGATGAGGACGTCTAGCGGCTCTCTTGATAAAATAGATACACCGCTAAACGTTTTAGATCACATATAACGATAACTTACAGATTTTCGTCTAAAAATTCTTTCAGTTGCGTCTTAGATAATGCGCCAACTTTAGTCGCCGCCACACTACCATTTTTGAATAATAACAGCGTCGGGATACCACGAATTCCATATTTTGGGGCGGTAGCCGGATTATCATCAATATTCAGTTTTGCGATGGTCAATTTGCCTGTATATTCTTCAGCAACTTCATCAAGGATAGGTGCTATCATTTTACAAGGACCACACCATGCTGCCCAAAAATCGACGAGAACAGGTGAACTTGATTTCAGAACTGCAGTTTCAAAGCTTGCATCAGTTATATGTATAATTTTGTCGCTCATGTTGTACTCCAAAGAATCATCTTTTTGCAGACTTAGTGTAACATTATTGGCAGCAGTATGCTTTATTTCAAAAGATACACTTTCGTAAACCAACCGTTAACTGATATTCTAACATACTATGAGTAAAGCACACTTGACAGAAAAGAAGTTTTCCGACTTCGCATTGCACCCTAAAGTCATTGAAGCTCTGAGCAAGAAAGGCTTCAATTATTGCACGCCAATACAGGCGTCAACGTTGCCTTTCACTGTCGAAGGCAAAGACGTTGCGGGACAAGCGCAAACAGGTACAGGTAAAACGTTAGCATTCTTAGCGTCAACGTTTCATTATCTATTAACCCACCCTGCAATTGAAGGGAAAAAAGCGAATCAGCCACGTGCATTAATGATGGCACCGACTCGTGAATTAGCTGTTCAGATCTACTCTGATGCCAAAGAATTGGCAGAATACACAGGTCTGAAAATGGGTCTCGCTTATGGTGGTGATGGCTACGATGAGCAGCTAAAAGTGTTACAAAACGGTGTCGACATCCTTATTGGAACGACTGGCCGCCTTATTGATTATGCAAAACAAGGCCATGTGGACTTAGCTGCGATTCAAGTCGTCGTGCTTGATGAAGCTGACCGTATGTACGACCTTGGTTTTATTAAAGATATTCGTTGGTTATTCCGTCGTATGCCAGGGGCTTCGGACAGACTGAACCTGCTATTCTCCGCAACGTTGTCTTATCGCGTAAGAGAACTTGCCTTTGAGCAAATGAATAACCCTGAATATGTTGAAGTCGAGCCTCTACAAAAAACCGGCCATCGTATTAAAGAAGAGTTATTTTACCCTTCTAACGAAGAAAAAATGCGTTTGCTACAGACCCTACTCGAAGAAGAGTGGCCTGAGCGCTGTATTATTTTTGCTAATACTAAGCACCGTTGTGATGATATTTGGGCGCATTTAGCGGCCGATGGTCACCGTGTTGGCTTATTAACGGGTGATGTTGCACAGAAAAAACGTTTACGTATTTTAGAGCAATTCACACAAGGCCAACTGGATATTTTAGTCGCGACTGACGTTGCAGCACGTGGATTACACATTCCATCTGTGACTCACGTCTTTAACTATGATTTACCTGACGACTGTGAAGATTACGTTCACCGTATTGGCCGAACTGGCCGTGCTGGGGAAAGTGGTAACTCAATTAGTCTGGCTTGTGAAGAATATGCGCTTAACTTGCCTGCTATCGAAGAGTACATTCAACATTCGATCCCAGTGAGTAAATATAACAGCGATGCGTTATTGAGTGACTTACCTGCACCTAAACGCCGCCATCGCCCACGCCCTGGAGGCCAGCGTCGCAATTCAAATGCACCGCGTCGCCACAATGGTCCGCGTAATAACCATAAACGTCCAGGCTGAGTAAAAACGCTATGCTGAAATCTTCTTCTCTCTATGCTGCTATCGATTTAGGCTCAAACAGCTTTCACATGCTTGTTGTACGTGAAACAGCTGGCAGCATACAGGTTATTTCTAGGGTTAAGCGAAAAGTTCGCCTTGCTGCGGGGTTAGATAAAAATAACCTCCTTTCTGAGCAAGCAATGGAACGTGGTTGGCAATGCTTGCGACTTTTTTCGGAACATCTACAAGATATCCCGAGTACACAAATTCGTGTTGTCGCAACTGCAACACTGCGTTTAGCAAAAAATGCTGACATTTTCATCGAAAAAGCCAGTAAAATCCTAGGAAACCCCGTTAAAGTTATTCAAGGGGAAGAAGAAGCTCGCTTAATTTACCAAGGCGTTGCACATACGACAGGTGGCCCCGACCAACGCTTGGTGGTGGATATTGGTGGGGGAAGTACCGAGCTTGTCACAGGAACTGGCGCAAAAGCAGAGCAACTCTACAGCCTTGAAATGGGTTGTGTCACGTGGCTTGAGCGCTACTTCAGTGATAGAAGCTTAACGGAAGAAAATTTCTCAGCCGCCCAAGACGCCGCAAAAAAAGTGATCGAGCCTGTTGCTGAAGCCTTAAAAACTCACGGTTGGAAAATCTGTGTTGGCGCATCAGGTACTGTGCAAGCAATCCAAGAAATCATGATTGCACAAGGCATGGATGAACTTATCACCTTGTCTAAATTGCAGCAGTTAAAACGCAAAGCCATTTTATGCCAAAAACTTGAAGAGCTTGAAATTGAAGGCTTAACGTTTGAACGCGCACTGGTTTTCCCGAGTGGTTTATCGATTTTAATTGCCATCTTTGAAGCGTTAAATATCGATAACATGACACTTGCGGGCGGGGCTCTGCGAGAAGGCTTGGTTTATGGCATGTTGGAATTGCCCATTGAGCAAGATATTCGTGCTCGCACCGTACGCAATATCCAGCGCCGTTTCCAAGTAGACATCGAACAAGCTGGCCGTGTTCGTCAATTAGCTGAATATTTTTATCTGCAAGTTGCGAAAGATTGGCAATTAGATACTCGTTGCCGCGATTTATTATCAAGCGCCTGTGCATTGCATGAAATTGGTCTGAGTGTTGATTTTCGCAGAGGCCCTGAACACGCCAGTTATTTGATGACTCACTTGGATTTACCTGGCTATACACCGGCTCAAAAACGGTTACTAGCGGCGTTGTTACGAAATCAACAAGGTCCTGTTGATTTAGCCCCTCTCAGCCAACAAAATGCACTACCCATGCAACAAGCCTACTATTTGTGTCGTTTACTTCGATTAGCCATTATTTTTGCAAGCCGCCGACGTGATGACACTTTACCTGCCTTAAGGTTAAATGCCAGTACTGACAGGCTCACCATTATGCTGCCATACCGCTGGTTATCTGAGCATCCGCTGCGTGCAGAAAACTTACAGCAGGAGGTTCAATGGCAAGGTTATGTGAATTGGGTTCTAGAGCTGGAAGAACGTAACAGTTCGAATTGCTAGACTATTCCACACTAGAATCATTCTAGTGTGGAAATTCAACTAATTGTTATCAATCACTTTTCTTATTTAACCCTAGCCGTGCTTTAATATCCGCGAGTGCAGATTGCCCTTTTTGCATACGTTCTTCGGCACTAACCACTTTTCGCTGTTGCTCCCATTCAAGGTCATCTTGCGGCAACTCAAGCAAGAAGCGACTCAGCTCAGGGCGAATTAGCTCTCCATATTGACGACGTTCGCGGCAATGCGTAAAAAATAACTCTCTTTGTGCCCGAGTGATCCCCACATACGCTAAACGACGTTCTTCATCGATATTATTTTCGTCAATACTACTTTGGTGCGGAAGCAATCCTTCTTCCATACCAACCAGAAAAACATAAGGAAATTCAAGCCCTTTAGATGCATGCAGAGTCATTAGCTGAACTTGGTCAGATTCTTCATCATCCTCCCCGCGCTCCATCATATCGCGTAAGGTAAAACGAGTGACCACTTGGCTGAGCGTCATCGGGTCGTTTAATTCATCCCCTTCCACCATCTCACTCATCCAAGTAAACAATTGATTGACGTTTTTCATCCGCATTTCAGCAGCTTTGGTACTGGTTGATGTTTCATACAACCAACTTTCGTAATCCATTTCGCGCAGTAAGTCACGTACCGCAATCAACGGCTCGCGCTCTGATGTACGAACGATACTGTCCATCCACTGAGTAAACCGTTGTAATGCCTCTAATCCTTTGCCTTTTAGGGTTTGCTCTAGCCCTAAATCAAAACTGGCTTGGTATAAGCTTTTGCCCCGTTGATTCGCCCACTCCCCCAATTTTTGAATGGTTTTTGGACCAATTTCCCGGCGCGGTGTATTCACAATGCGTAAAAAAGCACTGTCATCTTCAGGGTTAGTTAGCACTCGCAAATAAGCCAGTAAATCCTTAATTTCAGGGCGTGAGAAAAATGAAGTACCACCAGAGATACGATATGGAATACGGTTTTGCATCAACATTTTTTCAAAAATTCGGGACTGGTGATTACCGCGATATAAAATCGCATAATCTTTATATTCCGTTTTGTTGATAAAGTGATGGGCGATAAGTTCACCAATTACCCGCTCCGCTTCATGATCTTCATTATTTGCCGTTAAAACTTTTAATGGCACACCATAACCCAGCTCAGAGAATAATTTTTTTTCAAATACATGGGGGTTGTTCGCAATTAGGATATTCGCCGCTTTTAAAATACGCCCTGAAGAACGGTAATTTTGCTCAAGCTTAATCACGTTTAACTTAGGAAAATCTTGACTAAGTAACACCAAGTTTTGCGGCCTTGCGCCACGCCATGAGTAAATCGATTGGTCGTCATCCCCAACCACCGTAAAGCGAGCACGTTGCCCCACCAGCAATTTCACCAGTTGATATTGGCTGGTGTTGGTATCTTGGTATTCATCCACCAGCAAATAACGGATTTTTTGCTGCCAGCGTTCACGCACTTCTTCATTTTGATACAACAGAAGCGTTGGTTTACTGATTAAATCGTCAAAATCCAGTACGTTGCAACTTTTTAAATGTAATTCATAACGGCGGTAACACTCTGCAAAGTGGTGTTCTTTTTCCGTTCGTGCCTGCCCGACAACTTGTTGTGGTGAGATAAGATCGTTTTTCCAGTTTGAGATCGCAGAGATCAACTGCTGTAGTAAATCTTTATCTTCTTCAAGCAAATCAAACGTTAGCTCTTTGAGTAATGCCATTTGGTCTTGGTCATCAAACAGCGAAAAATTGGCTTTAATACCTAGCGATTTATATTCACGCTTAATAATTTCCAAACCTAATGTATGGAAGGTTGAAATGATAAGCCCACGCGCCTCTTTTTTACCTAAGGTTTGTGCGACACGCTCTTTCATTTCGCGTGCAGCTTTATTGGTAAAAGTGACAGCAGCAATTTGCCGTGGTTGATAACCACATTGGCGGATCAAGTGTGCAATTTTGTTGGTAATAACACGGGTTTTACCTGATCCAGCCCCTGCCAATACAAGGCAAGGACCATCGACAAATTCAACTGCCTGTTGCTGGCCTGGGTTTAATCGCATGGTTTCTCTACATCACTTAGTTATTCAAAATGGAACTCGCTACAGATTGTAGCAGAAACCCAGCCAACTCTTGAGCAACGATCCTTCCTATTTATAAAAAACAAAAAACCACATCATTCCTAGAAACAATGTGGTTTGGTTTTATTCTTCAACTGCATCAATACATTTTTCTAAACCATTCGCGCCAGAGGAAGACGACAATATGTAGCCAACGCCCCTATCACGCGAAGAGTGACGAAAAATTAACTTCCAACTGAAATCTTTTTCATATCCGTCATATAACCACGTAAAGTCTTACCGATTTTCTCGATAGGATGATTACGAATTGCTTCATTGATATCACGTAACTGTGCGTTATCTGTACCATTATCAGCAACTGACTTCGCTAAATCACCCGCTTGTAACTTGGTCATGAAGTCTTTCAGCATCGGCACAGCTGCAAATGAGAACAGATAGTTACCGTATTCCGCCGTGTCTGAAATAACCACGTTCATTTCATATAAACGCTTACGCGCAATGGTGTTCGCAATCAGTGGCAGTTCGTGCAGGGACTCGTAGTATGCTGATTCTTCTAAGATACCCGCTTCTAACATAGTATCGAACGCTAATTCAACACCCGCTTTAACCATTGCAACTAACAGAACGCCGTGGTCGAAATACTCTTGCTCTGCGATTTTTCCTGCATATTCAGGGTAATTTTCAAACGCAGATTGGCCTGTCTCTTCACGCCATGTCAGCAGGTTTTTATCATCATTTGCCCAGTCAGCCATCATGGTTGATGAGAACTCACCTGAAATGATGTCATCCATATGTTTTTGGAACAGTGGTGCCATGATAGTTTTCAGTTGCTCAGACAACGCATATGCGCGGACTTTCGCAGGGTTAGATAAACGATCCATCATCAGCGTGATACCACCTTGTTTCAGCGCTTCTGTGATAGTTTCCCAGCCAAACTGAATCAATTTACCGGCATAGCCTGGCTCAACACCGTCTGCAACCATTTTGTCGTAGCTCAGTAATGCGCCTGCTTGCAACATACCACACAGAATGGTTTGCTCACCCATCAGGTCAGACTTAACTTCCGCAACAAATGAAGATTCCAGAACACCTGCACGATGGCCACCTGTGGCAGCCGCCCATGCTTTAGCAATCGCCATCCCCTCGCCTTTCGGGTCATTTTCTGGGTGAACAGCAATCAGAGTTGGAACACCGAATCCACGTTTGTATTCTTCACGAACTTCCGTACCTGGGCATTTTGGAGCAACCATCACAACAGTAATATCTTTACGGATTTCTTCACCAACCTCAACAATGTTGAAGCCGTGTGAGTAACCCAGTGCTGCACCTTGTTTCATCATTGGTTGAACAGCACGAACAACGGTAGAGTGTTGTTTGTCTGGCGTTAAGTTAACAACTAAGTCTGCCGTTGGGATCAATTCTTCATACGTACCCACTTTAAAGCCGTTCTCAGTGGCTTTGCGCCATGAAGCACGTTTTTCACTAATCGCTTCTGCACGTAATGCATAAGCGATATCTAAACCAGAGTCACGCATGTTCAGGCCTTGGTTCAGACCTTGTGCACCACAACCGACGATGACGATTTTTTTCCCTTTCAGGTAGCCAGCTTCATCCGCAAATTCTTCACGTTTCATAAAGCGGCACTTGCCTAATTGAGCTAACTGCTCACGCAAATTCAATGTGTTAAAATAATTCGCCATTGTCATACTCCATTGTTCTGTTGTGTTCGTTATGTCAGGCAATCAATTTGCCTGTCGCTTATTTTTAAGCGTTTATGGATTTACTATATGCGATGTTTCGCATTGCTTAAATTGATATATTAACAATACAATGTTGCAATATTCGCAACGTAGTTAATGACTTTATCCGAGGGCAAGATGGATATTCGTGATCTGAAACTTTTTTTGCATTTAGCACAGAGCTGCCACTTTGGCCGTACCTCTAAAGCCATGCATGTCAGCCCTTCAACACTGTCTCGGCAAATTCAACGCTTAGAAGAGCAACTGGGTCACCCGTTGTTTGTCCGTGATAACCGTTCGGTAAAACTCACACAAGCAGGCGAGCACCTAAAACAATTTGCACAGCAAACCTTGTTGCAGTATCAGCAACTACAGCATGCCCTTAATCAACAAAGCCCATCACTGAGTGGTGAGTTGCATCTTTTTTGCTCAGTCACCGCTGCATACAGTCATTTACCACAAGTTTTAGATAAATTCCGTGCTTTACACCCGTTAGTCGAAATAAAACTCACTACCGGAGATGCCGCAGATGCCGTCGAAAAAGTGGAAACCCACGAGGCAGACCTTGGTATTGCAGGAAAACCAGAGCGTTTACCCGATAATGTACGTTTCACCAAAATTGGCGAAATTCCATTGGTGCTCATTGCGCCATCGTTGCCTTGTGCGGTACGGTCAATGGTGACGGAAGCTGAACCTGATTGGTCAACGGTGCCGTTTATTTTGCCGGAACACGGTCCATCACGAAAACGTATCGAATTATGGTTTCGCCGCCATCACATCAATAACCCAGTTATTTACGCGACGGTATCTGGCCATGAAGCGATTGTATCGATGGTCGCGCTTGGTTGTGGTATCGCGTTGATCCCAAGTGTGGTGGTGGATAACAGCCCCGAGCCTGTTCGTAGCCGTATTTCACAACTCGACAATATTTCGATGGTGGAGCCCTTTGAACTCGGCGTTTGCCTACTCAGCAAACGCCTAAGTGAGCCGCTCATTAAAGCGTTTTGGGAATTACTCCCAGACAACTCAATCTAAGGTTTTTTGGCTATCTTGTGGCGCAAGGAAAAAACGGAAAGAAGGGTTGCCCGTCTCATCGTGGTACTCATACCCTAGCGCATCAAGGTGCCTATCAAAACGCACTTCAGGCCCTGCAAGTTCAAATGCCGCCAGCACTCGCCCATAATCCGTACCATGGCTACGGTAATGAAAAAGCGTAATATTCCAGTGTGTTCCGAGTGTTTCTAAAAATCTCAGCAACGCTCCTGGGGACTCTGGGAACTCAAAACTATACAGTCTTTCATCTAATGGTTTGGATGGACGGCCGCCAATCATATAACGCACATGAAGCTTCGCCATTTCATCATCAGATAAGTCATCAACGTCATAGCCGTTGCTTCTGAGCTCTTGGATAATTTCTGCTCGCTCGCCATCACGACCACTTAAGCGCACCCCAACAAAAATACAGGCGCGATCTGGGTCTGCATCCGTATAACGGTAATTAAACTCCGTGATAGCACGGTGCCCTAATAGCTGGCAAAAGCGTAAAAAGCTGCCCTTTTGCTCAGGGATCGTCACCGCTAGCAGCGCTTCGCGTTGCTCACCAATCTCACAGCGCTCAGAGACATAACGCAGCCCGTGGAAATTCATATTCGCGCCAGACAGGATATGCGCTAAACGTTCACCTTTAATGTTGTGCTGTTGGACATATTTTTTCAGCCCTGCCAGTGCTAAAGCGCCTGACGGCTCGGCAATTGCACGGACATCTTCAAAAATATCTTTCAAGGCTGCGCAGATAGAATCGCTATCGACCGTGATAACATCATCTACATACTGTTGGCACAATCTAAACGTTTCATCACCGATACGTTTAACAGCGACACCTTCCGCAAATAACCCGACACGCGGTAAATCAACGGGGTGCCCTGCTTCTAATGCGGCTTTCAAACACGCTGCATCTTCCGCTTCAACACCAATGATTTTAATTTCAGGCATCAGTTGTTTGATAATAACCGCTACGCCAGCGATTAAGCCGCCACCGCCAACTGGGATGAAGATACGGTCTAGATGTACGTCTTGCTGTAATAATTCCAACGCAATCGTCGCTTGCCCAGCAATCACCGATGGGTGGTCAAAAGGCGGGACAAAGGTATAACCCTCCTCTGCCGCCATAGCGATCGCTTTGGCTTTTGCCTCATCAAAATTCGCGCCGTGTAAAATGGCTTCGCCACCAAAGCTACGAACCGCATCCACTTTGATATCCGCCGTTGCTACAGGCATGACAATTTTGGCTTTAACGCCAACGCGGCTTGCTGACAGCGCAACACCTTGTGCGTGGTTTCCTGCCGATGCAGTCACAACGCCTTTGGCTTTTTGCTCTTCCGTTAACGTGGCAATCATGGCGTAAGCCCCGCGTAGCTTAAAGCTGTGTACAGGCTGCCTGTCTTCGCGTTTAACCAAAATCGTATTGCCTAAACGTGCAGATATTTTATCCATTTGCTGAAGCGGCGTAACTTGAGCCGCCTCATAGACTGGCGCACTCAGCGCCGCCTTTAAATAATCAGCACTTGTCGGTGCTGTGGGTAATGGTTTTGCCGCTGCCACATCAGCCCCCTAATTTCGACTTATCGCGTACAGCGCCTTTATCTGCGCTGGTTGCTAAGGAAGCGTAGGCACGCAGAGCAAAAGAGACTTCGCGCTGACGGTCACGTGGTGTAAAGGCTTTATCACCACGGGCTAATTCAGCTTCACGACGTTGGTTAAGCTCACTTTCACTGACATCCAGCACCATTGTTCTTTTTGGAATATTGATATCAATAATATCGCCATCTTGAACCAATGCTAATAAGCCGCCACTTGCTGCTTCAGGTGAAATATGCCCAATTGACAGACCTGAACTACCGCCTGAGAAACGGCCATCCGTGATAAGTGCGCAGCTTTTACCCAATCCCATTGATTTCAGGTAAGACGTTGGGTACAGCATTTCCTGCATTCCCGGCCCACCTTTTGGCCCTTCGTAGCGGATCACTACTACATCGCCTTCAACGACTTTACCACCTAAGATTGATTCAACCGCATCATCTTGACTTTCAAATACTTTTGCAGGACCACGGAAGGTTAAACTACCTTCATCAACGCCAGCCGTTTTGACGATACAACCATCTTCCGCAATATTTCCAGACAGTACAGCCAGACCACCATCCAAGCTATACGCATTCTCAATATTACGAATACAGCCATTTTCACGGTCAGTATCCAGTGAAGGCCAACGGCAATTTTGTGAAAATGCTTTAGTGGTACGAATGCCCGCAGGCCCTGCGGAAAACATAGACTTAACACTTTCGTCTTTCGTCAACATGACATCATATTGCGCCAATGTTTCTTGAAAAGTCAGACCTAAAATATTGGTGACATTTTCTTGCAATAGGCCTGCGCGGCTCAATTCACCTAAAATACCAATGACGCCCCCTGCACGGTGAACATCTTCCATATGGTATTTCTGTGTACTTGGTGCCACTTTGCATAAGTGCGGGACTTTGCGAGATAAGCGGTCGATATCTTCCATTGTAAAATCAACATCGGCTTCTTGTGCTGCCGCCAGCAAGTGAAGAACGGTATTGGTCGAGCCACCCATCGCAATATCAAGGGTCATCGCATTTTCAAACGCCGCTTTATTCGCAATATTGCGAGGCAACGCGCTTTCATCATCTTTTTCGTAATAGCGCTTTGTTAACTCGACAATACGTTTACCCGCATTGATAAATAACGTTTCGCGGTCTGCATGAGTGGCTAATAACGAGCCATTACCCGGCTGAGATAAGCCTAATGCTTCCGTTAAGCAGTTCATGGAGTTTGCCGTAAACATACCGGAGCATGAACCACAGGTTGGGCAAGCTGAACGTTCGATTTGTTCGCTATCCGCATCACTCACATTCGGGTTTGCCCCTTGGATCATCGCATCAACGAGATCCAATTTAATGATTTGGTCTGAAAGCTTGGTTTTCCCTGCTTCCATCGGGCCACCAGATACGAAAATAACAGGGATATTGAGGCGTAATGACGCCATTAACATACCTGGGGTGATTTTGTCGCAGTTAGAAATACACACCATAGCGTCTGCACAGTGTGCATTGACCATGTATTCGACAGAATCGGCAATTAATTCACGGGAAGGTAAGGAATACAGCATTCCGCCATGCCCCATGGCAATCCCATCATCAACCGCAATTGTATTAAACTCTTTTGCTACGCCACCTGCGTTTTCAATTTGCTCTGCAACCAGTTTACCAAGATCGCGTAAATGTACGTGACCAGGCACAAACTGAGTAAATGAGTTCACAACTGCAATAATGGGTTTTCCAAAATCAGCATCGGTCATTCCAGTTGCACGCCACAATGCGCGCGCACCCGCCATATTACGACCATGAGTTGTTGTTGCTGAACGGTACTTAGGCATATCTTTAACTCCCGTGTTTAAAACAGGCGGGGAACGTCCGCCTGTAACATCTATTTCAATTTAGTTATTAAGGGTTTACTGGATCTAACCAGCCCCATTTGTCTTCCGTTGTACCATTAAATAAACCGAAGAATGCTTGCTGAATTTGTTTCGTGACTGGGCCACAACGACCAATACCAACTTGGATACCATCAACGCTGCGTACAGGGGTAATTTCTGCTGCGGTGCCTGTCATAAAGACTTCATCAGCAAGGTATAGGGATTCGCGTGATAGTGTTTGCTCACGAACTTCGATGCCCATATCTTTTGCTAAGGTTAAAATGGCATCACGGGTAATACCCGGTAATGCTGATGATGTGAACGGAGGCGTATATAAAATCCCATCTTTCACTTCAAAAATATTTTCACCTGCACCTTCAGAGAGATACCCATGAACGTCTAGTGCAATACCTTCTTGATAACCATGACGGCGTGCTTCGCTACCCACTAATAACGATGATAAATAGTTACCACCCGCTTTTGCACCTGTAGGGATAGTATTCGGTGCAACACGGTTCCAAGAAGACACCATTGCATCAATTCCTTGGTCTAAGGCTTCTTCGCCTAAATAAGCGCCCCAAGGGAAAGCCGCTAAGATGACGTCTGTGTTATAACCATCCGGTGGGTTAACTCCCATGCCGACATCACCGATAAACACTAATGGACGGATATATGCGCTGACTAAGTTATTTTTGCGTAAAGTCGCACGACAAGCTTCCATTAACTCTTCTACGCTGTAGCTGACAGGCATACGGTAAATTTTTGCAGAATCGTGCAAACGTTGCATGTGCTCACGGTGGCGGAAAACCACAGGTCCTTTATGAGAATCATAGCAACGGACGCCTTCAAACACTGATGTACCATAATGCAGAGCATGAGACATTACATGAACCTTTGCATCAGCCCATGGCGTCATTTCACCGTTAAACCAAATAAAGTCAGCTTTCTTAGTCATTTTTATCTTCCTTACATTGCACTTTGTGTGCGTAATAGTCGTGATTCTTGTTGTAGCACTTCAACCTCTGTAATGTCAGAAAGCTTAGTTAACTGAGCACAAAGCTGGGTTAACGGCCTTTGACTACTTACAGTCAGTTCAATATTAACATTATCGCCATCTGGTGACTGTCCCATATTCATGGCATTTATCTTAAATCCACGATGGCGAGTGACCCTTAATATACGCTCTAAAACCTCAGGACGGAAACGGGCCAATATCGAGAGTTGATGTTGCATCATAATGGTTTCTCCATCATTTTTTCATTACTCGCCCCTGGTGGAACCAACGGCCAGACGTTTTCTAATTCATTAATTGATACCTGTAATAAGTAGGCACCTTCGCTATTCAATAATTCGTCTAATGCTGCATTTACTTGTGATTTATCTGTAATACGCTGCCCTTTAATGCCAAACGCACTGGCTAAAGCAACAAAATCAGGATTATCCGTTAATATCGTTTCGCTATAACGTTGTTCAAAGAACAGCTCTTGCCATTGGCGAACCATACCTAATCGTTGGTTATCCAATAAAAGAATTTTGACAGGCAATTGTTTACGTTTGATGGTGCCTAACTCTTGGACATTCATCATGAATGAGCCATCACCAGACACACAAACAACTGTGTCTTCCGGCCTCGCGACTTGTGCGCCGATCGCGGCAGGAACACCGAATCCCATCGTACCCAACCCACTTGATGTTAAGAAGTTTTCAGGGGCATCTACCGTAATATGCTGTGCTGACCACATTTGGTGTTGTCCTACATCCGTTGTCACAACGGTGTTTGGCTTCATCTTATCGGACAATTGTTTCAATAAGAGCGGTGCATAAATAGGCTCACCTGGGTGGTCATAACGCCAACCAAACTCTGCTTTTAACTGTTGAACTTCGGATTGCCATGGTGCAATTGATTTTTTCAACATTAATTTTGGTAATAACGCTTTTGCATCACCATGTAAAGCAACATGAGTTTGACGCAATTTGTCCAACTCAACGTGGTCAATATCGATATGAATGACTTTAGCATTCGGCGCAAAGGTATTTAATTTTCCCGTTACACGGTCATCAAAACGCGCCCCAACGGCAATCAGCAAATCACATCGTTGAACGGAAATGTTGGCAGCTTTCGTGCCATGCATTCCTAACATTCCTAGGTAATTCGCATCTTTTGGGTCAACGGCACCTAACCCTTTTAATGTTGAAACAGAAGGTAACCCGGTATAGGTGATAAATTCCCGTAATTCAGAAACCGCACCTGACATTCCAACACCACCACCGATATACAACATTGGTTTTTCTGCTTGCTCCAGCAATGCTCTCGCTTGCTGTATCTCTGTCTCCGGAGATGACATTTCTTGCTCCACAGGCATTAAAAAAGGAGATAGCTCTGCGTGTTGCAACTGAATATCTTTCGGAATATCAATCAGTACAGGTCCAGGACGCCCACTATTTGCGATTGCGAAAGCTTCAGCAAGAATGCGAGGCAAATCATCTATCGATTCAACTAAAAAACTATGTTTGGTACAGGCCAGAGATAACCCTAAAACGTCAATTTCCTGAAAAGCATCTGTGCCAATAAACGCGGAAGCCACTTGCCCTGTGATAGCAACAACAGGGACGGAGTCTAACAATGCATCCGCTAACCCAGTAATGACGTTTGTTGCTCCGGGACCTGATGTAGCAATACAAACACCTGTTTTACCTGTTGAGCGAGCATAGCCAATTGCTGCAATCACCGCGCCTTGTTCATGTCTACACAGCAAATGTTCTACCCCACCATCATACAGCGCGTCATACACTGGCATGATTGCACCTCCGGGGTAACCAAAAACAGTATCAACCCCTTGAGTTCGTAATGCTTGGACTAACCATTGTGCTCCCGTCATGTTTTTCTCCTGTCGTCCTTTCTTATCTATTTGTATTTATTATGTTTTATTTGATTTTCTTGGGTTAACAAATATTCATGTCAAAAAAAACCCCGCGCCTTTCGGTGCGGGGTTCTCGTAAGATCTGGCTGTTATTTTAGCCTTCGTCGTCCAAGTGCAGCCCCGCACGGTGGGATAATAATCACCACCACGCTAATAATAATTAGGCTAACTGCTTGGATAAATGCGTTCATGAGTTTTGCTTTTTTAACTTTTATTTGTTGTCCTTATTAAGAGGTATCATTTTAAAATTACTTTGACAACTTTTATTTGATTTATTTAATTTCGAAATGTTTAACCAATTTAAAATCAATAACTTAATTCAAAATCAACATAATGCGCTATTAAATTAGCAATAATGCAGTACTTATCCATAAAACTGCTAGCATAATCAGCTATATCACCCATTGTCTTTTCTTAAAAATGGGCCGATTCCATTTCGCTCAATTAGTCATTTTTTCTTAACCTTATCCAAAGCTCCATTAAAATGCACCACATCAAAAACAACCAAAACCCTAAAGATATCAAATCCTAGAAGCCGCTCCCAAAAAAATAAAACAGTTAAGCAACTACACAAACAAATTATCGAGTCGCTTCGCAAATATCATTTTCATGTGTTAAGTGTCGGTCAATTTTTAACAGAATATTACTCTGTTAATTATATCGGAGGTTTTATGGCATTGGCGATTGTTTATACTAGAGCTTCCATAGGTATGGAGGCACCACTTGTCACAGTTGAGGCTCATATTAGTAATGGATTACCAGGGCTAACATTAGTTGGTTTACCTGAAACTGCAGTCAAAGAATCTAGAGATAGAGTCAGAAGTGCATTATTAAACAGTGGATTTGAGTACCCAGCGAAAAAAATAACGGTGAATTTGGCTCCCGCAGATTTACCAAAAGAAAGTGGTCGCTATGACCTTGCTATCGCAGTAGCCATACTCGCATCATCAGGGCAAATTTCACATGATGCTTTAAATAAACATGAATTTTTAGGTGAACTTGCCCTTTCTGGTGACGTCCGTTATGTCAGTAGCGCAATCCCTGCGGCGAAAGCAGCATTAAAACAACAACGAACACTAATTATTTCCTCGAAAAATCAACACCAATTAAATTTATTACCCGAAAATAGCGTTCAGTTTGTAAGCTCTCTATTAGAACTTTGCCATTATTTTAATGGGGGTAATGAGCTCGAATTTAACTGCCAGATAAATCAACCACCCCCATCAGCTAAAAATGACGATGATATCAACGATATTATTGGGCAAGAACAAGGAAAGCGAGCCCTCGAAATTTCCGCTGCGGGAGGGCACCATCTACTGCTTTTAGGTCCCCCAGGAACAGGTAAAACAATGCTTGCTAGCCGGCTTATTACTTTATTGCCCTCTCTTACGTCTCAGGAGGCGCTAGAAGTCGCTTCATTGCATAGTTTGAGCCAGAATACCCAAGACACCTTAACTTGGCCTATAAGGCCATTTAGAGCCCCTCATCATAGCGCCTCAATGGCTGCACTGATTGGTGGCGGCTCTCTACCTAAACCTGGGGAAATTTCACTCGCCCATCATGGCATCTTGTTTTTAGATGAATTACCAGAATTTAGTCGTGCTGTTTTAGATTCTTTAAGAGAACCGCTCGAATCAAGAGAAATTAGTCTTTCTCGAGCAAAAGCCAAAGTCTGTTACCCAGCTAATTTTCAACTTATCGCTGCACTAAATCCGAGTCCTACAGGGCAATATCAAGGGGAAATGAGTCGCTCTTCCCCAATATCTATTTTACGTTATCTTTCTCGCATATCTGGGCCGCTTTTAGACCGTTTTGACCTTTCCATAGAGATACCTTTACTCCCTCTAGGCTCATTAAGTCGCCCTGTAAATCAAGGAGAAAACAGTGAACAAATACAATGCCGTGTTATTCGCGCCCGGAATACTCAGATAACACGAGCTGGGAAAATAAATAATTTACTAACATCTAAAGAAATAACAAAATTTTGCTCACTATCCCCTAAAGATGCCTTATTCTTAGAACATGCTTTAAACAAGTTAGGCCTTTCTATTCGGGCGTGGCATAAGATCTTAAAGGTCTCTCGAACCATTGCTGATCTCAATGAGTGCTCAAGTATTGAACGAATTCATTTATTAGAAGCTCTCGGGTACCGAGCAATGGATAAGTTATTGCTTCATTTGCAAAAACAAGTAAGCTGAAGGGAGGAGTTGGTGAATATGACCCATCGTACAAAAATAAAGGGACCGCAGTCCCTTATCTTATACGATGGTAATATTAATCATCTGTATCAGTATAGTCTTCCGAAGGATCTATCTGAGGTTTCCCACCAGAGAGCGTGTGGAAACGTTTTGGACGATTAATACGACTAGAGTATTTTACCCAAACTTTTTCTTCTGGAGTAGCAGGCTCGCGCTCACCGCGGCAAACAGCAACGAAGAGTTTTTCTTCTTCAGTTTGCGCAGCGCGTTTACCTGTATCTAGCTCATTAAAAGCTTGGCCTAGACGCTCTAGCAGCTGAGCTTCTTTAATGGTGAAATCACCATGACGAGAAAAGCCACGAGGGTAATGCTTAGTATCAAAAAAACGATTAGTCGTGATGAAGCTATCTGCCATCTGACACACTCCTAACTTATTGCAGTCAAACTCTATATGGCGCGGAGTATTAGACAGCATTGACAATCTGTAAAACAAAACATTTGAATCATCACGACAAAAATAATTGGAGATGCATGTGGACAGCGAGTTATTGAGAACTTTTTTAGAGGTTAGCAAAACTAGGCACTTCGGCAGAGCTGCTGAGTCACTCTATTTGACGCAATCTGCTGTCAGCTTTCGTATCCGGCAGCTAGAGACTCAGTTGGGCACAAGTTTATTCACTCGCCACAGAAATAATATTCGATTAACTGCTGCTGGTGAGCGTTTAGTACCCTATGCCGAATCGTTGATGAACACATGGCTACAAGCTAAAAAAGAAATTTCTCATGCATCACAACACACTGAACTCTCAGTTGGCGCGACCGCATCACTCTGGGAAGGCTACCTCACTGATTGGGTAGAAGCGCTTTATACTCAACACGACGAATTACGATTAGAAGCGCGCGTTTCCACCCGTCAATCACTCGTAAAACAATTGCATTCAAGAGAATTAGATTTACTGATAGCAACAGAGCCACCTAAAATGGATGAATTCGAAAGTACTGTCATTGGTGCTATAGAACTACAGCTAATGGCATCACAAAAGAACATCGCTCTAACGAATTACAATTACATAAAGCTAGAATGGGGAGCGGATTTTCATCCCAAAAATGAATCAGCACTGACTCAAGCGGATGCACCCGTGATGATCACAACATCGGCGCATATTACACGCCAATTACTCCCTGTATCGCTTTCTGCCGCATATTTACCCGCTCATTGGGTACATCACTATCCCGCACTAAAAATACTGTCAGAAGCCCCTATAAGTAAGCCACTATATGCGGTATGGTTACAAAAAAATGATCAACAGGCGCTTATTAATCAACTAATTAAAACACCAATAAAAAATGCGCCATTACAGGTATCCAGCTAAGCGGCAATCACACGTACTTCCTAGCTCTGAGCCTTGAATAATTAACTTTATGCTATTGAATACGCCTCATTGGCAAACGTGGCATAAAAAATAATTCAAATAAACCTGCAATGCTTTCTGTAGCGAAAACGAGAGCAATCTAACCATAACTCACTTCGTTGTTAATTTAATTTTCTGAATCCTTTTAGCAAATTAGGATACTCTCTGGCATGTTCATTCGAATAACAAAATCAAATTTAAATTTAAATTTAAATTTAAATTTAAATTTCACTAAGGATGTTTATGTTTTTTCTAGGTTGGATCTCTAAACAACGAAAAACTTTGCCTAATTCCAATTCATAAAAATGGCTTCGCATATACATTAAAGAATAAAGAAGCTAGGCGACTAAAAGTAGCTTTGAATAGATTGATATATACAATGGGCAATTCGTGGAAGTGATAATAGGAGAAAGGATATTTACAAAATTTAGATAAAGAAAAACCCGATTAATATAACCGGGTTATCAATAGATACTTCTTTTATTATTACTTAATTGGTAACTGGCAGGGGCGGAGAGACTCGAACTCCCAACACCCGGTTTTGGAGACCGGTGCTCTACCAATTGAACTACGCCCCTAAATTAAGTGGCGGAACGGACGGGACTCGAACCCGCGACCCCCTGCGTGACAGGCAGGTATTCTAACCAACTGAACTACCG
>NZ_JBSICD010000131.1:0-230 GCF_058246155.1 Providencia sp. UF-183 | reverse complement strand
ATATAAATCTAGGTATAGGAGGTAATCATTCGCGACTGTCATTTAATGGTAGGATAACTGTTTTACACACAGAGTATATCGGTTCGATTCCGGTCGGTTGTATTTAGGGGAATTATAGTTAAAAAAAAATAATATAATATAAGAATGAAGAATAAATTAGTTAAAAAATCACAATTAAGTTATTATCTAGCAGGATTAATCAAAGGAGATGATCACGTACAGGTAAGTAG
>NZ_JBSICD010000130.1:0-230 GCF_058246155.1 Providencia sp. UF-183 | reverse complement strand
AATGTACATTGAATATTTTTCATATTTAAATTATTGTAAAAAAATCCTTACTATGGATTTATAACGATAGAATTCAATTCCCTTGTATTTAAAAATATTGAATTTTTTTTAAGGTTCGATAGTTTCTATCCCTATAAATTAGAGGTTCGATAGGTTCTATCTATTCAAACTATAGGTTCGAATCTTTTTATCAATAATATTAATTTTTAGTACATACTTTTTTAAGTTAT
>NZ_JBSICD010000022.1:0-88881 GCF_058246155.1 Providencia sp. UF-183 | reverse complement strand
GGTGCATCCGGGAGGATTCGAACCTCCGACCGCTCGGTTCGTAGCCGAGTACTCTATCCAGCTGAGCTACGGATGCATAATCTAAAATGGCGGTGAGGGAGGGATTCGAACCCTCGATGCAGCTTTTGACCGCATACTCCCTTAGCAGGGGAGCGCCTTCAGCCTCTCGGCCACCTCACCATATTTTAGTTACACACGATTTGTTTTTTCAAACATCTCGTCTCTGTGTGGCGCACATATTACTTTCCTAGACTTAGAAGTCAAACAATTTTTCCAATCTTTTTGCATTCCACAGTCTGTTTGCACATTTCACAAGCAAGATGATTAGTTTAACACCGAAAAAGAACTTTTTCAGCCCTTAAATAACTTACTTTATGAATAAAAATGTGAAGAGGAAAATCACTTTTTTATCCAAAAATTATCATACTAGGACCATTGCGTGGCGAAATTATAAACAAAAACAAAAAAGAAGTTGATAGCAATGGTTCATGACTTTCAGTCAAATGAGTTTAGCTAGAAAATAAATGTGTATTTAAGGGAGTGTATTATCGAAAAAGAAGGGTAAGACAAGCGTCCATTCTTGCTGTGTGGTCAATCATTGGACGCTTATTCATTATTATTGATTATCTGGTTGAGTCTTTTCGGCCTGGATCCGTTGATAAATTTCTTCACGGTGAACAGAAACTTCTTTTGGGGCATTAACACCAATACGAACTTGGTTGCCTTTAACACCCAATACAGTAACTGTTACCTCATCGCCTATCATGAGTGTTTCACCAACTCGACGAGTCAGAATAAGCATTCTTTGCTCCTTGAAATATTAAAAGAGTCGGGTCTCTAGGTATCCCCGCTATTGTCCATCACACACCGTGAAAACGTAAAGCAATGACATTCACCTAAAGCATTGATGCCATCAAGGCAAGCATTCTAATTATTTACAAGCAAAATATAGCACTACAAGCAATACATTAACAATGCCGCAACAGATTTAAAGTTGCCTTATATTTCTACAAGGCAACTTTAGTAAGTATTTACAGTCGCGATTCAACCCACTCTTCAACGCTGGCCATCGCTGCAGGCAATGCATTTACATCAGTACCACCTGCTTGAGCCATATCAGGGCGTCCACCACCTTTACCACCTACTTGCTGTGCAACATAAGAGATTAAGTCACCTGCTTTAATTTTAGCAGTCAAATCATTAGTTACACCAACGATCATACTGACTTTATCACCACTTGTTGTCGAAAGCACGATAATCGCAGATTTCAACTGGTTTTTCAGATCATCAACCATGGTTCTCAATAGCTTAGGATCAGTATCCCCTAATTGGTTCACTAACAATTTGACGCCTTTCACATCTTTTGCTTTGCTGCTTAGTGAAGCACTTTCTTGAGAAGCTTGTTGATCTTTTAGTTGCAAAATCTCTTTTTCTAACTGACGAGATTTGTCCAATGCAGATTTCACTTTCTCAACAAGGCTATTAGTATCACCTTTTAGTAGGTGAGCAATTGCCGAAAGTTGCTCTGATTGATGATGAACACTTTCAATCGCCATTGCACCTGTCGTCGCTTCAATACGACGAACGCCTGCTGCTGTTCCAGATTCACTCAGAATACGGAACAGGCCGATATCACCAGTACGGCTTGCGTGTGTACCACCACATAATTCAATAGAAAAATCGCCCATGCTCAGCACGCGAACACGCTCTTCATATTTTTCACCGAATAATGCCATAGCCCCTTTCGCTTTCGCACCCTCTAAATCCATCAACTCAGTTTCAATTTCTGAGTTTTGACGAATTTGAGCATTGACGATGTCTTCTACTTGGCGAAGTTGCGCTTGTGTCATGGCTTCAAAATGAGAGAAGTCAAAACGCAGGTACTTGTCATTAACAAGAGAGCCTTTCTGAGATACGTGCTCACCCAGAACTTGACGTAATGCAGCGTGTAATAAGTGTGTTGCAGAGTGGTTCAAGCGAATAGCATTACGCCTTGCGCTATCAACCACAGCGGTAATGCGATGGTTAACCACTAATGAACCTGATTCGACTTTACCGATATGGCCAATGGCTTGGCCATACTTTTGTGTATCTGTCACATTAAAACGCGCATTGTCATTATTTAAGAAGCCAATATCACCAACTTGGCCACCTGATTCTGCGTAAAATGCGGTTTTATCAAGGATGACTAAGCCTTCCTCACCTGCATTCAAGCTATCAACAGGTTGACCATCTTTATACAGCGCAGTTATAGTCGCTTGTTGTTCATCATATTGATAACCAGAGAACTCACTACGCTTATCAACTTTAATTAATGAATTATAGTCAGCACCGAAACCGCTAGATTCTCTCGCACGACGGCGTTGGTCTTCCATTGCGCGCTCAAAGCCTTCTTCATCAACTTTGATATTGCGCTCACGGCACACATCCGCGGTTAAGTCGATTGGGAAACCGTAAGTATCGTAAAGACGGAATGCGGCCTCACCATCAAGAGTATCCCCTTTTAAGGATGCCAGTTCTTCATCAAGTAATTGCAAACCACGTTCTAAAGTACGGGCGAATTGCTCTTCTTCAGTTTTAAGAACTTTTTCAACCATCGCTTGTTGACGCTGCAACTCTTCGGCTGCAGAGCCCATGACATTAATCAGTGGAGCCACTAATTTGTAGAAAAATGTTTCTTTTGCACCAAGCATGTAACCATGACGAACTGCACGACGAATAATACGACGCAGAACGTAACCACGGCCTTCGTTTGATGGAATAACGCCATCACTAACAAGGAAAGCACAAGAGCGAATATGGTCGGCAATAACACGTAGTGATTTATTTTCCAGATCGGTTGCCCCAGTTGCTTTCGCTGCCGCTGCAATTAATTCACGGAAAATATCGATGTCATAGTTTGAATTGACGTGTTGCAATACCGCAGAGATACGCTCTAAGCCCATTCCTGTATCAACAGAAGGCTTCGGTAGAGGCTCCATGGTACCGTCTGATTGACGGTTAAACTGCATGAAGACGAGATTCCAGATTTCAATATAACGGTCGCCATCTTCTTCTGGGCTACCTGGAGGCCCCCCCCAAATATGATCGCCATGATCATAAAAAATCTCAGTACAAGGACCGCAAGGACCTGTATCGCCCATCTGCCAGAAGTTATCTGATGCATAAGGCGCGCCTTTGTTATCACCGATACGAATGATGCGCTCTGCTGGAACTCCAATTTCTTTGTTCCAGATATCATAAGCTTCATCATCTGTAGCATAAACAGTGACCCACAACCTTTCTTTTGGCAGACTAAACCATTCTTCGCTTGTCAGTAATTCCCACGCAAAGCGAATTGCATCATGCTTAAAGTAGTCACCAAAGCTGAAGTTACCTAACATTTCAAAGAATGTGTGGTGACGAGCCGTATAACCTACGTTTTCTAAGTCGTTATGTTTACCACCTGCACGCACACAGCGCTGTGCAGTTGTCGCTCGGGAATATGCTCTCTTATCCAGACCAAGAAATACATCTTTGAACTGGTTCATCCCTGCGTTTGTGAACAATAGTGTCGGGTCATTGTTAGGCACTAGCGAACTGCTGGTGACCACCTGGTGACCTTTTGTATGAAAAAAGTCGAGAAACGCTTGGCGGATCTCAGCGGTGCTTTTACTCATATTTATCCCGATATCAAGCTGGAAACAGAATTATGAATTGTTGAGATGGCATGTAACATCACCTCTAATCAACTCTCCGATTAAAAAGTGACTGATAAGATAAAGTCTCTTTGTCTAGAAGTAAAATTATAGCTACATCCATTCGTGGCTTTCATTGTAAAGCGTCTAGATATTTTCTGAAAGTATGTTTATACCTCTGGTCAGCGTATTTTTCCACAGAAAAACTGTTGAATAAACTATTATTGTGATTGAAAAAAACAAAAAAGGCGCTACTCAATAAGAGCAGCGCCTATAATCTAATGACTAATCAATTCACTAGCTAATAATTAAAATTCTTCTGGTGTTTCTTCTTCATCAGAATCACTGATAAAGTCTGTTGCAGCGCTGCTAAATTCACCGGTGTGATTGAGTAACATTTCACGCAGTTTTGTATCAATTTCTTTCGCGACTTCAGGATGCTCTTTTAAGTAAGTTGTTGAGTTAGCTTTACCTTGGCCAATCTTATCGCCGTTATAGCTATACCAAGCACCCGCTTTTTCAATTAGCTTGTGTTTAACACCCAAGTCAATTAACTCACCAAAGGTATTAATCCCTTCACCATAAAGAATTTGGAATTCTGCTTGTTTGAATGGTGCCGCAACTTTGTTTTTTACCACTTTAACGCGTGTTTCACTACCAACGATTTCTTCACCGTTTTTCACTGCGCCAATACGACGGATATCTAAGCGAACAGATGCGTAGAATTTCAGTGCATTACCACCCGTTGTGGTTTCTGGGTTACCGAACATCACACCAATTTTCATACGAATTTGGTTGATGAAGATCAGAAGCGTATTTGAGGTTTTTAAGTTACCCGCTAATTTACGCATTGCCTGACTCATCATACGCGCAGCAAGACCCATGTGAGAATCACCAATCTCACCTTCAATTTCTGCTTTAGGGGTTAATGCAGCAACGGAGTCAACGATGATCACGTCAACAGCACCTGAGCGGGTCAGCGCGTCACAAATTTCAAGCGCTTGCTCACCCGTGTCTGGCTGAGAACACAGTAAATTATCGATATCAACGCCGAGTTTTTTCGCATAGATAGGATCAAGTGCGTGCTCAGCATCAATAAACGCACAGGTTTTGCCACTGCGTTGTGCCGCAGCAATAACTTGTAATGTTAGGGTCGTTTTACCTGAAGATTCTGGACCGTAGATTTCAACAATACGACCTAATGGCAGGCCACCAGCACCTAATGCAACGTCTAGCGATAAAGAACCTGTTGAAATGGTTTCAACATCCATTGAGCGGTCTTCACCAAGACGCATAATGGAACCTTTACCAAATTGCTTTTCAATTTGACCCAGTGCAGCAGCCAGTGCTTTTTGTTTGTTTTCATCAATAGCCATGTTTACTCCCTAAGTGCAATGGCTTTGCCACTGCGAATAAAACGATTGAATTCGATTTGTTGGAACTAAGTATACTGTATAATCATACAGTATCAAGGAAATTTTTACTTTAATAGACTCAAAAGTGTTTCCAGTGCATAACCTGTTGATTGTAAACGCACTTGATTTCTATCTCCTTGAAAAACACGATGCACAGTGATAATTGACACTGTGCCATCTGCTTGTTTTTGGGCAAAACCAAACCATACTGTACCAACAGGTTTGTCGATACTACCGCCACCAGGACCTGCAATACCACTGACTGAGATCGCAAAATCGGCAGCGGCTTCTTTCAGTGCCCCTGAGGCCATTTCCTCAACCACTTGCTGGCTAACCGCACCAAATTGCAGTAAAGACGCATCTGCCACACCAATCATTTGGTGTTTGGCTTCGTTGCTATAAGTGACGAAGCCACGCTGGAAGTAATCTGAGCTCCCAGAAATATCCGTCAGCACCTTTGCAATCCACCCGCCTGTGCAGGACTCCGCAGTGGTAACGGTTTTACCTTGTGCTTGAAGCTGTTGCCCAACCTGAATACTTAATGTTTCGAGTTGCTTCTCATCTACCATTACGTAATCCACCCTTTACATCATTTTTTACGAGCACGATCCCAAATCCATAAGCCAGCAATCGCAATCGTGAATACTGCACCAAAGCCAATGCCTGCATTCACTACAGATAAACCACCTTTAATTGCCAGTGAATACAAGCCTAGCATGATCAGCATCGCGCTATTTTCGCCTAAATTTTGCACTGCAATAGCGTTCCCTGCACCAACCGTTTCTTTACCCTTCTCTTGCAATAAAGCATTTAGAGGAACAACAAATAGCCCGCCAAAGACCCCTAAAATAATCAAGATAAAGTAGGATGGAATAATATTAGTTTGCAAGGAAAGTAACACCACCATCACGCCAATAATAACCCCCGCAGGAATACAACGGTAAACGGTTTTCAAAGTAATAAACTTAGCCGCAAGCCCAGCCCCTGCAACAATCCCCACTGCAACCATGGCATTTAATATGGTTGGGGTTGTGTTATCTTGTAAACCTAAAGCCACAGGTACCCAAGCAACTAATAAAAAACGTAATGTAACCCCTGCTCCCCAGAACAAACTGGTTCCGACAAGGGAAAAACGGCTTTCCTGATTTGCCCATAAAATACGGCACGCTTGAAAGAAATCAGTGACCAGTAATTTGAGATTCCAGCCTTTTCCGGGTCTCGCCGCCACAAGGTGTGGAATAAAGAAGTTAGCGATTACAGCCAGCGCATATAAAATAGCACATGTCCCTAGTGCTAATAAGAGATTGATATCAGAGAGCATTCCACCAACAACAGAGCCCACTAAGATTGCCGCAATCGTTGAAGCTTCCATCACACCATTGGCTTTAACTAGGTTATCTCCCCCAGTTAATTCACCTAAAATACCGTATTTAGCAGGTGAATAAGATGCCGCCCCAATCCCTACTAACCCATAACAAAGAAATGGGTTTAACCCAAAGCAAATCCCAAGTGCCCCAATAAATTTAAAAATATTGGAGAACAACATCACGCGGCCTTTGGAGAATCTATCAGCAATTTGCCCAACAAAAGGGGCTAAAACGATATAAGTAAACACAAATACCATTTGCAGAATAGGATGGCTCCACTCTGGATAAAATTCAGCTTTGAGTTGCGCTAATATGGCAAATAACAGTGCATTATCCGCAAATGCAGAGAGGAATTGAGACGCCAAAACAGCTTTCATCCCTCGACTCATTAGCGGTAAATTAGGGGTACTTTCTTGCATATTAGGCATCCTTTAAGGCCATTTGTTTCAGTGTGACAAAATCCGTTTTCCCGCTACCTAACACAGGTAATTCTTTTACCAAGCGAATATCGCGAGGAACTGCAAGCTCTGTTAATCCTCGGCTTTTCGCTGCTGCCGATAAGGCGCTTCTATCTAACTCTTTATCGGTAGTAAACAAGACCAAGGCTTCACCTTTACTGCTATCGGGTTTTGTCACGACGCCATGATTCGCATTTGGTGATAACATGGCGACCATCTGTTCGATACTTTCAAGGGAAACCATTTCCCCTGCCAGTTTCGCAAAGCGTTTAACACGGCCTTTGATAGTGCAGAAATTTTTATTATCTAACTCAACAATATCACCTGTGTCGTACCAGCCATCTTCTACCTCACCCTGCGCATTTTCAGCACTTGGTGTTTCGAGTACACCAGGCGCTTCAACACGTAAATATCCTTTCATGATATTAGGGCCTTTAAGTTGCAGTTTGCCGCCATTTTCGATGCCAGAAATAGGGATAATACGTGCTTCCATTTCGGGTAAAATTTGCCCTACCGTCCCTTCTTTTGCCGCCATTGGGACGTTGATAGAGACAATTGGCGCGCATTCGGTCACACCATAACCTTCAAGGATGCGAATACCGAATTTTTCAAACCAAATTTTCTTCGTTTTATCCGAAAGTTTTTCTGCTCCTGCGACCACATAGCGTAAACGTGCAAAATCATATTGATGAGCAAAACGCGCATAATTCCCCAAGAATGTTGACGTTCCGAATAACACGGTGCAGTTCTTGTCATACACGAGCTCAGGAATAATGCGGTAATGAAGTGGGCTTGGGTATAGAAAAACGCGACTCCCCGAAAATAGAGGAATAAATAACCCGACTGTTAAACCAAATGCGTGAAACAATGGCAACGAAGACATAAAACGGTCACGAGGCGTAAAGTCAGCAATTGTTTTAATTTGCTCAACGTTTGCCATCAAACTGGCATGGCTATGCACGACGCCTTTTGGTGTCCCTTCAGAACCAGAGGTAAACAAGACAATGGCTTCATCCGATGCTTTTCGTGGAACAATGGCTTTGCGCGGGTTAAATAAATGCTTAACAATCCATAGCTTATCTTGCAAAGTTACTGTGTCTTTTAAATCTTCAAGGTAAATCCAGTTCGCTTCCGGAACCTGTTCTGGAATATGCGTGAGGTTACCTTTTTCGAGAAATTGCCGTGAAGTGAATACCACTTTCGCCGCTGAAGCTTTGAGGGCATTACTAATCCCATGACTACCAGCTGTGTAATTCAACATCGCCGGGACACGCCCTCTCATCAATGCCCCAAAAATCGCTGCCGCCGTCACCGTTGCATTTGGCAGCAAAAGGCCAACACGTTCGTTTTCATGGGTATAGCGCTCAATGATACGCCCCACTCCTAACGTTTTTTTCAGTAATGTTTGGTATGAATCTTCTTTGAATGCGATGTCTTCAATACAAGGCGTACGGCGACCAAAGCGCTGCACACTATCGATAAACTCTTCAACCAGCGTCACTTGTGGCCGACAAGCCATGCGTGCAGATTTCATAATTTGATAAAGATGTTCGCCTGCTAGCGCACGACGCTCAACCGATTTTGGTGCTTCTGGCATCGGAATAATTTGTGCAGGTAATATATGTAACGTAATTTTTGGAAACCATTTTAGCGGGATAATCCCTTTTAAACGCCCAAAATGACTACGTTCAGCCCCTTCAATACGAATAGGGACAACCTTTGCTTCTGATTTGGCGGCGACAAATGCTGCACCTTCATAGATTTTCATCAAAGAACCATGCACCGAAATTCGCCCCTCAGGGAAAATAACAATCGGTCGCCCTTTTTCTACCTCTTTAACAAGATGTCGAATACCTAATGGGTTAGCAGGGTCAAGCGGGACAATATCCGCATAGGGCTTAAGGCGCTTCACCATTTTAGGTGTAGCAAAGGTTGAGTAAACGGCAAATACAGGTTTTACGGGGAGAAAAAGTGCGATCAAAACACCATCGAGAAAAGAGACGTGATTAGGGGTGATCAAACATTTATCTTGATCAAACTCTTTCGCATCACCAACAACTTCAACACGAAATAAAAACGTAAGGATGGCTTTGATTATTTTCACCAACATAATGAATCCCTATATTATGATTATATTTTTGTATGCTACCAAAATATTGTTATGCCGTAATAACACTTATCTTACTGAGTAGAACGATCTCCACTAGGGGCATAATCCGAAAACACCTAATATGAAAAGTGCCCACCAATAATGAGTTTAAGATAACTTATTGAGTTGCGCGATAATTTCATCAATTGGCTGAGTCGCATCAATAATATGGTGAGCTGTTGCTCGGTAAATAGGTTCCCGTTGCTGCATAACCTCTTCAATTTCTTCGACTAAAGATTTACCTGTTAAGCTTGGGCGTTGTTCAGCCTGCGGTTCAGCGGCAAGTCGTTTAGCAAGAACATCAGGTTTAGCATTTAAATAGATAACAGTACCATTATCTCGCATTACCTGTTGATTTTCCTCAGCAAGAATAATTCCGCCCCCTGTAGAAACAATCACATCATCTTGTACAATTGATTTTAATATTTCACTTTCTAACTGGCGAAAATAATTCCAACCATGTTGCTCTACGATTTCTGCAATACTTTTTCCTGATTTTTCAAGTATTAACTTATCTGTATCAACAAATTGGTATCCCTTAGATTCGGCAAATAATTTCCCAATTGTTGTTTTACCTGAACCTCTTGGACCGATAATGTAAAACATTAATTTCCATCCCATCATCATGAATACTAATAAAATTTAGCTATTCATTTGCTTATAAATGCTGCCAAACACAGCAAACCATAAAAAAGAAAGCCACACTTCACTTGTGTGGCTTTATAACTTTCTTTCACTTCTATGGGCGATTTAAAAAATCGCCATAACCAATCCATTTGTAGGTTGTTAACGCATCCAGCCCCATAGGACCTCGCGAGTGCAATTTTTGCGTGCTCACTGCAACTTCCGCACCTAGGCCAAACTGCCCACCGTCTGTAAAGCGCGTACTCGCATTCACATAAACAGCAGCTGAATCAACACACTGCACAAAGTAATCGGCTTGGCTAATCGACTCTGTCAAAATAGCATCCGAGTGTGCAGTGCCATAATGGCGAATATGGTCGATAGCCGCGTCCACATCAGCAACAATTTCCACATTTAAATCCAAAGATAGCCACTCATCGACTAAGTTTTCGGGTTTAACATCAACCACTTTTGCAGGGCCTTGTTGTAAAAATGGCATCGCTTGCTCGCTCGCGTGCAGAGTCACTTGTTGCTCGGCCATTTTTTTGCTGAGTAATGGCAGGAATTCAGCGGCGATATTCTTGTGGACGAGCAATGTTTCAAGTGAATTGCAAGCGCTTGGACGCTGCACTTTTGCATTAATAATCACGTTGATCGCTTTGTCAAAATTGACAGACTCATCGACAAAAGTATGGCACACACCAATTCCGCCAGTGATCACGGGAATGGTTGATTGTTCACGGCATAGCTTGTGTAACCCTGCACCACCTCGCGGAATTAACATATCTACGTAACGATCTAATTTCAGTAATTGAGCCACTAACTCGCGATCAGGGTTATTAATTGCTTGTACTGCTTCTGCTGGTAACCCACTATTTTTCAAGGCTTTTTGAATAACACTAACAACTGCCAGATTCGTATTGTGGGTTTCTTTGCCCCCACGCATAATCGCCGCGTTGCCAGTTTTTAGGCATAAAGAAGCCACATCGACAGTGACATTAGGGCGTGCTTCGTAGATAACACCAACCACACCCAATGGCACGCGTCGGCGCTGGAGATCCAAGCCACTATCAAGTTTGCTACCATCAATGACTTGGCCTACAGGGTCTGCAAGTTGGCACACTTTACGCACATCATCAGCGATATTTTTTAAGCGTTCAGGCGTTAACAACAAGCGGTCTTGCAGCGCTTCAGTCATGCCACTCGCCCTTGCTTGCTCCATATCCTTTTCGTTTGCAGCCAAAATAATGGCACTTTCTTGCTCTAATAAATCCGCAATTTGCTGTAGTGCAGCATTTTTTTGTTTGGTGCTTAGCTGAGCTAATTGCCATGATGCAGCCCTTGCTGCTTTACCCATTGTTTCTAACATAATTAACTCACTATCATATCATCGCGATGAACAGCCACAGAGCCGTGTTCATAGCCAAGTATCTTGTTTATGTCTTGAGAATGTTGACCTGCAATCATTCGAAGTGCATCACTGTTATAATGAGTGACACCATGTGCAAGGTCTTTACCTGCCATGTTGCGGATTCGGATCACTGCGCCACGAGAGAAATCCCCCTCGATTTTCTTAATGCCTTTTGGCAATAATGAGCTACCTTTTTCCATAATCGCCAGTTGAGCACCATCATCAATGTACACATCACCCGCAGCTGGCGCACCGAAAATCCAGCGCTTACGGTTTTCCATTGGGTTTTTCTGCCCGTAAAAACGGGTTCCCACTGGGATATTTTCGATGACCGCGTTAATGACATCGGGTTTATTGCCTGCGGCAATCACCACATCAATACCCGCACGACCTGCAACATCCGCAGCTTGTAGCTTAGTGGCCATTCCGCCCGTTCCTAAGCCACTGACACTACCACCCGCCATTTCCCTGAGTTCATCATTGATACCATACACTTCGGGGATTAATTTTGCATCTGGGTTGCTGCGGGGATCTGCATCATACAAACCCTCAATATCTGTCAACAAGAGCAGTTTGTCTGCATCCCCGAGAATGGCGGCAAGTGCCGATAGGTTGTCATTATCACCCACTTTTATTTCCGCAGTTGCAACCGCATCATTTTCATTAATGACAGGAATAATGCCGTTATCAAGCAATGCTTGTAAGGTATCTCGCGCATTTAAAAAGCGTTCTCTGTCTTCCAAATCCGCACGGGTCAGTAACATTTGCCCAATGTGAATGCCATAAATGGAGAATAATCTTTCCCACAATTGAATCAAACGACTTTGACCGACCGCCGCGAGCAACTGTTTAGATGCAATGGTAGCCGGCAGTTCGGGGTAATTTAAGTGCTCGCGACCTGCGGCAATTGCCCCAGATGTCACGATAATAATACGGTGCCCTTTTTCATATTGCTGCGCACATTGTCTAACCAACTCAACAATATGAGCTTGGTTTAAACGGCGCGAGCCCCCTGTAAGTACACTGGTGCCTAACTTAACGACCAGCGTCTGGCTATTTTTCATCATTTTTCTGCCATTAGGATTAATAAAACAAAAGTAGGTATCATTTTTATCAGGAGAAGCGCGTTATGCCAACAGGCATAACGCAAAATTCAACAAAAGTTGGTTTAAAACAAATTTATGCGCTTAATTCCAGTTTTAATTCTGACATTAGCGGTGAAGGGAAGAGGCTTAACTCAAGGTCAGATAATTGCTTAGCGAGGTTTTGATGAAAAGAGATCAAATTCTTTTCAACAGCCTCGGTGGTTGCACCGTCTTTTAATGCTTTAACCTGCCAACTACCATGCCCATTGTATAGCCCTAAATGATAGGTAAACTCAAAGCCTGTATCAGTAGCAACTAGCTTTAACCACCACCCCCAAAATTCACGTTTCTCAGGCACTATGTTGGCATTCACACACACAACCAAGCTATCAAATATGTAGCAACCCTTTAAGCATTGTTTTTCTCTTAAATACGGACCTATCGCTGCAAATTTCTTTAAATATTTTCCATTTGTGTAATCAGTCGGTAAAGCCATGTTAAGGATCTCCTTCTTGGGAAGATCCCTTTTTAACAAATGGGAAAAAATAAGCAAGTTATTAAATTATTTTAAAGTATTTTTGCTTTTAACCAATTCGTTGTTTCACTTAACGCTTTCTCAAAATTGGCGAACACTGGATGGCTTGGTAACATAATGGCATCCGTATCCATAGAAGAACGTTTAATCAGATCCGCTTCCGCTTTTGGGCTATAAATATCGTCTTTCAAGCTGACAGCTAACATAGGAACCTTACTTCTCCTGCCTAAAAGCCCCTGATTTTTCAAAGAATAACAACTAAGTTCGTGGCGTAATGCAGATCCATCAACTTGGTAAATCCCCAGACGACTGGCGAACACATCCAAAACCATCCGAGGAATATCTCGTTGATATTTCTCTTCGTGCAATAAACTGTGCACAATTGGACCTATCACAGCGACCCCTTTGATTTTCTCAGGGCACATATAAGCTAATCTTAACGCTATGTTTGCGCCAAAACGCATTCCAACTATGCCAAAGCGTGTATGGTCAATCCATGCAATATCATCAATTTGGCGAACAATTTGCTCATGTAACGTGGTGGTTTCTTGGGTGAGCTTGTATTTGTTCGAATAACCAATAGATGGCATATCCAGCGTGAGCATAGCAATCCCCAATGGCTCAAGGTAATCACGGAAATAGCGACAAAAATCAATTTGTAAGCTATCTAACATACCGCAAATCATTACCGTTGGATAAGGGCCTTGCCCCTGAGAGGGAATATGCAAAAAGCCGCAAACCTCTTTACCGCCATCCACTTTGAAAGGAATTTTCTTTAAACGGTATTGAGAAAATTTAGCGGCGCTATCATAGGCTTTATTCGCAAGAAGAATAGCTTGATCTGCAAGTTCATCACCTTTGATAAACGGGTAAGCGGCTATGCTATATAAATTTGCTGCGTGCAGCCACGCATTACCCGCATCAACCCCCTTCTCGAACTCTAAGGCTTTTTGTTGCCAATGCATCGCTTGTTGAGACCATTCAAAACACCAATTGCCTGAACGATTACCGATGACAGTATCGAGTTGGTTCTCATTACTCCGTGGCGCATTCGAAATCGCAATACGGCTAAGCACATCTTCTATTTCTAATGCGTCAATTCCACGCCAAATCCACATCAAGCGGTTAATCATGCGATACCAGCCCGCATGGTGAGAACCACTCAGCACACTGTGCTCTTTGAGCTGAGGCAGTGTTTGGGCGGAATATGAGACCAGTGTCGATGTTTCAACCTGTCTGATTTTAGGCTTAAAGAGTTTTTCGGATAAATTTTGCTGAGTCATCCCAATTACCTGTATACCGTCGCTGAATGGAACCAAAAAATAAGGGGAATGCACATAATGCACTCCCCAAATTATATCGTGTTTGACTCAAAAATTTTAGGTATTAATGTGTTCTAGCAATCAATAAAATCCATAAGGCTTTATAATTACAGTGTTTTTACCTAACTTTAAGTGACAAACAGATTTATTTATCTTGTTCACACAGAGGCTTAACAAAGACAACGCCCATATCCCAAGGCTGCTCAATCCAAGTATCTTGAGGGATATCAACCACATAGTCATCAACTAATGGACGACCAGCTGGTTTTGCGAAGATAGTCACAAAGTGTGCTTTTGGATACATATCACGAATAGCTTGTGCAGTACCGCCAGTATCAACTAAATCATCAATGACGATAAAGCCTTCACCATCGCCTTCAGCGCGCTTGATAACAGTTAATTCGCGTTGGTTATCATGGTCATAGCTAGAGATACAAACGGTGTCAACGTGACGAATTCCCAGTTCACGTGCAAGAAGTGCACCAGGGACAAGTCCACCACGGCTAACCGCGATAATACCGGTCCATTGTTCTACTGGTAATAAACGTTGTGCGAGTTTACGGGCATGTATTTGCAACATATCCCACGTTACGACATATTTTTCGCTCATATAATTCGGGTCCCGACTGCTGAGTAAATCTGAAATGTGTCTTGCGGAAAAAAGGTTGCGCGAGATTATAGTGATTCGGCGCGCTAAAAACCAGTAAAAAGCATCATTCGCCATCAATTATTATCATTTACACTGTCCATTATTCAAAAGAAAGTGTTATCCTGAGTTTATAAAAGAGGCGGCCTTTAATTCGAAACTTCAGGCTGTTAGGTCATAATTACAGCAATGTTCCTTTTAAAAATCGAAGCTGAAACTCGCGTTGACTGTCAATCGGCTGCTGTCTAGATGATTCAGGGATTTTCCCTAAATAGTTCAAGTTATAGCTAGGCGGCAAATGAACAAATCCAAGGAGCATACATCAGTATGTGACGTAGGTTTGTGAGTGCAGACAACAACGCTATAGCTTGAAATATAACGGGAAAATCATAGGAGATACACGTGTCTGACTTAGCCAAACTATCCCCCCAACCACTGTGGGACATCTTCGCTACCATCTGCTCCATTCCACATCCTTCATATCATGAAGAAGCTTTAGCGGCACATATCGTTGATTGGTCAAAACAAAAAGGCTTCCACGTTGAGCGTGATGAAGTCGGCAACATTTTGATCCGTAAACCTGCAACTGCGGGCTACGAAAACCGTAAAGCCGTGGTGTTACAAGCCCACTTAGACATGGTTCCGCAAAAAAATAATGATACGGTGCATGACTTTAAAGTTGACCCAATCCGCCCGTATGTAAATGGCGAATGGGTGACTGCTGAAGGAACCACATTAGGCGCAGATAACGGTATTGGTTTAGCTTCTGCACTGGCAGTTTTAGCTGATGACAGCGTTGAGCACGGCCCAATGGAAGTGCTGTTAACCATGACCGAAGAAGCGGGTATGGAAGGTGCGTTTGGCTTAAAAGCAGGCTGGTTACAAGCGGATATCTTAATCAACACCGACTCCGAGGAAGAAGGCGAAATCTACATGGGTTGCGCTGGTGGTGTTGATTTCACAACCACTTTTGACCTAACTCGCGAAGCATTACCAGAAGGTTATCAAACCTTTACCTTGACCTTAAAAGGTTTAAAAGGTGGCCACTCAGGTGGTGATGTTCATTTAGGTTTAGGTAATGCAAACAAACTGTTAGCACGTTTTCTTGCAGGCCACGCAGAAGATCTCAGCCTAAAACTATTAGAGTTTAAAGGCGGTACCGTACGTAATGCGATTCCACGTGAAGCACATGCCATTATTTCTGTTCCAGCCGATAAAGTTGCTGATCTGACTGCATTAAGAACACGCTACGAAAGCATTCTGAAAAATGAGTTAGCTGCTGTTGAACCTAACTTAGTGCTGTTGTTAGATGAAACACAAAGCGACTTAAAAGCGCTGTCTGATGACTGCCAACAACGCTTTGTTTTCTTCTTAAATGCGGCACCAAATGGCGTTATCCGTATGAGTGATGTCGCAAAAGGTGTCGTGGAAACCTCACTAAATGAAGGTGTCGTACGTATGACGGAAGATAAAGCAGAGGTCATCTTCCTCGTTCGTTCACTCATCGATAGCGGTAAAAATTATGTCGTTAACATGCTGACTTCTGTTAGTAAATTAGCGAAAGCCCAATATCGTGCAGAAGGTAGCTACCCAGGTTGGCAGCCAGATGCAGACTCTGCAGTGATGCATTTGGTGAGTGAAACCTACAATAAGTTATTTGGTAAGATCCCAAATGTTATGGTGATCCACGCAGGCCTTGAGTGCGGTTTATTCAAAAAGCCATATCCAGATATGGATATGGTGTCTATTGGGCCAACCATCCGTGGTGCTCACTCACCAGATGAACGCGTTCATATCGCCAGTGTTGGTGAGTATTGGAAACTGTTAACTGCGGTGTTAAAAGCGATCCCAGTTAAAGGCTAATCCACTGATATTGAATAGAATGCTCATCCTTTTGATGAGCATTTTTTTAAAGTTCAAGCAATAACTGCCGCTCTAATTGCGGGCTTTGTAGCATGACATGTAACCCCACCAACCTCACCCCTCGCTTTAACCGGCGATTTTCCCAAACCTGCTGTGCGAGTTGTACTAAATCTTGTTTATTTAAAATGGGATACACATGCTCTTGCGTTGTTTGCTGAAAGTCATCAAACTTGAATTTCACCCCTTGGCGGGCGATACGCAAATCGGGTTTTACTTTTGCTAAACGTAACTGCAATTCTTCATACAACTTATCTAACAACAAAAGGCAATCATCCCATTGATGAATGTCTTCGGCTAATGTCCGTTCAACCCCCACGGATTTTCTCAACCTATCAGGGTTTACAGCACGCTCATCAATAGCATGACAACGTTCCCAGAGAGCTTGGCCAAATTTACCCATATTCTTGATTAACGTAACAACATCAAATTGCTGCACGTCAGCGCAGGTATTTAGCCCCATATCCGCCAATTTTTGAGCCGTCACTTTGCCGACTCCGGGGATCTTTTTTAATGGTAATGTGAGGACGAATTGATCCATATTTTGTGGCGTGATAACAAACTGACCATTAGGTTTATTCATATCCGAAGCGATTTTCGCTAAAAACTTGATAGGTGCGATCCCCGCTGATGCAGTTAACTGCAATTCATCAAAAATTTGCTGACGAATAGCTTCTGCAATCAAAGTTGCAGAGCCATGCAACTGCGTACAATCCGTCACATCTAAATACGCTTCATCAAGGGAAAGAGGTTCGATTAAATCGGTATAGCGCGCAAAAATCTTGCGAATATGAATAGAGGTTTCTTTATACAGTGCCATATGCCCTGGGACGACTTTTAGGTGCGGGCAAAGCCTCAAGGCAATAGCCGTCGACATCGCGCTGTGTACGCCATAGCGGCGCGCTTCATAGTTGGCTGTACTGATAACTCCCCGACGATCCGCACTTCCACCAACCGCAATAGGGACATTGCGTAGGCTTGGGTCATCGCGCATTTCTATCGCCGCATAAAAGCAGTCCATATCAATATGAATAATTTTACGCACGGGTTCACTCATAAAAAAACCAATCAACTGATTAAATATACAGTATTTTTATTAGCCATGCAATTACGAGGAAGTACGATATCAAGCTCATTTTAATCTCTTCTAACTCTCTGTTAATAAAAACCAATTCATTTTATTGTCATATTTAACTGCCACACTTTATGGGTAAAAATAAATAAAGTTAGTCTTAAAAAGAGTCCTAATGGATTACAGATTAATAAAAAAGTAATACAACAGACTGGCTTATTTCCCTCACAACTCGTTAAAAATTATTTTATGGACAATACTCATGGCAATGATATCCGCATTAAAATTTAACCCGTTAGCGATCATTGGGTTGCTACTTCTGATCACTCAAAACTCATTTGCATTCACCACTCAAATGGCTTCACCTCAAATTGTTGCGCACCGCGCTGGTACGGCAGATGCACCTGAAAATACGATTTATGCTATTGATCTTGCAAAGAAAAACAAAGCGGATGCCATTTGGTTAACCGTCCAGCTCAGCCAAGATAATCAATTAGTGTTATATCGCCCAAGTGATCTTGATTCTCTAACAGATAAAAAAGGCCCTGTTTCGGCCTATTCCGCAGAGCAACTTAGCCATATCAATGCTGCATACCAATTTAATCAAAAAAACAACCAACAATTACCCGCTGCAACCACCACAATTAGCACACTAGAAGCCATATTAAAAAAGTATCCAGACACCACCTTTTATATTGACTTAAAATCCCCTGACGCCAACCCAGCCACTCAAGCCAAAGCTACTCTAGCCTTATTGGAAAAAACAAAAGCATTCAATCAAGTACGCTTTTACTCTACCAATACCGATTTCTTAACCGCGCTAAATCAGCTATCCCCTAAAATTCAGACCTTTGAAAGCCGTGATGAAACTCGTACCATTTTGGCAAATAGCATTATGAACCATCAATGTTCAGTTCCAGACACAAAACCAATCAATAAAACGGATAAGCCAGCTTCTCGTTGGTATGGTTTTGAGCTACATCGTAAAGTTGAAGTTGTTGAAAAATATACGCTAGGTGAGGCACGCTCCCCTGCAACGCTTTCATGGGATAAATCAGCGATAGAGTGCTTTAAACGTGATGGTGACGCTTATATCATTGTTTTTGGTGTAAATAACCAAAGCGATTACCAGTTGGCGAAAGAGATAGGGGCTGATGCAGTAATGGTGGATTCACCGAAGGCTTTTAATAAATAATGCCTAAAAATAAACCTTAACTGTTAAAACAACAGTTAAGGTTATGCAAAATAAAAATTCGCTTTAGATTATACGGTTCTTTTCTAACAGTTTTTTCCGAGCTTCATCACGTGCCATACGTTTTTTACGTGCATCGCAAGGTTCAGGGCAATCACATACTTTTTCAACGCCAATACTACTTAAACCGCCACAGCTACCTTGGATACTCTTACGTTTAATAATATAGCCCAACGACATTCCCAAAAAAGCCAGTAAAAACAGTGCAAAAGTTGCAATAAAAATATTTAGCATACCTTTAGCCTCCCAAAGTTACTGTTTCTTCGTTAAAAAGGGTTCGAATGCCTTAGTATAACGCTCTTCAAAACCTTTATCTGTCTTAACTATCATAAAAACAGGCACATTCATTTTTTCAGCAAGTGCTAAACCGGCTTCTGGCCCTAAGACATTTAGCCCTGTGGATAAGCCATCGGCACTCATGCAATTTTCAGCAAGCACAGTGATAGAGACTAAGTTATGAGTAATTGGGCGGCCTGTTTTTGGGTCAATCGTGTGAGAAAAACGAACACCATCTTGCTCAAAATAATTACGATAATCACCTGATGTTGCTATTGAGCGATCACCTGGCTCAATAATTTCCTGTGCGGTTTGGCTCACTCCATCCGTTGATGGTTTCTCAATGGCAATGCGCCATGGTGCTTCTTTGCCATTTTTACCTTTCGTACGCACTTCGCCACCAATATCGACCATATAGTCATTGATGCCTTGTGACTCGAGATACTCGGCTACAACATCTACACCATAACCTTTAGCAATAGAAGACAGGTCAACATATAGCTCTGGTATGGTTTTAACCAGGTTATTATCTTGAACTGAAAGCTTTTCGATTCCTACCCATGCACGGCGTTTAGCAAGTTCTTCATCTGAAGGTGCTTTCGTCACGCGGCCTTCTGGGCCAAACCCCCATAAATTAACTAATGGCCCAACCGTCACATCTAAAGAGCCATCTGTTAGTTTATTAATCTCAATCGCTTTTTTCACTACTTTCGCGGTTGCAGCCGACACTGGGAAAGGCGTATTCACTTCCTTGAATTGATTAAAACGACTTAATTCAGAGTCTGGGCGATAGGTAGACATTTGGTCATTCACTTCTTCCAAACGCTTATCAATTTCGGCTTGAACTGCTTCAGGTTTTGGTTCTGAAGAGTCAGTGACATATTTAACAGAGTAATACGTCCCCATCGTCTGCCCTTGCAGATTTTGTTGCTCTGGCCCACCACAAGCCGTCAGAAACAGCGCAGCAACAAACAGTAAGATTGGGGTATAAATTCTTTTGTTCAGCATTATTTTCTCCGCGTCAATCATGAGCGCGTATTGTTAGTTTCGCTCAGACTATTAACACACTTTACATCGTCACCCATGCAGAGAATGTTCAAGTCAAAATATCTCTTAAGCTATTAATAACCAATTAAATAATTAGCAATTAACAGTATCAACATAAATGATAAAGAGGGAAGCATTTTCCCTCTTTATTTGATTACTCTCCGCACTTTACTTGGTAAGTACGATAAATCCAATAAAATTACTTAACCACCGAAATCATCCAGTAAGATATTTTCATCTTCAACACCCAAATCTTTCAGCATTTTGATCACTGCTGCATTCATCATTGGCGGTCCACACATATAGAACTCACAATCTTCAGGTGCAGGATGGTCTTTCAAATAATTTTCATACAGAACATTATGAATAAAGCCTGTGTAACCGTTCCAGTTATCTTCTGGTAATGGGTCTGAAAGCGCCACATTCCAAGTAAAGTTTTCATGCTCTGCAGCCAGCTCGTCAAAGTCTTCTGTGTAGAACATTTCGCGAACAGAACGCGCACCATACCAGAAACTGATTTTGCGTTTTGAGTCTAAACGGCGTAATTGGTCGAAAATGTGTGAACGCATCGGCGCCATACCTGCACCACCACCAATAAAGACCATTTCAGCTTCTGTTTCTTTCGCAAAAAACTCACCGAATGGACCTGAGATTGTCACCTTATCACCTGGCTTTAATGACCAAATATAAGAAGACATAATTCCCGGTGGAACGTCAGGGTTGCGCGGCGGAGGCGTCGCAATACGTACGTTCAACATAATAATACCGTGCTCTTCAGGGTAGTTAGCCATTGAATATGCACGCACCGTTGGCTCTTTAACTTCAGAAACATAACGGAACAAATTAAACTTATCCCAGTCTTCACGATATTCTTCAGGAACATCGAAATCTTCATATTTTACAACATGTTCTGGGCATTCAATTTGAATATAACCACCCGCACGGAAAGGAACGACCTCTCCTGCTGGAATTTTCAGTTTTAATTCTTTAATGAAAGTGGCTTTATTATCGTTAGAGATAACTTCACACTCCCATTTTTTCACGCCAAAAATTTCTTCTGGAAGCTCAATTTTAAGGTCTTGCTTCACATTCACTTGGCAGGCTAAACGGCAGCCTTCTTTAGCTTCACGTTTATTTATGTGCGAAAGTTCGGTCGGTAAAATATCCCCACCACCGTCTTTGATTTTCACACGGCACTGACCACATGAACCACCACCACCGCAAGCTGATGAGACAAAAATACCTTGGCTAGATAACATACCTAATAATTTGTCGCCCGCAGGGGCTTCAAAGCTTTTATCTGGGTCGCCATTAACTTCAACTTTGATGTTCCCCGTATTGACTAACTTGGATTTGGCAAACAGAATTAAACCTGTCAGCACCAAGACAATCAGGGTAAACATCACTACACCTAGAATAATAATTTCCATGAATTCTTCTCGCCTTTATAGCTGCACACCGGAGAAGGACATAAAGCCCAATGCCATCAAGCCGGTCGTCACAAAGGTGATACCTAACCCTTTTAGACCCGCGGGGATATCTGAGTATTTCATCTTCTCACGGATAGCAGCCATCAATACGATAGCAAGCATCCAGCCGATCCCTGAACCGAAGCCATAAATAACGGATTCGCTAAAGTTATAATCGCGCTGAGCCATGAAAGATACGCCACCAAAAATTGCACAGTTAACGGTAATCAATGGCAAGAAGATACCTAACGCGTTATACAACGATGGAAAATAACGATCCAAAATCATTTCGAGGATCTGAACCAACGCCGCTATCACACCAATAAAGGTAATAAAATTCAGGAAGGATAAATCCACCCCTTCGGCTATCGCCCCATCACGCAGCACTAGGTTGTACACCAAGTTATTCGCAGGAACAGAAATTCCGAGGACAACAGTGACCGCAATCCCTAAACCAAACGCCGTTTTAACGTTCTTCGATACGGCAAGGAATGTACACATTCCCAAGAAGAAGGCTAATGCCATATTTTCAATAAAAATGGATTTAACAAATAGGCTTATATAATGTTCCATTTGATTAATCCTTCTCTATTTGAGCCGGTTTCAGGGTACGTAAGCCCCAAATCAGCATACCGATAATAAAGAATGCGCTTGGTGCCAGTAAGAACAGGCCATTTGGCATATACCAGCCACCGTTTTGCAGTGACTCAAATACTGTGATGCCAAACAGTTTACCGGAGCCGAAAAGCTCACGCAGGAAACCGACTAAAACAAGGATCACTCCGTAACCAAGGCCATTACCAATACCATCCATAAAACTTTCAATTGGTGGCGCTTTCATGGCATAAGCCTCTGCGCGCCCCATCACGATACAGTTAGTAATGATTAAGCCAACAAAGACAGAAAGCTGCTTTGATATCTCATAGGCATAAGCCCGCAGAATTTGGTCCACCACGATAACCAATGAGGCAATGATGGCCATTTGTACGATAATACGCACACTGCTTGGAATATAGTTTCGAATCAATGAGATAAAAAAGTTAGAGAATGCAGTAACCAGTGTCACTGCAATGGTCATCACCAACGCGGTTTCTAACTTAGTCGTGACCGCCAATGCAGAACACACACCCAAAACCTGTAAAGCAATCGGGTTATTATCAAATAGCGGCCCAAGAAGGACGCGTTTTACTTCTTTTGAATCAGCCATTATTCAGCGCTCCTTCACGTACTTTTTTCAGGAACGGACCAAAGCCGTTGTCACCTAACCAGAAATCAAACATATGTTGAATACCGTTTGATGTCAGGGTCGCACCCGAAAGACCATCAATACCGTAAGGGCTATCGGTTGCACCAGTACGCATGATTTTAATTGCTGGAATACCTTGTTCATTAAACAGTTTTTTACCCGGCCATTGTGCTTTCCACTGCGGGTTATCTACTTCACCACCCAGACCGGGTGTTTCCCCGTGTGCGTAGTAAGTGATACCACGAGATGTCACACCGTCAACATCAACAGCGATAAAGGCGTACATCACTGACCACAACCCTGAGCCATAAACGGGTAAAATGATTTGTGAAACTTTACCTGCATCATCTTTTACCAAGTAGATTTCAGCACTATTCGCACGGCGGCGAATTTTCGCGATGTCTTCCTGTGGCGAAAGCGCAATACTACTTTCATCACTACGTAGTTCATCATTTAGAACAAAACGCCCTGTGCTATCTGATAACTCGTTAGTTTTGAAGTTTAAAAGTTTTGGCTCAATACGTTCTGCATAGACTTTTTGAACTTCATCTGCGCTCATTTTAGGCGTAGAAAGCCCTGCAACACTTAAAATGTTACGTTGGGTATCTAACTGAATTTGTTCCTGTTGCTGTGGTTTTAAACCAACCGCAGCCCCAGCGACAATGATTGAACACACGAGGCACAGAATAAACACAACAAGGAATGTTCTGCCGACGCCATCGTTATTGATTGGTTTTTCATTAGCCACGAGCTTTTCTCCGCTTAATATTTGCTTGAACGACCAGATAGTCAAACAGAGGAGCAAACAGGTTGGCGAACAGGATAGCTAGCATCATCCCTTCTGGGTAAGCTGGGTTAACCACCCTGATAAGAACACACATTACGCCGATCAGAATACCGTAAGCCCATTTACCTTTATCCGTAAACGAAGCTGAAACAGGGTCTGTCGCCATAAAAATCATACCGAATGCAAAGCCACCTAATACCATATGCCACCACCATGGCATTGCAAACAGCGGGTTAGTGTCTGAACCGATAAGATTAAACACATAAGACATTGCGATCATGCCCAGCATCACACCGGCCACAATACGCCATGATGCAATGCGGAAGAACATAATCAACGCACCACCGATAAACAGCATCAATGTCGATACTTCACCGATAGAGCCAGGCATGTTTCCTAAAAATGCTTGCATCCATGTAATAGGCTCGCCGCTAACGGTATTCATTAGTGCGTGCTCGCCACCCGTTGCCCACTGAGACAAAGGCGTTGCACCAGAGAAACCATCCGCCGCAGTCCAGACTAAGTCACCCGAGATTTGTGCTGGGTAAGCAAAGAATAAAAATGCACGACCTGCTAATGCTGGGTTTAAGAAGTTACGCCCTGTTCCCCCAAAGATTTCCTTCGCAACAACCACACCAAAGGTAATCCCAAGTGCTGCCTGCCATAATGGAATCGTTGGCGGAACAATCAATGCAAACAAAATGGAGGTAATAAAGAAGCCTTCATTGATTTCATGGCCGCGGATCATGGCAAATAACACTTCCCAGAACCCACCAACTAAGAAAACAACAGCATAAATAGGAAGGAAATACACTGCACCAAGCAGCATTTTACTTCCCCATCCTGCATCCATTGACAGTGATGCGCCTAAAAACTGCGCTAAGCTATAATGCCAATCACTTGCAATAATTTGCTGTAATTCAACGCCGCTATAGAGCTGATGCAATGCAGGGATCGCTTGGTTTCCTACATTATACATCCCCCAGAACATCGCAGGGAAAACAGCGAGCCACACCAAGATCATCATACGTTTAAGATCGATAGTATCTCGAACGTGAGAGCGGCCTTTAGTGACTGTACCCGGCGTGTAGAAAACAGTCGAAACGGCTTCATACAGCGCATAATATTTCGCTAACTTTCCACCGGGCTCAAAATGGTGCTCATATTTTTCAAATAAATGTTTCAGACCCATGGAATTACCCTTCTAGCTCTATCTTGGACAGCACATCACGCAGCACAGGACCGTATTCATACTTCGCTGGACAAACGTAGGTACATAAACCTAAATCTTCTTCATCCAGCTCTAAACAGCCTAGCTCTTGTGATGTATCAGTATCCCCCGCAAGGAGATCGCGCAATAAATGCGTGATCATGATGTCCAGCGGCATAACACGTTCATAGTTACCAATCGGTACCATTGAACGCTCACCACCGTTCATCGTCGTCGTAAAGTTAAAGCGTTTATTTTTCAGGAAATGCCCAATCGTTGTGCGGGTAATGGTGAATTTATTTACCCCAGGCATAATCCATCCAAATAACTCTTTTTCACGACCTTCTGCGAGAACAGAAACTTGGTTATGAAAACGACCAAGATAGTGATGGGCTTCATCACAGGTAACACCCCAAAGTACAGACCCTGAAATAATGCGGTTTTCACCTGATTTGAGTTGCCCTTTGGTCAATTCATATAAGTCAGCCCCAAGGCGGGTACGCAGTAAACGTGGTTTTTCAACTTGTGGACCCGCTAAGGAAATCACACGGTCAGTGTATAAGTGACCCGTAACAAATAGCTTTCCAATAGCGATAACATCTTGGTAATTCAGGCTCCACACTTTTTTCTTGATACTCACAGGTTCTAAGAAATGAATGTGAGTACCAGCTAACCCCGCTGGGTGTGGCCCGCTAAATTGGGTATAGGTGATTTGGGCTTGGCTGTTAACCTTCGGTAAATCTCCCTCTCCATGGCATACATGGATTTTACCTTCCGTTAAGCGGCTAAGAACCAATAAACCATCATTAAATGCTTGCGCATTTTCGCAAATGATTCCAATAGGATCAGCAGCTAATGGGCTGGTATCCATTGCAGTCACAAAAATAGCAATCGGCGAAGAACCCGGTTGTGGAGAACGGCTAAATGGACGCGTTCTTAAAGAGGTCCACATACCTGATTTAATTAGGTTATCTTCGACTTGTTCACGCGTTAATACGGGGAGCTCATCACGCGAATATGCAGCAAAAGTGACTTGCTCATCACCTTCGATTTCAATAACAACAGACTGCAATACACGACGCTCACCACGATGAATAGCAACAATTTTTCCGCAGGCAGGGCTCGTAAATACGACCCCAGGGTTCTTTTTGTCTTCAAAGAGAACCTGTCCTTTTATTACACTCTCACCTTCTTTAACCAGCATCGAAGGACGCATTCCGACATATTCCTCACCTAGCAGTGCTACGTGTTGAATTTTCGGGCCGTCTTCTATCACTTGGGCTGGCTCACCTGCGATGGGAAGGTTGAGGCCTTTTTTAATTTTAATCATAAGATCTGCACAAGTTTATCAGTTAAACCCTAAGCTAACGATTCAGCAATGAATGATAGCGACTCAGTCATAAAAACTACTCAAGTCACTTTCGTGACTTGAGCGAGTATTCTCACAAAATTGTTACTAAATTCTTGTCTTCTGCCAGTCGTAATTTTATCAGTTTCAGCTCACGCTGTCCGTCTAGAGAAGTGACATAGTTCAAGCAAATTGCATTATTATTTAATTTTTTCCATTAACAATTCGGTATTAACGAACATTAGACTCATGTTTATCGATGACTGTTTATTATTTAAACAATAAAGATTCATTTAAAAACTATTAACAACCTATATTAATTTTTAAACAGCTCGTCTAAAATGTGTAAAACATGTGTTATTTTTAATCAATATCACCTTCAATATTTGGCTTAAGCATGAAAACAAGTAAATTAATTTGTGTCGTATCCCCATTTGTACTCATGTATACATCGGTTACTCAGGCAGATAACGCTTCATTTTTGTTAAAGAATGAATCACGAGCGAATCTTGACTCATCGATATTTATACAAATATTTAAACAAGAAGGTGTACTTGAACTCTACCAAAAAACACCATCAGGCAAATATACCTTGTCGAAAACCTATCCAATTTGTAAGTTTTCTGGTGGGTTAGGACCAAAGAAAATAGAGGGTGATCTTAAAAGTCCTGAGGGTTTCTATCAAATTACGACGGAGCAGCTCAACCCTAATAGTCGGTATTACCGATCTATCAATATTGGTTTCCCTAATGAGTTTGATAAAGCCCAAGGGTACAGCGGAAGTTACCTGATGATCCACGGCAGTTGTGTGTCAGTGGGTTGTTATGCGATGACGGATAAATACATGGGCGAAATCTACCAAACAGTAGAAACCGCATTGCTAAATGGCCAATCAACAATTAGCGTGAATATCTATCCGTTTAAAATGACGAAAGAAAATATGCTGCGCTATCAAAATTCAAGCCATTATACGTTTTGGAAGCAGCTACAGCCCGCTTATGAATATTTCAACCAAACAGGAAGGCTTGCACACGTTTCGGTAAACTCAGGAAAATATGCTGTCATGGGCTTACCGGATACCCCAACAAAACTGTTGGGGATGAAATCACAGTATGCGCTGACCAAGGTGGAATAACACAAAGTTGCCTGGCTCAATCTTTTGCCAGTCTTCATTGCCAGTCAAAGGTTGAGTTGCAATCACAGAGACAATATCTGTTGGTGTAGTGCACTGTGCAAAATCAATTTCAATATCCTGATCGAGCAACTTTGCCATACCAAATGGTGCTTTACGCGTGATCCAATGTAATTTCGTTGAGCTAAACGCCATCAAGTATTGCCCATCAGATAGCAACATATTGAAGACACCTTTGCGACGCAGTTGCTCTGCTAAACTAGCAATAAAACGAAAAACACTTTTCCAGTTCGATGGTTTTCGTGGGTATTTTTCACTTAATTGCTGCAAAATCCAACAAAATGCCCATTCACTATCGGTTTCCCCAATCGGCCAATAACGCCCTGTATCAAGGGAACGGTATCCTTTAAGCTGCCCATTGTGTGCATAAGTCCAATTACGCCCCCAAAGCTCTCTGGTAAAGGGGTGAGTATTCACTAACGACACATCCCCGCGATTGGCTTGGCGAATATGTGCCACAATGCTTTCAGACTTGATAGGGTATTCCTGCACGAAACGCGCAACAGGAGAGGTAAAGCTCGGTTGTGGATCTTTAAATGTGCGACACCCGAGACCTTCGTAGAACGTAATTCCCCAGCCATCTTTGTGTGGGCCTGTTTGCCCTCCACGAGAAATTAACCCACTCAAACTAAAGGTAATATCAGTTGGAACATTGGCACTCATGCCAAGTAACTCGCACATTTTAAAGCTCCTACAACGACTAAATCGTTACTTCACCATCTCTTTTTCAATTAATTGAATAAGGATATGGATAACTTTGATATGGATCTCTTGAATACGGTCTGCATAACCAAAATGAGGGACACGAATTTCAATATCCGCAGTACCTGCCATTTTCCCGCCATCTTTTCCTGTTAATGTGATGACTTTCATACCTTTTTCACGAGCAGCAGCAATGGCTTTGATAATATTTCCTGAGTTACCTGACGTTGAAATTCCCAGTAACACATCACCTTTCATACCAACTGCTTCAATAAAACGAGAAAAAACAAACTCATAACCGAAGTCATTGCTCACGCAGGATAAATGGCTAACATCTGAAATCGCAATTGCAGGATAGCCGGGGCGATTTTCACGATAACGGCCTGTGAGTTCCTCCGCAAAATGCATTGCATCACAGTGTGAACCACCGTTACCACAAGATAATACCTTACCGCCTGCTTTAAAAGAGTCCGCTAATAACACCGCCGCTTGTTGAATAGCTTCAATATTCGCTTCGTCACTTAAGAAATTCGATAACGTCTCAGCCGCTTCAGTCAATTCACCACGGATTAGATCTTGGTACATGAGGTTTCCCCTTAATTAAGAATACGTTATTGAGAATATAGCCAACTTACATCCAAAATAATTCACATAAAACAGACCACTTCGTGGCACAAATTTAGATGGATATCAGTCATTAAGCTTTAATACTCAGATTGTTACACAGGGGACGCTTTGTTTCTACTTTTGATTGTGCGGTCTTGAACCCGTCGACAAAAATAACGTTTAGTTATACTTAATAACCTTATTTTCTTTAATGGCGATTATTTTAATTTCAACTTTCCCAGCCATTATTTGGTGTTTTTGTGAACTGAGTTGTAATTAAGATGTAAATATATTGCTAATCCTTTATTACTAGGTATAGATTGAGACAACAAACAGGTCAGACCTCTTACAAGTCGACAGGAGCTTCACTATGATCCTTCTTAGCATTGTTTTATTTCTCGCCTTAATCGGCGTACTCTGTTATCACAGAACTTCCCTTGTACTTAGTACAGCGCTGCTATTAGCCTATACTGCCGTCATGGGTGTGTTAAATATTTGGAGTTACTGGATATTGCTGCCAGTGGCTCTAGTCTTATTTCCTTTTGTTTTCTCTCCTGTACGCCAATCCTTTTTCTCTGCGCGTGCCATGAAAATGTTCCAAAAAGTCATGCCACCGATGTCGAGAACTGAAAAAGAGGCTATCGACGCAGGAACCACATGGTGGGAAGGTGACCTTTTCCGTGGTGCACCAGACTGGAACAAACTGCATAACTACCCAAAACCACAGTTAACCGCAGAAGAACAAGCATTTATTGATGGCCCAGTAGAAACCGTGTGCGGCATGGTGAATGACTTTGAAGTTAGTCATGAACTTGCCGATTTAACACCTGAAGTCTGGCAATACCTGCGTGATCACCGCTTCTTCGCTATGATCATCAAAAAAGAATATGGCGGACTCGAGTTTTCAGCTTATGCTCAATCCCAAGTATTACAAAAACTTGCAGGTGTATCAGGCATTTTAGCTATCACAGTCGGGGTTCCTAATTCATTAGGTCCAGGTGAATTACTGCAACATTATGGTACTGATGAGCAAAAACAACGTTATTTACCGGGTCTAGCAACAGGTGAAGAAATTCCATGCTTTGCTTTAACCAGCCCTGAAGCAGGTTCCGATGCAGGTGCGATTCCCGATTCAGGCGTTGTCTGTATGGGTGAATGGCAAGGTGAGCAAGTATTAGGTATGCGCTTATCATGGAATAAACGCTACATTACCTTAGCACCGATTGCGACTGTACTCGGCCTTGCGTTTAAATTGTCAGATCCAGACAAATTATTAGGTGGTGAGAAAAACCTCGGCATCACCTGCGCATTAATCCCAACCAACACGCCGGGCGTCGAAATTGGTCACCGTCATTTCCCACTGAATATTCCATTTATGAATGGCCCGACTCGCGGAAAAGACATTTTTGTTCCTATCGATTACATCATTGGTGGGCCAAAAATGGCCGGGCAAGGCTGGAGAATGTTAGTGGAATGTCTATCTGTTGGGCGTGGTATCACCTTACCATCGAACTCAACAGGTAGCTTAAAAAGTATCGCTATCGCGACTGGCGCTTACTCTTATATTCGCCGCCAATTCAAATTACCGATAGGTAAAATGGAAGGTATCGAAGAACCCTTAGCACGCATTGCAGGTAATACTTACTTGATGGATGCCGCTGCAACCTTAATCACCTCGGGTATTATGTTAGGCGAAAAGCCCGCAGTCCTTTCGGCTATCGTTAAGTACCACTGCACCCACCGTGGCCAACGCGCCATTATTGATGCAATGGATATCACGGGTGGTAAAGGCATTTGCTTAGGGGACTCAAACTTTGTTGCGCGGGCTTACCAAGGTGCCCCGATCGCAATCACCGTTGAAGGCGCAAATATCCTCACACGCAGCATGATTATCTTTGGTCAAGGTGCAATCCGTTGCCATCCTTTCGTCTTAGAAGAGATGGCGGCGGCGCAAGATAACAACCTGCACAAATTTGATAAAGCTGTGTTTGGTCACATTGGTCATGTCATTAGTAACCAATTCCGTAGCTTCTGGTTAGGTTTAACTAACGGTCGTGGTAGTCATGCACCAACGAAAGATGAAACACGCCGCTATTATCAAATGTTAAATCGTCAAAGTGCCAACTTAGCCTTGTTATCCGATGTCGCAATGGGCGTATTAGGCGGTAGCTTAAAACGTCGTGAACGTATTTCAGCTCGCTTAGGGGATATCCTCAGCAACCTGTATCTTGCATCTGCAACCTTGAAACGCTATGAAGATGAAGGTCGCCAAAAAGCAGATTTACCACTGGTAAAATGGGCTGTTGAAGATTGTTTATATCAGTCTGAAAAAGCGATTGATGATCTGCTGAAAAACTTCCCGAACAAAATGGTGGCAGCGATTATGCGAGTAACCTTGTTCCCTACAGGCCGTGCGATGTCCATGCCATCAGACAAACTTGACCATAAATTGGCACAGCTGTTGATGGAACCATCAGAAACCCGTGACAGATTAGGCCGTGGCCAATACTTAACGCCAACGGAAAACAACCCTCATGGGTTAGTGAACCAAGCGTTATATGACATCATTGCTGCTGAGCCTATTTTCGAACGCATCTGCCGTCTGAAAGAACGTAAACTGAGCTTCACCCGTTTAGACAAACTGGCAGATCAAATGCTGCCTGAAAATGTCATCACGCAAGAAGAAGCCGATATTCTACGTAAAGCAGAAGCAAGCCGGTTACGTACAATTAATGTCGATGAGTTTGAATTTGATGACTTAGGAGTGCTTCCGTCAAAAAAGTCCCCTGATGAACCGTCAAACGAAGACGCAAGCAAGAAAAAGAAAGCCGCTTAGTTTATAAATAAGTAATAAAGCTCAAGGAGCAACCTACTCCTTGAGCTTTTTGTTATTACTATTAATAGAACAAACTACACCGAAAACTTAACTTGAAAATATAAACAAAGAAAAAAAGAGTATTAACCTCATATTTAAATTATTCCAAAAATATCAATTAATCAGTAGTGGCTCCCTTATATTCACATGCGAAAAAATATTGTAAATCACCCAAAAGAGTAGTTTTTGCTTTCTTCAAAATAAAAAAAACCAGCGACCTAAGCGCTGGTTTTTTTCATCACATTCGCAGTTTTTAAAGTGATAGCTCTAACACTAATAATTCTTCTATTGTTTGGCGACGGCGAATTAATTGCGGTTTACCCTCAACAAACATCACCTCTGGTAATAATGGGCGGCTATTATAGTTTGAAGACATCGATGCGCCGTAGGCGCCTGTGTCGTGGAAAACCAAATAATCCCCTACTTTGACCTCAGGTAACGCGCGAGTCACTACAAGCCCGCCTTCAAGCTGAGTAAATACATCACCAGATTCACATAAAGGGCCTGCGATGATGGTGTCTTTTAGTTGTGACTCATCCGCTGCGCTTCCATCCGCCGGTAAAACTGAAATATGATGATAACTGCCGTACATCGCTGGGCGCATTAAATCATTAAAACCACTGTCGACTAGGACATAATGACGGCTGCCCATATCTTTAACAGCACGCACTTCCGCCAGCAAAACGCCCGATTCTGCAACTAAATAGCGACCCGGTTCGATTTCAAGTTCAATTGCGTGTCCTAGATGCTGTGCTATGCGCTGGCGCGCGTTATCCCATAGACTATAATAATGCTGCACATCGATTAATTCATCGCCTTCACGGTAAGGTGTCGATAACCCACCACCCGCTGAAATAGCATGAAGATCCACACCAGCAGTTGTCACCAGCGCCACCATCGAATCACATACATCTGCAAGATGTTGATAATCAACACCTGAACCAATGTGCATATGAATACCGATCAACGATAAATTGTAATGACGAATTTTCTCAAGTGCAGCTGGCAAATCTTCATGCCAAATGCCGTGTTTGCTGTTTTCACCGCCAGTATTGGTTTTTTGGCTATGACCATGACCAAAGCCTGGGTTAATACGCAGCCAAACTGGGTGCCCCGCTTTTTGCTGACCAATTTGGTCGAGCATATCAATTGAGCCTGCATTGACAGGTATATCCAGCTCCGTCACTTTAGCCAGTGTGGCTCTATCAAGCACGTCCGCAGTAAACACAATTTCTGAATTTTCACGACCCGGCTTGAACCCCGCCACCAGCGCACGTTCGATTTCCCCTAAAGAAACTGAATCGACTTTCACGCCCTGCTCTCTCATTAAGCGCAAAATGTGGATATTTGAACTGGCTTTTTGTGCAAAGCGCACCGTATCAAAGACTTGTAATTGCTTAATACGCTCAATGATGACTGCACTGTCATATACCCAAACAGGAGTACCATATTGTGCTGGTAGCGCGCGTAAATATTCAGGGGTTAAATACTGGCTTGAAGTGGTTGCGAATGAAGTCATTATGTTTCTCGTTTGCAAGTTTTTATTATATTAAAGTCTATTATTCAGAGAAAAGATGGGAAAAAAAATATCCATTTTGCTAAAGTCTATTCATATTTGATATAGCTTTAATTTTGAGGTGAGAAATGCAAGCCATTTCGTGGCGACATATTGAGATATTTCGTGCTGTGATGACCGCTCCTAACTTGACGGAAGCCGCGGCATTGCTGAATACTTCACAGCCGACCATTAGCCGTGAACTGGCTCGCCTTGAGCATTTACTGCAATTTAAGCTATTTGATCGCGTCAAAGGACGCTTGCAACCCACCGCGCAAGGGCTGCGATTTTTAGAAGAAGTTGAACGTTCTTATTATGGATTAGAGCGCATCAAAAACTCGGCAGAAACAATACGCCGTTTTGAACATGCCCAAATTTCAGTGACTTGCTTACCCGCTTTTGCTCAATCCCTTTTGCCGTCAGTCTGCCAATCTTTTATGGAAAACTACCCCGATGTCAGTATCACCGTGATCCCTCAGGAATCTCCTGTCCTTGAAGAGTGGCTTTCAGCCCAGCGCTATGACTTTGGTTTAACAGAACATTTGCAAATGCCACCTGGTACTGAGCAACAAACCCTTGGAAGTTTAAATGAAGTGTGTGTGTTACCTGCGGGACACCCTCTCACACAAAAAAAGGTCTTAACCCCCAGCGATTTTCAGCATCAGCGGTTTATTAGTTTGTCTTTAACTGACAGCTACCGCCAATTAATTGACTCAACATTTGCGGAGCAGCAAATTGACCGAAAAATGGTGATGGAGACGCATTCTGCCTCGTCTATTTGTGCGATGGCTCTAAAAGGCATTGGAATTTCCATTGTTAACCCACTAACAGCGTTGGATTTCCACCAGCAATCTTCAGGTAAGCTGGCTCTGCGCCCTTTAAGCTTTTCAATCCCATTTACAGTCAGTTTAATTAGGCCTATTCACCGGCCATCATCGCAACTCACTGATATTTTCACACAACACTTAAAAAAACAATTTAACCAGATTGAACAGCATTTAGCGTTGGCCTTGCTGCATCAGTGATAACCAATGGGGCGAAGTACTAAACCAGTTAGCAAGGTAATCAATCACTGCACGTAGTGAAGTTGGCATTTTTTGTCGACTGGTATACACAGCGTAAATACCTAATGGCATTGGTGTGTAATCAGGTAATAATTGAATTAATTCACCTGAATCCAAATACTTTGCTACTGAATAATAAGGCTGCATAGAAATACCAGCCCCATTTAAGGTCGCTTCGGCGATAAAAACAGACTCATTGGCACTCAATCTTCCATCCACTAACACTGTGTGTTGTTCCCCCTCTTTTTCAAACGCCCATAAACTACGGCCAAAGAAGTTATAGGTTAGGCAATCCATTAAAGCTAAATCTGCTGGTTTTGCTGGTCGCGTTTTTCCTTCCAAAAAACGGGGGGATGCACAGATCACGGAATAACAAGTTGAAAGTGGTTTGGCAATCAGGCTTGGTTCTAGCTGGTTAGTAATACGGATCGCTAAATCAATTCTTTCCTCAATAAGGTTCACCGATTTATTCGAGATTTGCATATCAATCGCCATATTGGGGTACTGTTGCATAAACTCGGTTATTGCAATAGAAAGTGCGCTTTGGGCAATAGATTGTGAACAACTAATGCGTACTAGCCCTGATAGTGCTTGGTTATCATGCTCTTGTTGCACAGGCACGGTTTGTGAAATCGCATTTAGCTGTAATGATTGTTGGTAAACTCCCTCCCCCGCCGAGGTTAAACTAAGCCGCCTTGTTGTACGGTTTAATAACCGAACCCCCGCCCATTGTTCCATCTCAGATAAATAGCGCGTCACCATCGCGCGAGACATATCTAGCTTATCTGCCGCACGACTTAGACTGCCACTTTCCACAATAGTGATAAACACTTCTACTGCTTTTAATCTATCCATAACTCACCAATTCGATCGATTTATGCAACAAATAAAGCCTAATTATGCTGTTTTTCCCAGCATTATTACAATCTAATATACACACCAAGCCAAACAACGCTTACCTACATCACTTAATTTTAGGATATAAAAATGAAACTCACCTTATTAGCAGCAACGACATTATTCGCAACTACTATGCACATGGCACAGGCTGAAAAGCTCACATTAGATGTGTATAACCCAGGCCATAACAGTGTTTTCCCTGTTTCTTCTGAAATTATTAGCGGCCCAACTGAAGTGGTTTTAATTGACGCTCAGTTTCAAAACAACGACGCACAAAAATTAGTCGATAAAATCCAAAAGCTGAATAAAAAATTAACAACCATTTATATTAGCCATTCAGACCCTGATTATTATTTTGGGTTAGAAACACTGACAAAAGCCTTCCCTGAAGCAAAAGTGGTTGCAACTGCCGAAACAGTTCAAGCCATTAATGCAACTAAAGATGGCAAACTGGCCTATTGGGGTGGAGAGTTAAAAAATGAAGCGCCAAAACATGTTATTGTTCCTGAAGTCATTAAAGGGAATAGCTTTACCGTTGATGGTGAAAAATTAGAGATTAAAGGCCTCGATGGTGCATCACCAGACAGAACGTATGTGTGGGTGCCCTCTTTAAAAGCGGTCGTGGGTGGCGTATTAGTTTACGATAACCTCCATGTATGGGTGGCAGATACCCAAACTGAAGTTTCACGCCATAACTGGCAACAAGCTTTAGAAAGTATTAAAGCACTTAAACCCGAAACTGTTGTACCAGGGCATTTTACTGGCAATTCTAAGTTTGATATTGGCACCGTTACATTTACTCAGCAATATTTAAGCGACTTTGAAACTGCGACAAAAGCAAGCAAAAACGCAGATGAGCTGATTAAAAAAGTAGAAACGCAATACCCTAATTTAGATGAAAAATCGAGCTTAGAGCTAAGTGCCAAAGTGATTAAAGGCGAAATGCAGTGGCCTCAATAAGCCAATAAATTATCCCCTATTTCGTTTGTTTTCGTTCTTCTTGTAACTTATCAATACACATTAAGAACGAAACTCTCTAGTGGGGTACATTACGATACAACCTTAAGTCTATTAAGAATATAATTCAGCGAGACATTATCATGAGCAATATTACCCTACATTATATTTATGACCCTTATTGCGGCTGGTGTTATGCAGCCGCACCATTAATTGAAGTTGCAGCAAAACACCCAAACATTCATATCGAAATGCATGGCGGTGGCATGTTAGCAGGCAGCTCCCGACTGCATTTAGATGATAATTTTCGCCAACACATTATCCAATCAGATAAACGCATAGCGTCAATGACAGGGCAAGTTTTTGGTGACGATTACCTCAAAATGCTGCATGAACCTAACTTCATTATGGACTCAGCAATACCGCAAACCGCGATATTAGCAGCAACAAAGCAAGGGAAAGGCTTAGAGATGCTAAAGGTAATCCAAAAAGCTCACTATATTTCAGGTCGCCACATTAATGACACCGCTGTCCTATTAGATTTAGCGCAAAACATTGGACTGAATGCAGCTCAATACGCCATGGATTATGCACAATGTGAGCAAGGTGAAACGATGTCTCACATTCAAGGGAGTAAAACACTCTTAGCGCAATCGGGTGCATCTGGCTTCCCTACATTGCTGATTCAGCAACAAGAACAGTGGCTACGGGTTCCATTGCAAAATTACCTCGGCGCCCCTGAAAAATGGCAGCAATTCTTAGATACCATGGTGAATGCTGCTAAATAACCAAATGAGCAAATAACTTGGCTGTGTAATGCACCTATAACTGAATAAGTGATAAATACAGCCAAATACTCGCACTCGCCAAAATAGCAGGGCCAAAAGGAACCGTTGAACCTCCCACACTGACACTATCCCCACTAATCAAATACGATTTTCCATCAGTAACATTGAATTTAGGTAAAACCCAATACCTTACGCTGTAATGCAATAGCCCTAATGCAGCAGCTAGACCTAAAAAATGCGGTAAGTTGATCATGCCAAGCCATGCAGCGCACGCAGCAATCAGTTTAAAGTCACCCCGCCCCATTTGTGGTTGTTTTTTGATTTTTTCCATCACCGTGGTCAATGCAAGGATAGCAATATAAGCCATCACAACAGCATAAATGGCCGAAACAACATTCCCCGCAGGCGAACCTATTTGATATAACAACCCGATGAACAAGGATGGAAAAGTGAGTACATCTGGTAAATACCCTGTTTTATAATCAATAATAAATAGTAAAACGGTGAAATTTAAAAACACAAAAGAAAATAGAATAATAAGTAAATGACTAAAAGAGTAAAAAACCACAAACCCTAATATTGAATAAATGAATAGCAATGAAAAATAACCAACTTCAATTGGTGGTAATTTGAAATATTTTTCAGGAATATAAAGCAATAACTTACGACTCAATATTACCGATAATGCCACCAAGATTAAAACCAGATAAATTTTCTTATTTACCATAACATTAGATAAATTAACATAAAAGCAGCCCCACTCTGCCTTCAGTTTAAATAAAATAATCATTATTTCATTAAATATGAAAACGAATTTTTCTAAAATAGAACACCATAAGTCGAGCATATTAACCCCTTATTCCATTATGGAGAGAAAAATAAATATACTGAGAAAAATTCACAACCTAAACACTTTAATTCCGTTCAATATAATCAGTTTATTCGATCCTAAATTTTTTCTTTTGATTTATCAGCCATGTCTAATTTAGTAACGATGGCACAGACGTACTATAAAAGCCTTTTTTTTCGTTATAAACTAGGCTACAGAGCTTGAGTTTTTTGATTCAATCCCCATATTCACCAGAGTTATCATTTTAATTAATTAAGTCTGTACTAAGGAAACGTCATGCGCATTCCACGCATTTATCACCCTGAGCTAATACAAACCAATACAACCATTCCGCTTGGTGATGATGCAGCAAACCATGTGGGCAGAGTTCTTCGCATGACAGCAGGCCAAAAGCTTGAGCTTTTTGATGGTAGCAACCAAACGTTTAATGCCGAGATTACGGAAGCTTCAAAGAAACACGTTCTGGTCTATATTGAAAGTGGCAACCTTGATGACAGAGAATCCCCCCTCGACTTGCATTTAGGTCAAGTCATGTCCCGTGGGGAAAAAATGGAATTCACTATTCAAAAATCCGTTGAATTGGGCGTAAATACTATTACCCCTTTAATTTCTGAACGTTGCGGTGTGCGTTTAGACGGTGAGCGACTTGAAAAAAAATTACTGCAATGGCAAAAAATTGCGATTGCAGCTTGTGAGCAATGTGGTCGAAACCGTATCCCCGAAATTCGCCCTGTACAAAGCCTTGAAGCTTGGTGTGCAGAGGATGACGGTGCATTTAAAGTCAATCTTCACCCAAGAGCGACAGAAAGCATCAACACCTTACCGACTGAATTAAAAAAAGTAAGACTGCTGATTGGCCCAGAAGGTGGGCTTTCAGCGGATGAAATTGCCATGACAGCGAATTATCAATTTACCGATATCCTGTTAGGCCCTAGAGTACTTAGAACAGAAACGACTGCGCTAACCGCTATCACTGCACTGCAAGTGCGCTTAGGTGATCTGGGTTAAGGAGAAAAAATGATCAAGCTCGGTATAGTGATGGATCCTATTTCATCCATCAAAATTAAGAAAGACACCAGTTTTGCAATGATGTTGGAAGCTCAGCGTCGTGGTTACGAAATCCATTATATGGAAATGAATGACCTCTATTTGCACCAAGGTGAAGCTCGCGCACAAACTAAAATTGTTACGGTCGAAGAAAACCCAGCCAAATGGTACGAATTCCATGGGGAGCAAGATATTGCTCTCGGTTCCCTTGACGCCATTTTAATGCGCAAAGACCCACCGTTCGATACCGAATTTATTTACGCAACGTATATTTTAGAACGCGCTGAACAAGCGGGCTCATTGATTGTGAATAAACCGCAAAGCCTGCGTGACTGTAATGAAAAATTATTCACCGCTTGGTTCCCTGAATTAACGCCAGACACGTTAGTGACTCGTAGCCCACAAAAATTAAGAGAATTCCATCAAAAACATGGGGATGTGATTTTTAAACCCCTTGATGGGATGGGCGGCGCATCAATTTTCCGTTTGAAACAAGATGACCCTAACGTAGGCGTGATCATTGAAACACTGACAGAACACAGCTCCCGTTATTGTATGGCGCAAAACTTTTTGCCTGCCATTAAAGAGGGTGACAAACGCGTGCTCGTCGTTGATGGTGAACCTGTGCCATATTGCTTAGCTCGCATCCCTGCGCAAGGCGAAACACGGGGTAACTTAGCGGCGGGTGGCCGTGGTGAAGCACGTCCTTTAACAGAAAGTGATTGGGCGATTGCACGTGCCGTTGCGCCAACATTGAAAGAAAAAGGTTTAGTTTTCGTTGGGTTAGATATTATTGGTGATCGCCTGACTGAAATTAACGTCACCAGCCCGACCTGTGCTCGTGAAATCGAAGCTGCTTTTGATATTTCTATCACGGGTATGTTGATGGATGCCATTGAGCGTCGTTTGAAAAAATAAATCATACAATGGCTAAAAGGGCAGTTTTCGCCTTTTTAGCCACTGAATTAAGTAAAAATGAATGGAGTTTAAGTTTGAATCTACAAAACCATTTTCTTATCGCTATGCCATCCCTTACAGATCCTTATTTTGAGCAATCTGTGGTGTATGTGTGTGAGCACAACGAAAAAGGCGCAATGGGTTTAGTCATTAATAAACCCATTGATGATTTCTCAGTCGATACTATGTTGAAAAAGCTCGAAATTACGATATCGGATAAAGTGAATAAACGTAATTTGCAACGCCCTGTCATTGCAGGTGGCCCTGTCGCAGAAGAGCATGGTTTTATCTTACATACGCCAATTGGTGGCTTTTTATCGAGCCTGCATCTTAATGATGAGGTGATGGTCACCACTTCAAAAGATATCTTAGAAACCCTTGGTAGTGATCAATCGCCGGAAAACTCTTTAGTAACCTTAGGTTACTCCAGTTGGGAGCCAGGGCAATTAGAACGGGAAATCATGGAAAATAGCTGGTTGACGGTTGAAGCCACCCCGAAGCTCATTTTTGATACGCCTATTAACGAACGCTGGGCTGCCGCCGCAAATTTACTTGGCGTAAATATTCATACGATTTCCATGCAAGCGGGGCATGCATAATGTCAGGAAGAACACTATTAGCCTTTGATTTCGGGACAAAAAGTATTGGTGTTGCGATTGGACAAGAAATCACTGGCACAGCACGCCCATTAACGTCTCTCAAAGCGAGCGATGGCCGCCCTGATTGGCAACAAATTGAAAAGTTACTTAAAGAATGGCTTCCACAATTGGTTATTGTCGGCCTTCCCCTTAATATGGATGGCACGGAGCAACTGGTCACCAGCCAAGCACGTAACTTTGCTAATCGCATTCATGGCCGTTTTGGTGTCAAAGTCGAGTTGCATGATGAACGACTTTCCACTGTTGAAGCAAAAGCAGGTTTATTTGAACAAGGTGGCTACCGCGCGTTAAGCAAAGGAAAAGTGGATTCAGCCTCCGCGGTGGTGATCCTTGAAAGCTGGTTTGAGCAACATAGTTAATTTTGCCCAATTTTGCAGTTATTTTTCACGGAAACCTCATGCAGAGGTGCCGTTCTAACACGATTTGCTTTACACTATGGTCAACAGTCGCTATTCATGCATACCATGAATAAAATAGTTTTGAATTAAACCATAATGAATAAACACATGACCATTCAAAATAATATCTCTGATGTTACCGCACGTATTCAAACTGCTGCCGAAGAATGTCATCGTTCCCCCCAAGACATTACGCTGCTGGCTGTCAGTAAAACCAAGCCTTGTGAGGCTATTTTAGAGGCCATTGAAGCAGGCCAACGCCAATTTGGTGAAAATTACGTCCAAGAAGGCGTTGAAAAAATCCAATATTTCGCGGATAGAACTGACCTTGTTTGGCATTTTATCGGCCCATTACAATCGAATAAAAGCCGTTTAGTAGCTGAACATTTTGATTGGTTCCACACGCTCGACAGAGCCAAAATTGCTCAGCGCCTGAATGACCAACGCCCTAGCGATAAAGCGCCATTAAATGTCCTCATCCAAATTAATATTAGCGATGAAAACAGCAAATCTGGCATAACGTTAAACAACGTTGCAGAACTTGCAGCCCAAGTTGCAGTGATGCCAAACCTTGTATTGCGGGGTTTAATGACGATCCCTGCTCCTGAAACAGACTATGACCGTCAATGCGAAGCATTTCGTCAAATGGACAACGCATTTAAACAATTACAAGCGATTTACCCAACTGTCGATACGCTGTCGATGGGAATGACTGACGATATGCGTGCGGCCATTCACTACGGTTCAACCCTTGTGCGTATAGGAACCGCGATTTTTGGCGCACGCCAATATCATCAATAATAAAGGAGAACAGAATGCAACACCGTAAAATTGCTTTCATCGGTGCCGGAAATATGGCTCATGCAATCATTGCAGGGCTGGTTGGCCACGGTTACCCCGCCTCGATGATCACCGTTTGTTCTCCAACACCAGTGCGTCGCGACAAAATAGCTGCACAATATGGCATTATTAGCAGTGATGATAACCTTGCCGCTGTTAAACACGCCGATGTCATTGTATTAGCAGTCAAACCACAAATGATGAAAGACGTTTGTGAGCCACTGCAAAACGCCACTGATTTTGATAACAAACTGGTGTTAACCATTGCAGCCGGTATCCCTGCTGAGCGCTATAACGATTATTTTGCGCATCAATTGAATTTAGTGCGCATCATGCCAAATACCCCATCTTTGGTTGGTAAAGGTGTGAGTGGGTTATTTGCACAGGCCAAGGTGACTGAGCAAGACAAACAATTTGCACAGGAATTAATGCAAAGTGTCGGTTCAACAATTTGGTGTCAAAAAGAGCAAGAGATCAATAACATCATTGCAATTACTGGTAGCTCCCCTGCTTATTTCTTCCTGCTTATGGAAGCGATGCAACAAAAAGCGGAACAACTTGGCTATGATGCAGAACAAGCGCGTGAATTAGTGTTGAATGCCATTGAAGGTTCCGTTGAACTGGCAAAATCCCAGCACGACACCGCTTTTTCAACCTTACGTGAACAAGTCACCTCTAAAGGCGGTACCACCGCGATGGCTTTAGAGCAATTTTACAATGATAACCTTCCGCAAACTGTTGCTAACGCGATGCAAAGCGCCATCAACAGAGCAGAAGAAATGGAAAAACTTTTTTAATTAATCGCGGAATTCACCATGCAGACTTTAGTATTTGTCGTTACCACCTTGATCCAGCTCTATATTTTTGTGTTATTACTCCGCGTTTGGATGCAGTGCGTTCGTGCGGATTTCTATAACCCATTTTCCAAGTTCGTAGTCAAAGCCACACAGCCTATCGTCGCACCGCTACGCCGTGTGATCCCTGCGATTCGCTCAATCGATACCGCATCGGTTGTTGTTGCCTTTGTTTTAGCCATTGCAGCGATTATTTTTGGTATGTGGGCAACTAACTTACTGCCTATCTTAGGCGTGACTGTTCTTCCGATGGGGATCATTTTACTTCTGACATACGCAGGTAAATTGATTTTCTGGATGATATTGATCCGCGCAATTTTGAGCTGGGTAAGCCAAGGCCGTAATCCTGTTGATTATTTATTATATCAATTAACTGAACCGTTAATGGCGCCAATTCGCCGTATTATCCCAGCAATGGGTGGGTTAGATTTCTCCGCAATGATTGTGATGTTTATCTTAATCGCTCTGAATTATTTGCGTGTGGACATTTCCCTGATGATTGACCCATCATTGACCGCGATGATGTATTCTATTGGTATTATGTAAAACGAGTTTTAAACGATGCAAAAAGTTGTTTTAGCCACCGGTAATCCGGGTAAAATGAATGAATTAGCCGACTTACTTCGCGATTTCGGTATGGATATCGTTGCACAAACGTCATTAGGCGTTGAATCTGCGGAAGAAACAGGCTTAACCTTTATTGAAAATGCCATTCTGAAAGCTCGGCACGCAGCGGCACAAACGGGTTTACCCGCCATTGCCGATGACTCAGGGATTTCGGTTGATGCCCTTGGTGGCGCACCGGGGATTTACTCAGCCCGCTACGCTGGTGAAGAAGCAACAGATGAGCAAAACCTCGTAAAACTACTGGAAGCCATGAAAAATGTGCCTGATGACCAACGTCAGGCGCAATTTAACTGCGTGTTAGTTTATTTGCGCCACGCCGAAGACCCGACACCATTAGTCTTCCATGGCCGCTGGCACGGTATCATCACCCGTGAGCGCAAAGGCCAAGGCGGCTTTGGTTACGACCCTATCTTTTACGTACCCGAGCTTGGCTGTACCTCCGCTGAATTAAGCAAAGCAGAAAAGCAAGCCGTATCCCATCGTGGTAAAGCCTTAGCAATGATGTTGGATGCCCTGAAGAATGCATAAGTTGCCACCACTGAGCTTGTATATCCATATTCCGTGGTGTGTGCAAAAGTGCCCATATTGCGATTTCAATTCGCATACTCTAAAAGGGGAGATCCCACAAAAAGAGTATGTTGAGCACTTATTAGCTGACTTAGACGTTGATGCAAAACTAATTGGCGAGCGCCCCGTTAAAACCATTTTTATTGGAGGGGGAACACCGAGTTTGCTGACGGCAGAAGCCATGCAAGCATTAATGGATGGGGTTCGCGCTCGGGTTCGATTAGACCCGAACGCAGAAGTCACGATGGAAGCCAACCCCGGAACCGTAGAAGCAGACCGATTCTCAGGCTACCAAGCAGCTGGTATCAACCGTATTTCAATCGGTGTACAAAGCTTTGGCAACGATAAACTGATCACGTTAGGGCGCATTCATGGCCCTGATGAAGCAAAACGTGCAGCAAAACTGGCCACTAACCTCAAGTTACGTAGCTTCAACCTTGATTTAATGCATGGCTTACCCGCACAAACACGAGATGAAGGTTTGTCAGATTTAAAACAAGCGATTGAACTTGCACCACCCCATTTGTCTTGGTATCAGCTGACTATTGAACCCAACACGCAATTTGGTTCAAGGCCACCGACGCTGCCTGATGACGACACCTTGTGGGATATTTACACTGAAGGTCACAAGTTATTAAGTGCAGCAGGTTATGTACAGTATGAAACCTCAGCCTATGCAAAGCCGGGGTATCAGTGTGAACACAACCTCAATTACTGGCGCTTTGGGGATTACCTCGGTATTGGTTGTGGTGCTCACGGCAAAATTACCTTTGAAGATGGGCGAATTTTACGTACGGTAAAAACCAAACACCCTCGGGGCTATATGGAAGGTCGATACATCCACCAGTCTTATGATGTTGAAGCCGAAGATAAACCATTTGAATATTTCATGAACCGCTTTCGGTTACTTGAAGCCATGCCCCGTCAAGAGTTTACCCAATACACGAGTTTGCCTGAATCAACCGTAAGGTCTGCCCTTGATGAAGCCTTAGCCAAGGGTTATATCACTGAAACCGATGATGAATGGCAAATTACAGAACATGGAAAATTATTCTTAAACTCGCTGTTGGAACTCTTTTTAGGCGAAGAATAACAGAACCAATCAGTGAAATGATGAAAGCCCGCGAGATAACTCAGCGGGCTTTTTATTAGAGATAAAAATCAAATCGACAAAAATAACAATAAGGGTATTTCATATTGCCGCCATCACAAAAATAGCGGCAGATATTCATTAAAGCGCGTTAACAACAGCATTAACTTGTTCTGTTAAGCTGACAAAACCACCACCTGATAAATACCACAGGTCAGATTGCAAGTAAGTGATTTTACCGTCTTTGTATGCTTTGGTTTCTTGGATATTGCTGTCTTCAAAGACCGTTTTTTCTAATTTACCTGCGCCGATAGCTTCACTACGGTCAACAATTAAGATGACATCTGGGTTTGCTTGCGCAATGGCCTTGGTATCGACAACACGGCGTTTTGATTTATCCGCATTTTCATCAATTTGCAACTCTGCACGCTGCGCTTTTACTACGTCATAAACCACGGCTTGGTTACTTGGAATTAATTTGCCATCGTTGTGCATTAACACTAAGACTTTCTTCTTAGAATCTGCCGCTTTTTTCTGAGCGTCAGCGATGGTTTTATCTAATTGAACGATTTGTTCATCAACGGCTTTTTGGTTACCGTATAAATCGCCAATCACCGCAAAATTCGCTTTGACTGATTCAATATAATGTTTGCTGTCAGACCCTAAATTAATCGTTGGGGCGATTTTGGATAATGCTTCGTATGACTTCCCTTGACGACCTGTGATGATGATTAAATCGGGTTTTAACTGTTCTATTTTAGCCAGGTCAGGTTGTTTCATGCCACCCGCATTTTCCATTGATGCAGGAATGCTGCCTTTCACATAAGCAGGCGCATTTGCCGTTGGTAAAGCCACCACGTTATCGCCTAAACCAAGTTTCTGCATTGAGTCGTATACACCAAAATCAAATAAAACCACTTTTTTGGGGTTTTTAACGACTTCTGTTTCACCCGAAATATGCTTAATCATCACTTTTTCAGCGCCTTGCGCAGTGACAGAATTTGGAGTGAAAGCAGTAGATTCAGCGCCAAGCGCAAAAGGAGCAGAGAATGACAATACAGAAACAAGTAAAGCAGGAATGAACTTTTTCATTTAAACGATCCCAATTAAGTCATTAAGCCAAACCCGCATTGTAAAGACCGAGACTTATATGTCAATCAAATAAGAATCAATTTCATTTTCATTCCCATTAATGGAATTGGAATCACAATTATCAATCCACATAATAACGCCCATAAATAAAAAAACAGCCATGCAGTTAATACAGGGCTGTTTTTAAGGGGTTAAATAAACGAATTAATTGGCTTTTATAGAATTCAATAAAGAAACGCGTTGTTGCTCGATACCAGTGACTTTTGAACACACTTGAACGCCGAACAATTGGAAGCTTTTTTCTTGTTTTTTCCATTCAGTTTCAAGCTCTTGCTGTAAACCGCCTAGATTACCCAGCATGCCTTGCAGGGCTTTATTCGCATCACCACCCGATAATAGTTGCTTGCGACCCATTTCGTTGATGCTGTCTTGTAAAATACCGCCTAAGCTTTCATTCACCAGCTGTTTGCCTTTTGCTTCCGCATTTTTCATTGCTTCATGATGAAAAGCATAGCCATTCGGGCGGGTTTCAATAATTTGGTTGATTTGGCTATTCAGGTCTTTTTCTAACTTAGTCAAACGCTTACGAACATTACTGTCGCTGCCAATGACTTTAACAACCACTTTATCTACCGTTTCACGTGACGTTGCCAGTTTTTTCTCAGACTCTTGTTTTATCCAAGGTAAATCATTACGAATAGCCGATTGGTAGCGGATCGCCTGCTGTTTTTGCGCCTCAGTCGCCGCAATATTTTTGCCATTTAAAGTGATATCACCATTAGGTGTAATCACTAAATCACCACTGCGGCCAATCACTTGCACGCTTTCTGGCGTCATGAAAATATCATCATTCGGTGTCACTGAGCAGTTATAATCCGCAGCTTGGCTTGCTGCACTCGCTAACAGTGAAAATGCAATTAATGTACGGCGTAACATAACTTCTCCTAGAAGGCGTTGAATTAATCAGAAAACAGAACGCCCAATTCGTTTTGATAATAGCTCTAAAGCGGCACACCCAACCAAAGAGTTCCCTGCTGCATCAAGTTCAGGTGACCATACCGCCACAGTAAATTGGTTAGGGACAACGCAAACAATGCCGCCACCGACGCCTGATTTACCGGGCATTCCAATACGAAATGCAAATTCACCAGAGCCATCGTACATCCCACATGTCATCATCAACGCATTGATTTGCCTTGATTGTAGTGGAGTGATAATGGGGTCTATGGAGCAAGATGACATTCCTTGCGATGTTAAATAGGAAAAACATCTCGCTAATTCAACACAGTTCATACTTAGAGAGCAATAATGAAAATAAGTTTCGAGCACCGTCAAAACATCGTTTTCAAAGTTGCCAAATGATTTCATTAAATAAGCGATTGCCGCATTACGGCTTGCGTGCTCCATTTCAGAACGTGCAACGACAGTGTCGTAGCTAATGTCCGGCTCGCAAGCTAACTTTCGGACAAACTCTAACATACGCTGTTTTGGCGCGCTTAAACGCGACTGCAACATATCGGCAATCACAATCGCGCCAGCATTAATAAACGGGTTCCGTGGAATGCCTTTTTCCATTTCAATTTGAATTAATGAGTTAAACGGTAGCCCCGACGGCTCTTTGCCAACACGGCTCCAGATTTCATTTTCTTCATAGCGTGTCATCGCCAATGTTAGGCTCAACACTTTTGAAATGGATTGAATGGAAAAACGCTGATGGGCATCCCCTGCGGTAAAAACCTCGCCATCAAGGGTGGAAACGGCAATGCCGAGATGATGGGAAGGCACACAGCCTAAAGCAGGAATATAGTTGGCAACACAACCTTGGCCTATGAGTGGCCGAACTTGGTCTAGAATGTCGTTAAGTAGCTGGTTAGAAAACAGTGCGCTCAAAACTTTTACTCCAGAAAATAAAGGCACCCAAAACTTGGATGCCTCTTCAAACACTGAGAAACTCAGCCTATTTATTTAGCGTGATTTAATCAACCAAAAAGTGATTATTCCCACCAAACATCAAACAGTTCAGAAACAACAACGTCGTTCATCCCTTTTGATTTTAACCAATTTTCAACGATTTGGCGGTGTTCTTCGGTACATTTACCAATTTGCTGTAGGCAAACAATCCCTTCCCAGCTCAGGTAGCCGCTTGCTTCAAACGCTAAACCGTTTGGTTCGATAGCTTCAGCAATCAGTTGGTCAACGGTAGTGTCAACTTCTTCGATCGGTGTACCTTCTTTAAAACTCCATTTAACCGTAAAACCTAACTCTTGGAATTCATCCAAACGCATTTTTTTACGTAAACGACGACTACGTGGTTGTTTAGCCATTATTTGGTCCTCTCAAACATTAAATCCCATACACCGTGCCCTAACCGCTGGCCGCGCTTTTCAAATTTTGTTTCTGGTCTTGATTCTGGACGAGGAACATAATCACCCGTTGGTGATAAGTTTTTATACCCTTCGACACTGTTCATGACTTCAAGCATATGCTCTGCATACGGCTCCCAGTCGGTCGCCATATGGAAAACGCCACCGACAGCTAATTTGCTGCGAATTTTTTCAGCAAATGGCGCTTGAACAATACGGCGTTTATTGTGTTTTGCTTTATGCCATGGATCAGGGAAAAACAATTGAACCATCGCAAGGCTCTCATTTGGCACCATGCAATCCAGCACTTCAATAGCATCATGGCACATCACACGGACATTGCTGACGTTTTCTTCTTTTGCCGATGCTAAACATGCCCCCACACCCGGAGCATGAACTTCAATGCCCAAAAAGTTTTGCTGTGGATTTTGCGATGCCATGGTCACTAATGAAGCGCCCATACCAAACCCAATTTCCAATGTTACTGGATTTGAGTTATTGAATACTTTGGTGAAATCAAAGGGTTCATTGATAAAATCAATCCCCATTTCAGCCCATTCTTTTTCTAATGCGTCTTCCTGACGTTTTGTCAGACGCCCTTGACGGCGGACAAAACTACGGACACGGCGCATAACCCGCCCTTCTTCATTATATTCGGGGGAGATAACATTATTGATCATAATAAAGGTTCTAAAAAATAGTTGCCCAATTAAGTTAATGTGCCAACGATCAAGTTGTATAAGGCTAGTAAATAGCAATTATGTTTAAATTACCCTTGATGATTCAAGCTATTAGGTTAACAACCTAATCACAAGTGATAGGGTAAGAGTAGGAGTTTAGCAAAACTTCCACAAGGATGCAGTTGATAATTGGCTAACTTTACACTAAACCACACAATAAGCGGTTTACAGCCCACCGTGTCTATGTTGCAATCCTTAGCATTATTAAAAATATCGATAAAAATAAAGTGTTCAATGGAAGCTCAACAATTTTCACGTGCAGTGCTCGACTGGTATCACAAATATGGACGCAAAACGTTGCCATGGCAGCAGGAAAAATCCTCTTACCATGTATGGCTATCCGAGGTGATGCTGCAACAAACCCAAGTCAGTACCGTTATACCGTATTTTGAGAAATTTATTTCTCGTTTTGAAGATATTACCGCCCTCGCCAATGCACCACTGGATGAAGTTCTACATTTATGGACAGGCCTTGGTTACTATGCCCGTGCGCGCAATTTGCACAAAGCGGCAAAAGTCGTTGCCGATCAGTACAGTGGAAAATTCCCAACCACTTTTGATGAAGTATTAGCTTTGCCGGGAGTTGGTCGCTCCACTGCGGGGGCTATTTTATCGCTGTCCCAACAGCAGCATTACCCTATTTTAGATGGCAACGTAAAACGCGTGCTGGCTCGTGCTTATGCCGTTGATGGCTGGCCGGGAAAAAAAGAGGTAGAAAACCGCCTGTGGGAAATTAGCACCGATGTTACCCCCAATGATGGCGTGGAATTTTTTAACCAAGCGATGATGGATTTAGGAGCGATGGTTTGCACCCGCAGTAAACCGAAGTGCGAGCTTTGTCCGCTCAACTTTGGCTGCGTGGCTTATGCCAACCATTCATGGCAAAACTATCCGGGGAAAAAACCGAAGCAAAAAATCCCTGAAAAAACCGCTTGGTTTTTAATTATGCAGCATGAAGACAATATATGGTTAGAGCAACGTCCTCCTTCTGGTATTTGGGGCGGGTTATTTGCTTTTCCACAGTTTGAATCTTCAGAACAATTAACAGCGTGGCTGGCGGAATCAGGCCTCTCCCATGAGACTCCTGAGCAATTAATTGCTTTTCGCCACACGTTTAGCCATTTCCATTTAGATATTATCCCTGTAAAAGTTAAGATTCAGGCATTTAATTCTGCCATGGATGAAGGCAAAGGACTCTGGTATAACTTACACCTAGGCGCAACTATCGGCCTTGCCGCCCCAGTTGAAAGTTTATTAAAACAGCTCGCCTTACTACCTGATATTTGAGGAAATTTTAATGAGTAGAACGATTTTTTGTACATTCTTACAACGTGACGCAGATGGGCAAGATTTTCAACTTTACCCTGGTGAATTAGGGAAACGTATTTTTAATGAGATTTCTAAAGAAGCATGGAGCCAGTGGATGACTAAGCAAACCATGCTAATTAATGAAAAGAAACTCAATACAATGAACCCTGACGATCGTAAAATGTTAGAACAAGAAATGGTCAACTTCCTATTTGAAGGCCATGATATTCACATTGACGGCTATACACCTGAAAAATAATCTGTCTGCCTACCTATTCTGTAGGTAGGCTTTTGCACCAATACTGTGAATCGTATGAAAAAACTATTTGCGCTGAGTTTATTGATCCCTCTAATTGTTTCGTGTTCCAGCAACCAAAAAACGGACTTTAACCCTGATTATGTCAAAGACACCAATGGGTTTGATATTTTAATGGGGCAGTTTGCCCACAATATCGAAAACATTTGGGGGATTAAAGAAGTCCTTATTGCAGGGCCAAAAGATTACGTTAAATATACGGACGAATACCGTACACGTAGTCATATTAATTTCGATGCAGGGACCATTACGGTTGAAACCATTTCAGCTGTAGAGCCATCGCAACACCTCAAAAAAGCTATTGTCACCACCTTATTGATGGGTGATGACCCCAATTCTATCGACCTCTATTCTGATATTAACGATATCCCCTACAGTAAAGAGCCATTTTTATTTGGTCAGGTGTTAGATAACACCGGGGAAGCGATTCGTTGGGAATGGCGAGCAACAAAATTTGCAGATTATCTGATTGAAAACAAAATACAGCGTCGCCAATCTGGCATGAATATCGTTTGGTCAGTCACAATGCAATTAGTGCCTAACCATCTAGACAAACGTGCCCATAAATATTTGCCGTATATTAAAAAATCGTCAGCAAAATATGGCGTTGATGAATCGTTAATTTTAGCGATCATGCAAATCGAATCCAGTTTTAACCCTTATGCGGTCAGCCGCTCAGATGCCTTGGGACTAATGCAAATTATGCCGAACACCGCTGGGAAGGATGTTTTCCGTTCCCAAGGGAAATCAGGCGTACCAAGCCGTAGCTACTTGTTTGACCCGGAAAAGAACATTGATACGGGTACGGCTTATTTAGCTATCTTGCAAAACAGCTATTTAGGCGATATTCGCAACCAAACCTCTCGCCGTTATGCTGTTATTACCGCATACAATGGCGGTGCAGGCAGTGTTCTGCGGGTGTTCCATAGCGATAAAAAACAAGCCGCTCAGCGCATAAACAATTTAGAACCGGGTGAAGTGTACGAAACCTTATCGACAAAACACCCTGCGGCTGAGTCACGCAACTATTTAATCAAAGTGAACAAAGCCCAGAAAAAATATCTGCGCTAACATGTCTGCGCAAATGAAAACACCCGTTAAATAACGGGTGTCCTTCATTATCCTGATTATTTTTAGGGGTTTTCGTTTAAAAAGTAGCTAAGGTGTTGAAAAAAAGCGCATACAGTCGAAAGTTTTTATAAAGCGCCTTGACTCAACTGATGGAATCAGGTTTAATACGTTCCGTTGCCCGGATAGCTCAGTCGGTAGAGCAGGGGATTGAAAATCCCCGTGTCCTTGGTTCGATTCCGAGTCCGGGCACCACGCATTTATAACCCTCGCTTCGGCGGGGGTTTTTGCTTTCTATATCATCAACTTATTGGTTTATCAGTGAATTTCATCTTTCACCCATCACCGTAATCGCTTCACGGTGGTACAGAATAGTGGTACATTCATGAGTACGATGATACAGCCAACTAAGAACCGACATGGGGTTTACACCCTCAGAATGGCAGTACCTGCCGAACTTAAAGACACCCTCGGAAAAGGTGAGCTTAAACGTTCACTAAAAACTAAAGATCTTGCAGAGGCAAAACGTAAAGCTCCAGCTATTACTGCCTTAATGCAAGCTAAAATAGAACTCGCTAGAAAAGCCCTTATAAGCGAACAAACCGTCACAAATGATGATATCGAGCGTATTGCAGCCGCCTGGTTAACTTCAATTCTTCCTCAGCCTGAACTTATCAAAGAACGCTATCTATGGGAGTACCCCCATGGTTTGGACTTCACACTTGAAAGTAGAGCGATTTCTGATCACTTAGAGCAAAACGATAGTACGGACACTAATTATTATGATAGCTCTGCTTTTTGGAGTGAGTTATCCGATGCTGAACCACGGTCTTCATACCTTGAAAAAACTCAAAGGGATATTGAAATTCTACAGCTCGTTAAAAATGAACTGGCTGAGGCTCTAGAACTCGTCCCCGCAGAGCTAACACCAAAATGGAAAATCGAATTAGCATGGCGATTAGCTGAGTATAGAAACCAAGCAGCGGGAATGCTGGTAGTGGGCATCTTTCCTCAGTATAAAGCGACTGAAACACAGGATGAGACCAGAGCCTCAATATCATTTTGTGAACTATTTGACGAATATAAAGAGCAAATTTTCAGAGATGAGCCTGAAAGAGCTGAAAAACGAATCAAGGAATACTCCACGGCGGCTAATCGCTTTAGTGAATTCATTGGGTTAAAAACCATTGAAGAAATTTCTAAAGAAGACATTATGAAGTTTCGCTCTTTAATGGAAAAACAACCACTTCGCCCAACAAAAGCAACTAAAAAGCTGACGTTGCAACAACAAGCTGAACTCACAGGTGATAAGCTTAGTCCTCAACGTGTAAGAAATTTGTTAATGGCATTATCAGCCATATTCCGTGTTGCCGTTGAAAATGGTTTACTACAATCCAACCCAATATCTGAGATCCCCAAGAAAAAACGTCAGCGTTCTAATAACCATTACGCCTTTAGTGAGAATGAAGTTACTACCATTTTCAATCTTCCTCTATTTGAGGGAGAGGAATCACCTCATGGCGCAATGGCATACTGGGTTCCTATCATCCTGTATTACACTGGTGCCCGAGTTGAAGAAATCTGCCAGCTATATAAACAGAATATCATTGATGATAATGGTATCCCTTGTATTCAGGTTGAGATGGGGGAAAACCAGTCGGTTAAAACAGGTAATACTCGTACAATCCCCTTGCATGACCACCTAATCGAACTCGGTTTTATGGATTACGTTAACAGCCAAGAGAATTACCTATTTTCAGGTCAACGCAATGCTGCTGGTAAGTACTCTTACAACTTTATTCGTTGGTTCGGTCAATACATTCGTAAACATGGGATAGATAATCCTGATATCAAGCCAACACATAGCTTTAGGCATACATTCATTACATACTGCCGTAATCGTGGCGAAAGGGAGGATATCCAGAATAGCGTTACTGGACACGCTCAAGGCTCAGTAGGAAGAGGTTATGGTGCTTATACTACACCAATGAAGAAAGAACTCATTGATAGAACACCAAAACTTAACCTTTCCCCCCTTAACATCTGGAATGGGGGCAATAACTGATGGGACAAGGCTATTTAAGACATTCACCCATTTTCCGTGATGGCAAAATAAAGGTTAGAAACCTCTATCAGTATGTTGAACTCAATAAAAAACGCCCGCAACAGTGGATTGATAGACTTCGAGAGCAGGCGGCTCAGGCTCCAGACGAGGTTAAACAGCTATGTCGCCCTGAAATATTCGACAGTTTAACGTCAGATGATACCGTAACAGCCGAAGAAGCCTTGGTATTGCTCACATATAATTCTAAAAGTGGTCGATATCAGAAGGCGATAGAAAAGATAGAAGAGCATACGCAAACATGCCTTCCAGTCAAAGCGTATCGCTCTAAGTTCGAAGATGCGTTTTATGCTCAGCTAACGGAAATTCTACATGAAATTTATCCTAATGAAGGTACGTGTACGATTACGCCTCAAAAAACCATAGGGCGATACCGTACCGATATCCATATTAAGCTAGTAACTGATAAACTTTATGAGTATGTCATTGAATTTGATGAAGCTGCTCACGAAAAGAAAGCATACTATCAACATAATGACCCCATAAGAGACCGCTGGTTTAAACAAAATCGCCCTGAAATGACTTACTTTCGGGTCAAACATAGCGAATCTGGCATTTGGCTAAATGCGGTAAAGCAAACAGAAAAACTTTGCAGCCTATCAGCCTTCTATGCAAAATGCATTCGCCATGCAGTGGAATCACGTTCGACATCAAGGTTAAAAATCACCAGTGAATCTTCAAGAAGAGCCTACGATATCAATCATAACCCATACGCTTTCTTGCTCCAGCGTCCAAGACAACGTATGAGAGAGATCAAAGGCATCCTTAATCGGCTGCAAATTGAATTCTCAGGGAAAAGAAGTATCAGCATAAGCCAGTCAACCTTAAACCGTCGATGTCGTAGCTAAATGTTGCAAGAAGATCGCCGCCACTATGCGGCTTTCTTCAAAATTCTACGTTTCAACACACTTACAACTGAAACATATACCCTATATAGTCAACTCCCTCCCTATCTATCTATATACTCATTTTCCCGACCTTAAGTATGTGCTTTCCTTCGATTTGGTTGATACCATCAAGGTATTCACTAAGATACCCTCTAGCTCAAAATTGCACAGCCATAAGCATTCCCAACGCAAGAAACCATGAAGCTCTCAACAAAATTAACCAGTGAAGGTACAAGAAAAGTACATTCACACTACTAAGGTTAAATTATGTACGATTCAACTAATCAGAGGTCATGGAGGCTACAAATGGTTTGGGCTTTACTACTTCAAGCATTAAAACAAGCAGCAATAGCCTTTCTTACCGCAACCTTTCGGGCGTTTACGGATTACTGTTCAACTAACACAAATATCTAACACTTTTCCCCTACCACTGTTCATGCATCAAGAGCATGAATCTAGATAAACAGCAAAATGCAGCTCAAAGCCCTGCTACAGGGCTGGTTCGACATATTTGGTCTGTCGTACAGCTTAGCATGGTCTATTGGGTCGAATGGAGAACAACAATGGCAATTATCGGATACGCCAGAGTATCAACTCGTGGTCAAAGCCTTGACGCTCAGCTCAACGCTTTACAGGACTGCGAGAAGATTTTTAAAGAAATCATCAGCGGTGCAAAAGACGACCGTCCTGAGCTTACAGCAATGCTGGAATACGTGCGTGATGGTGACACGGTCAAGGTCACCAAGTTAGACCGCCTAGCACGCAACACAAAGCACCTGCTGGAGATCTCCGAGTACTTGGATGCCAAACACGTCCGATTACAGATAATGAACCTAGGGATCGATACAGGAACACCTACAGGCAAACTCATGTTAACCATGATAGGTGCAATTGCAACCTTCGAACGTGAAATCATGCTTGAACGTCAAGCCGAAGGTATCGCACTGGCTAAACTCAAAGGGAGGTACAAGGGACGGAAGCCCACCGCCAGAGAGAAAACCGATGAAATTATCGAGCTGCTTGAGCAAGGGTTAACCAAGCCCGCCATATCCCGTCAATTAGGCGTTGGAATAACAAGTATTTACCGAATCATCAGGACAAACCGTCCTGATTTACTGGAAAACAAACGATGAAGAAAATCATATTCTGTCTAGTTTTGCTCTATAGCGCTTACGGGCTGGCACTTCCAGCCCCAATTAACATGTGGTTGCAATGTGAAAACGGCATTCATGCAACATTAGATAAAGACATGCTGCTTTCAATTGAGGGAATTTATAAGTTACCACTCATAAAAACCGAGAATGATAAACACGACCGAACAACGCTTGTATTCGCTGATAGTCAAGTATCCGCCAAGATACTGATAATTCATACTATCCCAGCATTTTTCATAAGTGATAGCAATGTATGGGTGCCATGTAAGGCAAGAAAATATCAACAAGGGTCAACTAAATGAACAAAGCATCAAAACTATGGGTAAGTATTGCCTGCTTAGCTGCTATCGGCTCAATATTCTATATCCAACAAGTAATAGGGGTTCATAGCTTCGACCCTTATTATTCCAACAGTAACGCGACATTTGCCAGAATCTCACTGTTCATTACTTCACTATGCATTTCAGCATGTTTCTGTCAGACATTTGCTGAGAACATCGAGTCAACAACAGGGAAATTCCAAGGGGTATTATACATTATCGTTGGTGTCGCTATCTCTCTGTATTACATGTTCAAAATCAATGACACACTACTCTATATCCTAGTGATTGCAACTCCGATCTGCATTAGTATTGGCGTTAAAACGCTAACTAAAGGCAAAAAGCCATATAACAAATCTGCAATGCTATTTCTGTTAATTATCATGCTATTAGCTGCAACCCCATTTGTGACCATGAACTTGTTTGATATTGAAAGGCATTCACGCTATAGGGACTATTTAATCTACCATGGAGCAACGGGCATCTATGTCATAATTGCTTCAATCATTGGCTCAATTAGTATGATTTACCTTACAGAAAAGCATAAAGATAAAGAAAGGTTGTTTGTTCCAGAAGAGTTCATATCAACACTAACAAAGCTGACCTCGCTAAGGAATGCTGACATGTTGAGTGAAGAAGAATTTAACCATCAGAAAGGCGAGTTAATCAAAAACATTACTGGCAAGAGCATAGATGGCGATCACCTGACGTTTCTTGCTGAGATTGCTAAGCTAAAACAGCAAAATGTGTTAACTAATGAAGATATCAACAAAATAAAAGCTATTATATTAAGCAGTTAATAATAATTGATTCAATATGCTGTAGCTCTAGCTCCCTGCGTAGCTACAGCATAGCAAAGTAAACAGCGTAGTTTACAACTAATTTATGTTAGTATCTCCGCTAAGTTTGACTAAACAATCGCTAACTAAACAAGAATAAGATAAGCAATACATAGATCAAGAGGCTAACTTTGGGATACTACTTATTTTTAATCATATCAACCTTATTATTTCTTTATGCTTTAAAGCGCTTTATTGCCAATCCCAAAAGAACAATCAAGTTCAGAAATAAAATAATTCTTAAGTTAATCAGATGGATAAACTCCTACAGACGATACATTTATTCATCAGGCTCACTAAGACGTTCACTTGTAGTACTTGTAGGAATCTCTATTTGGTACCTAGCAATTATTCCTTATCATATTAATTTTATTGATAATATTGCTTATTCGTTAATAGCTGCATTTATCTTTGATACATGCTTAAATTATGAAAAAGATCATATCGCTAAGGTTCTCATTTCATCGAAATGGCATTCTGATATTTATTCTAGTTTTGATCGATATAGAGCAATATGTGAGCTACTTGGGCTAGATAGAAATAAACCAAACAGTAAAACACTAACAGACTATTTTTTCTCTTTGTTTGTACACCCAAGAACTGATATTGCAGCAGATAAAGAACACAGGCTATATTGGTCATTTGATTCTAATGGATGTTCAATAATTGACATAAAAGCAGGCGAAAGTATACGTCCTACTCTTCTTCGATTTATTAAAGACGATGCAGAGTTTATTAATAGTTTTTACAAAGAAGCAAACACAATGTTAGCCTTTCCAACAACTAGTAAAGAGTCAAGAAGATTCAATAATATCTGTGTTAGGCTCTACAATAATATATCAGGTGATACTAATGAGTATTCAACGGCAGAGCTATATAAAAGCCAAATTCATGAATACTTGAATCAGCGTTTTACCTTTTTCAATCATGTAGAAAGTGTCATGGGTCATTATGGATATTAACACAAATTATATTGCTAAATGGTACATAACAATGGTACATTGACCTCGAAGCGAAAAAATAACTGATTGAAAACCAATAAAAAATCAGTATAGAAAGCGTGTCCTTGGTTCGATTCCGAGTCCGGGCACCACTTTTACTCTTAAAGTGGTCCTAAAATTAGTTTTTCTTTATTCATTCAATAGCCTAGTATTTACACCTTATCGAGCAATACCAAGCCAAGATTAAGTTAAAAACTCTATAGTATTTTTACTGTGCTTGTCACCTAGAGCTCAAATATTTCTTGTACTCTTTCCAAAGAACCTATACTCATCCCCAACATTTAGAGACAAAAAAAGAAATAACATAATGTTATGTTGTTTACAGCGATGAATTAAAAAATTCAAGTTAACTGATAAAACACAGCTATCTCTATAATAATAAAAAAACAATTGTTATCGTGTTGTTTTTTATTATAAGTATAATCCCAAAATGGTAAATTACCCACCTACGTTATAATAACACTATTTGGAATGAGTCGAAAAAATAGGAATATTGTTCGGCTTTAATCATAAATCACCCAAAATAGCCCTACTCTTCCTACAAACCATTCAATTAGTTAGCACTTCACCATTCTTCTGTAATAGGTCTCTACTATTGCTGCTCAGCCAAAACGATGATCGAACTTTCATAGCTTCCCACTTTAATTGCCTCACTTGCGCCTTCTAAGCTTCCATTAACATTCAATATCTTGATGTTTTCACCTATATTAATAGTAGGAGACTCTTCATTATTAATTTTCACCTTTACTTTAAATGGACCTAATTTTATGCTTTCTCCTTGAATAATAGAAAATTTAACATTCGCATCTCGCGAGCATGATGCATTTAATTGATAGGTGGCATTTTTACCTATATAATCCTCACTATTAACAGTTCCAAAATCCAACCCATCATTATTACCACTTAGATAACAATTTGTAGGTACAATGACTTCTCCATCTCCATTATCCGAACCTCCAGTTCCTGATTTGTTGGTTCTCACACAACTACTATTAATAACATTAGTTGGACAAATAAAAATATTATATTGAGGAGCAAAGTTATAATTTGAAGTTAAATTTAAAACAGTCATATAACCATATTCCATTATAGACCAATTATTATATCTATCACCAGAGGTCCAGGAAATAGGCGTTCCCCAAGCAATATAATACTCGGGCACATCAACTGGAATTGTTAATTGACTAAGCGTAGGATCATCGCCTTTAATTTCATTACAATTTTTATTAACCATCACACTTTGCTCTGGAGCATAATAAACGCCAACTATATTAGCTGCTTTATTGGATGAATGGCTGTATAATGATGTGCTATTTTCTGTATAATAGCTTGCGTAAAATGAAGGTATAAAATAACACTTCCCAGTTGAGGATATTGAAGTTGTTAAAGCTCCAGAACCTCTCAATCTGATAATTGCTGTGGTATTATTATACCTATATAAGCTAAACCTCACTCGAGTACCAAATGGAGAGTTACCCGTATATGCAGCTCCTTTATCGATAAGGTTAGGAGTTCCGCCCCCTAACACTTCAGCAGAAAATGGTACAGTTATCGCTCCCTGCATGAACTGTGCATAATTTGAAGAAGGCCAACCTTGAGAGGAACTAGCATAGTCTATCCAATAACCTGCATACACTGATGAGGAAAAGCCGTAAGCAAAAACAGTTATTAGCGCGACTAATTTGATATGTTGGATATAGTATGTAGCAATACCGCCAACATAAGAAAGCAAACACTTTAGCATATTAAAAATATTCCTAATCAGCTAGTAAAATAAAAATTTATTACTCATAATCAACATACAAAACTCCAGATGCATAAAATTCACCATATAAGGGTTCAGCATTTGAATTCACTACTGGCTTAACAATAATCACGGGCTTATTAGAATAGTTAAAAGAAAACGATTTATATGGCGACAATAATTCACCATTAACTTGCATCATTAACCCCAATGTATTATTAGATGTCGCTATAAGATTATCAGAAAATTTAGCTGACTCAGATTCAAAGGTTAACTTTAACTTAGGATTGTTTATATTTTCAGAACCACAATCCAGATTATAGATCACCTCTTTTTCATACCGGGGATTAGTAACATCATTATAGTTTATTGTTTTAAAATCAACTGTTATTGGAAAACCTTTTCCATCCACACCATATACATCACAGCCTTTCTCTATAACATTAACTTTCATTTTTATAGAAAACGACTCTCCAAATGCGGCAAAACTAAATAAAAAAACAAAGACTAAAACCACATTACTTAAAAAAAATTTCATCCTCATAATAAGCCCTATAATATATATATTTTCTCACGCAGAGGTAAAGTAAAATAAATCAATAATCATACATTTTCATGCAATTACATATCAAAAAAACAAACCACAAAACAAAATAAAATAAAATAAAATAAAATGATGTGTAGCTCAGGATATTATCGACTTTCATTCTACACATTTACACTTGTGTATTTCCCTTATCCCTCTATATTAAAGTAAATTCAATATTAGAGAATTAATCCACAATAATATAGTCGAATAAAAAACTAGCTAATATGAACATAATACTCATTTATTATTACGTACATGTTATCTCTTTTACTCATAAAACATTTCAAACGCAATAAGTGCCGAATAGGCACCTGGTACGAACGGCCCCATTTTCACTGGTGTCACGTAATACGTTAATTGGCTTTGCCCCGATGGTAGCAATTGAGGTTCACTTTCCTCCCCCATCGGTAATAACTTCCCGCTAGGTGTGCTAACAGCCAATCCCACCCCTTTGGCCCCCATCACCTGAACAATGTTTCTATTAAACGATACTGTCGGTGCCACAAAACGAACTTTCACGGCTGGCTGCGTTGAACTCCACGCTATCATTCCAGTTTGAACATTTTCAAGTCGGGTCGCCGTTTCTAAACAATCCTCCAATTCAATTTGAAACGGAACAGAAAGACCTTTGCCATTACGCTGTAAGGTAGCTGTATCCAAGTTCCCCATATCCACAGTCTGGTAGCTCGATATCATTGCCAAACGACATGGACTTTCCGTCAGTGTCCCTTTGACATAGACCACCCCGTGCTGTCCATCAACATTCCAGTTATCAGCTGAGCGATAGATATTACCATTACTATTTGCCATGCTAGGTACATTGATAATACCCCCCAGTACTACCGCTAGTAGGCCACGACAAAGTCTAAATTTTCTTTGTTGACTAGCCATCTGACACTCCTTGCTCTCTATTACGTTAAGCACCGCCAGTTAGGCGCTAAAAAACATTATTAACTTTTATTACTCTGCACAACATCACACGTCAGCGACTGACAACGGAACGTCAAAGTTGGGCGGCCACCAAAATCATTAATGTAGGTCAGCACAGGGCTACTGCCCAATAAGCTTACGTTAACCCCCAAATTATCTTGACTAAATGGGGGAACCATCACGGGTGTAAACTCTTTGCCGTTCGTTGATTTCGTATTGGCAGTCGCGTTAATAATTGTCACGTAATACGGTGTCGGATTTTTCAAAATGTACTGTTCGCCTTGTTTTTCTAAAGTTAATTTTTCTTGCCACGGTGTGTTATTTTTTTCTGGAACTATCGCCTTAGGGCGGTAAAACAACTTCACTCGTGTCTGTAAGGCAATTTGCAAAGTATTCGGTTTATCACTTTTCGGCGGTATTTCCCGCAAATTAAAATAAAACAATGATTCACGGTCTTGTGGTAATGCATTAATTGCTGGTAGCGCCTCTATTTTTACTTGGCTTGATTTTCCTGGCTCTAAACGCTGTACAGGCGGCAACAGCACTAACGGCGACTGAATTTTTTGCCCTTCCGTATTTTCAATCCAACCTTGCGCTAAATACGGTAATTGCTTATTGTTATTCGAAATATTTAATGAAACCGATTTTTGATTCCCGTCGAAAATAACACGAGTGCGGTCCATGGATACCGCACCATTAGCGGTATTGAATAACATAGTGCAGCCGATGAGACTCAAAACAATACTCGAAGCGATTTTTAATTGCATAGTGATTTACCTTTATCAAATAGGGAAAAAACTCACATTCCCTAAAGTACAACCTGATTGAGACCCACGTCGTTCTCTGGGGTCATTTCTTATGTGAATGGCTTACCCTTTAGGTTCAGCCAGTGCTATTGGGATACACGGTAGCAACAAGGTATTTTGTAGCGTTCCGAACTCATGAGGGAAACGTACTTCGCACGCTTTGTTCTCCCCCCACATCACAGTCATCACATCAGCAGGGTTAATACCGCTAATGTAGGCACTACCCATATCCCCAACAATACCCGTATTTTGACCTTTGCTATTTTGTACTTGCGCTCCAAAAGGTGGATGACTACCGTCAGACAAACGCAACACAGTCATCGCTTTTTGGCCTGAAACGACCGCAAAGTGCCGATAACCCACAGCGCCTTCCGTTAAGGTTGCTTGCACAACGGATTGCTGCGCATCCACGTTATCTGGCAATGTATTTAAATCAATCTGCGCCTTGCTACGGTAGTAACTGCTCACGTCACCAACCACTGCTTTACCAAACATATTTGAGGTAATTGGTGCGCCAATCCCTTTAATCGGCACGTCGGCTACGCCATCAGTATCAACCAACAGCCGCGTACCGCCTGGAGTATTGATACGATGTAAGTCCCCGCCTTCAGCCGTTAATGTCATACCACCGCTGGCCGAAACGCCAAATGCACTATATTGGTTATGCATATAACTGGCGTTTGCGGCGAAACGTGCCACATCTGACTGATGGGTTATAAATGCACTTCCCATCCCACCTTTTTTACTGCTGCCCGCACTAAGTTGATAGGTTGTCCGGTCATCAATGCGATCGTAATAGGTAGCTCGGCTAGTAGTGTCGTAACGGCTACTATTCAGGGAGTACCCGACGTTTGCCCCGTTACTTAATGGGAACGACGCGGATAAGAAAATACTGTCATCCTTAACTCCGTTATACTCACTGCGATTAGCTGACAAATTAACACTGACATTTTTAATCGACCCGATATCCATATACTTCGATAACATAACACTGTAATAATCGTTATCCGGTTGATCCCAATAGGTTTGATGGTTGTAGTTCAGGTACAATGACATCCCAAGATCAGCAAAATTTTTATTAAGCGATACGGTGTACATCTCTTTATTGCCCCCGAAACGCTCCCCCGCTTTTAAAGCAGCCAAGAAATCCGACATGGACATAAAATCGCGTTCGGAGAAACGATAACCAGCAAACTGAATAGTACTGTCTATGGTCTCAAAGCGTTTCGAGTAGTTAATACGATAAGAACCCCCACTGACACGGCTTTCACCCGGTAAACGCGCTAACGACTGGGTCACATCAAATGATATGGCTCCAAATGCTAATAAATCACGCCCTATACCCAACGACATCGCATTATAGTTTTGGCTGTTAAGGCTCCCTCCAAACAGAGACCAACCGTTATTGACTCCCCAAGAAAACTCTCCGGTAACAAAACTGTCACCTTCACTGTGACGTTGGTAATTCGTTGGTTGCCCTAAAGCTAATTTGTATTGAATTTGGCCTGGGCGTGTCAAATACGGTAAGTTTGCCGTATCTACCTGAAACTCTTGTGTTGAGCCATCTTGTTCCTTGACAGTCACATCCAATTTACCGCTTACGGCATCACTCAAATCCTGAATGCGGAACGGCCCTGGAGCGACTTGTGTTTCATATAAGACTCGGCCTTGTTGACTCACTGTCACCGTGGCATTAGTTTTAGCAATCCCTGTCACTTCTGGGGCATAGCCACGTAAATTTGGTGGCAACATATTCAAATCGGAGCGCACACTCGCACCAATAAAACGAAACGAGTCAAATATGCTGGATACAAGGTAATCTTCACCTAGCACCAGTTTTGCTGCTAAGTTAGGTAGCGCTCGATAGGCATAAAAACGGTTCCAATCAAAATCTTTACTGACGGTACTGCCAGATCCAGTTGAACGGTTTAAGCGTCCTTGCCAATCTGCACGAAAACGCCACGCACCGATATTCACACCAGCAACCCCGTTACCGTTTAAGGCATAACTGTCTCGTCCGCCGTTATAGGCATTATTTGTGTTACCATTCACGTTGTAATCAAACATTAATGCTGCAATGCCTTCGTCCCAACGAGATGGTGGATCCCAGTTCGGTGCCGTATACTCCAAATAGGCCTGTGGGATACTCACGTACAAGGAAGACGTTGCTAAATCACCACGCACTTGCATGCCGGGTACGCTATCCACTAATAAACACTGTCCCTCATGCCAAAATGTGGCCTCTTTTTGAATATTTGACTGAAGCCCTAATTGACTCGTAACTTCAGGTGAAAGACACGGAATACTCCCCTCAGAGTCATTCTCAGGGACATAAAATGGAATAGAGACTTCAGGTAGCTGTTCTTCATTCACTTTGAGTGTAAAGGAATAAGTACCTGGCATAATATAACCAGCACGGGAAAATTGATTCAGGTCAATGTTATTTTTGTCTTCTAAATCAAGTACATCAGTATTAAACTCAAACGCCTGCGTAGCAAATACTGGTACCGAGAGTCCATACAGCGATAAAGCAATCGCGAGGCTCAGCCCCTTTTTGGGGAGAACTGAAGATTGTGTTGAAGACATAAATAACATCCCTAAAAATCAAGTAAAAAAACAAAAAAAAGCAGGACATTTTTTTAGTAATATTCAAGCTTAAATCGCAATGCACCTTGGTATTCCCCTGGCCGTAATATATGGGTGTCAGAAACGAGTCGTAACCCGTAATGCAACACAGAATTACCTGGTATGATGGATTGTTTTTGTGTGGACTGGCCGGGATAAATTGGCTTTCCGTGCACGTCTTGCAGTGATAATGCGATACCTCTTGCATCCCCCGAAACAGAAAACCATTCACCGTTCACTGGCCCATCAAAAGTAACGGAAAACATTTGCCATCTATCCCCTGCATGCGGAGTTAATGTGCAACCAATAAGCGCAATTGAAAAAGGGTGCACAGGTCCTTGTCCCTCTTGACGTATTGCGCCTATTGGCAATACCCCCATATCCACTGTTTGTTCATGCGAGCCTGTATCAATAGCACAGGCAGAATTGACGATACTGCCATTCATGCTAAAGCGACCAAAAATAGGCGAAGATTCTGCCTGCACATAAGGCAGAACCACAAGTTGACTCAAAAGTAATACAGTATTAATTGAGATAGCGTTCATTATCCCTTCCCTGTTCACTAAAAATTGCCCTTCAACAATAGTCTCAGGGCAAGACACTTTCGCTTACTGGTAAGCTAAGGTGAAATTTGTGACTGCAGAGAAATTACCTGGAACAACTGTTGCACCTTTCAAACCTTGCAGTGCAGCAGTAAATTTCAGCTCGTTATCACCCTTTATATATTTTTGACTATGCTCACTGTTTACTTTGATTTGTTCACCAGTGGTATTCATAATTTTGACTGCTGCGCCTGAAGCTTCGCCAGTAATTTGCAGCATGCCTGTATTTGTCTCTCCATCAACTAATTCAGAACCGTTAAACGTAACTTTAACGATATTATCGCCTTTCAAGTTACAGCCTTCTAATTGAATAGAAAATGGCTGAGCACTTGATGATCCCCCTGCGGTTAGAGTTACATCAGACACTTGACCTAATTCCACTTCTTGGTTTTCTTCACCTGGTGCGATAGAACACGGTGCAGAAATAATAGAACCAGTGAACGTTACATTACCGCTACCTAAATTTGCAGCTAAAGCAGAAGTACTCATTACGCCAGAAATTAAAGTTGCTAAAATAATTTTTTTCATATTACCCTCAGATATTGACATATATAACACCATACTTTTTAGTATGGTATTTTCCAAAATAGATACTATTAAATTAACTAAGTATCACACTAATAAAAATAAACAGGCTCAGACATAGATATAACTGTCTTTAAAACAGAAGCATCACTAGAATAATTACTTTTAACTTCAGATATAATACTATTAATTAAACTTTCAAAAGGAATAGCTAGTACAATTGAAACATTAAGCAGCAAATCAAGAGTCATTTTATTAACACCTCTTTCATAACGCGATATTTGCTGTTGAGAAATATTTAATCGCTTAGCTAATTCTCGTCCGCTAATTCCAAGCTCTTTTCTTTTCTTTTTAATAACAAGGCCACTATAAGCTGAAAAAAAATTATCTGGAATATTGGACCAATTAAAATCCTGGTCAAATTTATTCATAAAAAATTTCTCGAATCATACTAATAACTAACTTTTTAGTTTCAGTAATTCATATGAATTTAATTTATTAAAATACACATTCATTAAAATATACAATTATTAAAATAAATAAATTAACAAATGATTAACGATGCTCAACAACTCATACGTTACCATTAATAATTTAATTTATTTTTTAATTTAAAATCGGTTACTCAAGCTTGGATACAATTATAAGGAGTGATTATTTCAAAATCAAATTGACAAATCAGAGTTTTTTTAAAAAATCATTGTGTTTACATATTTTACAATTCATTCCTTTTATGAAAAAACAATGAATTATACTTATTTCATAATACGAATAATATCTCTTCCCATTGGTACACATAAAGCGAGTAGACAAACAAGCTACATCCCACACAAAATAAAGTATTTAAATCTAACATTCACATTTTTTCATAATTGATTATATTTTGTATTCATTTTCATAAGGTAAAGCAATGAAAACACATATAAAGAGTAATTTTTTTTAAAGAAAAAATACCAAAAACAACATAAAAAACCGTAATGCACTGAATTTATTGAATAAATAAAAAACACGCAATAAGAGTTGAAATTGAAGGTAAAATTGAATAAATAATAAGTTTTGATACAAAAGATTCCTTGTTAGTGAGAAACCTATGACGTACTCCTATGTTACCGCCCCCCTTTTTTTGCTTTGTATCTCTCCTCATAATCTCTACACTTGATACTTAGATATCACAGTGACACAGGCAAACTCGGATTTTTTGATGGAATTTAGCATCTATGATTAGACGAAAGCTAGACTCCATTACTAAGCATATCAATGAATCTCATAGATATCGTTATTTTAGAGATCACAGGGCTATATAGTTTTTTGGCGATACCGCAAGTCTAGAGGAAAAAGAAGAAAGTGTTGATTACACTATGATTTCAGTCGAAAAAACTTAACTTTATGGAGGGATGTGCGGCTTTATTTAAACTCATATTCATAATACGATGGCGCACCGAAATTTTAATGATATTGAATTGACTTGATGAACAAAATCTTACCTTCATCAAATCTAACAATGCGACTTTTGCCGCATTGCTCTTACCAATCAAACAACGCCTACCCTATCGTTCCCCTTGGGTATCCACTAATAAACGCTGATTAATGTATTCAATAGTTTCCTCTATTGTCATGATCTTATTCACCACATTGGTAATACCCTGACCAATAATCACTTCAGCTTGGCGCAAATTAAACAACTTGCCGTTTGGAATGGAAGATTCACGGATCCCACCGTTAATTTCTTGATAAGCCAATGGCATCCACGGATAGCGATGGCAAATTTCTTGGTTATGGCTGAAATCTTGGTGATTGCTGTTCCCACCCAATAAAATCAGGTGATCCATCACGATAGGCGAATAGAGCCAGCGATAAAACTGCTCTGCGTAATGTGATTTTTGGCTGTAACGAGAGACGCCAAGCGCCCCCCCCCCGAGCTGAGGAAGCCCGCCAGGCACTGGCGCATAGCCAATTTTAGGGAAAATATCACTGTGAGCCACATCATTGAACAGATTCATATAGGCAATCAACATGGCAAGCTCACCTTGCTCAAATTGCCTAACTGACTCACTCCACCACTTTTCATGAATGTTTTCAGTGACAGAAACTTGGTGTAAGTAATCACTTAACACCTTGCCTGCCAAGGGCATTTCTAATCGAGGGATATCCCCCTCCCCAATTAACCGCCCACCTTCAGCGTAGTAGCGTAACAAATATTCACTGGCGATAAGACCTGCACTTCCCAGTGTTGTCGATGCACCAATTGGTCGGGAAAATTGCCCTTTCTCATGTAGCTCTGTAAAAAACTGCGTAACTTGGTCGTATTCATGAAAATTAGCCGGCACAGTCAATTCATTGCCTGTTTTCTCGTAATACATGCGTTTTAGAATCGGGTCTTCAAACAAGTCTTTTCGATAAAACAGCAACTGTGCACTCGCATCAAACGGCATAGCATACGCAGTATCCCCCACTAAACTAAATTTTTGTTGAGTTGGAGTCGAAAAATTACTTAATAAATCCGTCACTCCGTCCCCAATTTTATCGAGTGGCTGTAATATGCGCTCTGCAAACCAAGGAAAGCAGGCCATATCAATACGCAATAAATCATAATAAGGGTGTAGATGGAGCTGGCCTAATATTTGGTAAACTTCATCATATGGGTGTATGGCTAAATTCACCTTAATACCTGTTTGGCGATAAAAATGGGGCAATAGCTTTTTAAGCGCATTGGTTGAAGGGCTTGGCAAAATAAGGAGATTCAAGCTCGGCTCAACGGTATTAACGGTGCTCAGTGCTGGCGTTGCAGTATACAAATTACCACTTTGGTTCCGCACATAAACCGTATTTTCACCCGCGACGCCACTTTCCTGCACATCTTCTTTCATTAATTCATCGACAACTTCCAACCCCAATTGCGCATAGTTCATTGGAAAGCAATGCAACCCTTTTAATATTGGTGGGATATTACCACTTAAGGCGAAAATGGCAGGGCAATCACTGTGGCTACCAAAAAAGCTGGCTTGAGTTAAAAAGCTCGCTTTTTCAATATCTTCAGCTACAAACAAGTCCGGTATTTGGTCTAAGGTAAAAAAATCAAAAGCCGCTTTGTACGATTCATCATTCGACGCACGGATCACAACATATTTTTTATTCGGTGCTTGTTGTTTCAGGCTTTTTTGTAACTCACTCACAAATGTTGAGTGCTCTAACTCACCGTGTTCATCACTAAAAATTCCCACTAGTTGGCTGCGGCTTGTCGCAATTTGATGGCAAATGGCATCAGCGGCTTGAGAAAAATCTAACGTGAAAAAGTGGTGGGCATTAGCTGGTTGGCGATAAATAAACACGATTTGAGAAGCGGGCAGTTTTAACGTGTCAAAATAGGTATTTGCGTCTTGCAAGCAACTCACTGCAACCACCTGTTTATACCCACCCGCCGCAATTTTTTGTAATGCATCTAGCTCTGTAGTTTCAAGATCATCCGTCAAAAATAGATCATAGGTTATCTCTGGATATAAAGAGATTGACTGCCTAAATGAATTAAAAAAGATTGCGTATTTATCGGACACTAACTGCGGTAGCAGTATCGCGACTTTATGGCTCTTATTGGTTCTCAACAATTGTGCTTGTGTATTGAGCTGATACCCCATTTGCTTTGCCGCTTTATACACCGCTTCAATTTTTTCCACACTTACATTTCCACGCTTATTCAAAACGTTAGAAACCGTTCCATGAGAAACACCCGCCAATTTTGCAATGTCTTTAATTGTTGCCATTTGTCTTTTTCACCTTAGTTGCTTCTCGCAATAGCATACCTGAATTATTTATCACGACTACCGATAATTAATTTGAACGTTCCAAAATCAATCTGCTGATATAACAAGCAAATAAGCCAAAAAACATCATTTTTATATAAATTCGAATGAAAAACAAAAATAAACAAATTAATCAAATAGATAGATATTTTAGTTTGAATAAGATCACTGATCTAAACATCTATTATTGGCAAAATAAGTCACCCAGATTAATATTGGAACGTTCAAATGATAAAATTGTAGATTTAACACCAGCACCAGGGATTTAATAAAATCAAATAAAACAATAACATAAAGGTAATTATCATGAAAATTCACTTTTTAGGTACTGCGGCATCAGAGGGCATCCCAAACCCTTTTTGCCGTTGTGAGCATTGCCAAAAAGCAAGGCAACTTGGCGGTAAAGATATCAGAACCCATTCATCAGCGATTGTTGACGACCTGATGTTGATCGATGTATCCCCAACATTTAGCTACCAACTTATGCGCGATGGAATGGATGCAACCCATTTTGAAAGCCTGTTATTCACGCACACTCACCCCGACCATTTTAATGTGGGCGATCTGTTCAGTAGAATGGAAGGCTATGGCTTTGAAATTCATCATCCACTTCATATACTTGGCAATGATCGTGCGATCAACGGTTGCCTTGAAGTGTTACCGGGGTACAGTAAAGAGCGTTTCGCTTTTCATTGCTTAATCCCTTTTGTCACCGTTGAAAGAAACGGATATAAAATTACTCCATTACTGGCAAACCATGCGAAATGGGAACTTTGCTATGTTTATCATATTGAAAAAGATGGCAAAGCAATTTTCTATGGCCACGATTCAGGCTGGTTCCCAGAACTGACTTGGCAATGGCTTGAAAACAAACCTCTGGATATTGTTGTATTCGAATGCACCTATGGCCTAAATGGCAATAATCGCACCGATAACCATATGAGCTTAGAAACCGTTTTTGCAGCACAAGAAAGACTGCAACAACAAGGTTGTTTGCATTCTGATACCCAAATTGCCGTTTCTCATATTTCACACAGTGGTAAATTACTGCATGAAGAATTAGTGGCGGTTTGTGCTCCTTATAATATCCGTGTCGCATATGACGGATTAACGTTAGAAACACATTAAGAGGGAAATAAAAATGGATATGAAAATTACTTCCCGCTTACTGATTATGATGTTTGTCCAATATTTCATGCAAGGTGCATGGAATATGACTATGGGGCTGGTATTAAGCACCTATGGAATGGCACATATTATTGGTAATGCTTATGCGTTATTAGGTGTCGCGACCATTATTTCCCCGTTATTTATTGGTATGGTTGCTGACCGTTTCTTTGCATCACAAAAAGTGATGGGGATCCTTCACTTAATTAATGCCGCCGTTATTTTATGTGTGCCTCAATTTATTGAAGCACAAAACAGTGGCATGACCCTATTTTTGATATTCATTATTGGTCTGCTGTTTTACCCAACAACCGCGCTTTCTAATAGCATTAGTTTCTCCCATATTAATGGCGTGAAATATTTCCCTATCATTCGAGTATTCGGTACGTTTGGTTTTATGGCTATCGGGTTTATTTTAGGGGAAATGGGTTTCTCTGGCAGCACAATGACATGGTATATCGCTTCTGCCGTTGCGGTCGTATTAGGTTTTTACTGCTTTACACTGCCAAATACACCACCAAAAGCCAAAGGCAAACCGTTCTCTGCACGCGATATTTTATGCCTAGATGCACTTTCATTATTTAAAGACCGCTATTTCGCCATTTTAATGTTTAGCATCTTTGTATTAATGATCCCAAAAACAGCTTATTCCGCCTACATCCCTGTGTTTATTAAAACACTCGGGTTCGACAATGCCGCATCGATTATGCAAATCGGTATTGCTTGTGAAGTCCTGTTTATGTTCTTCTTATCGTTCTTCTTAATGAAATTTGGTTTTAAAATCACCTTATTATTAGGGGCAATTAGCTGGATTATTCGCTCTACCTTATTTGCCTATGCTGCGGTTGATACCAGTTTGTACTTTATCGTGTTTGGTTTGATGCTTCAGGGATTATGTTGGGACTTCTTCTTTACTGCTGGCGATATTTATGTCGACCGTAAAGCAAAACCAGAAATCCGCGCACAAGCCCAAGGGTTACGCTTTATTGTTTCAAACGGCTTCGGTTTATTATTTGCCTCCACGATTTGCGGGCAACTATTTAACTCAACGGTTACAGAAAAAGGTAGCGAGTCCTTACCACAATGGGAAACCTTCTGGCATTACCCTGCTATCGTCGCCGCTGTCGTTAGTGTGTTCTTTATTTTCTTCTTTAAAGATGATGTATCTAAAAAGAAAAATAATGACGATAAAAAAGCACCTGAGGGCGCTGTAGCACCGTAATTTGAAATATACAGAGGTAAGCCATGGATGCTCTTATACAGTTTGTCGACACCATTGGCCCTTTGTCACTATCCAGTATCGCTAAATTACTCGCCGCCTTTATTTTAGGCGGCTTTATTGGCTTAGAGCGTGAATCAAAGGGAAAACCTGTCGGCTTTAAAACTTGTGTCATTATTGCCGTTGCCAGTTGTTTATTAACCATTGTTTCCATTCAATCTGCCGAATATTACGCCAATATTTCAGATAATATTCGCAGTGATCCAATGAGATTAGCTGCACAAATAATCAGTGGCGTGGGTTTTCTAGGCGCGGGGGTTATTTTACATCGTCGTGATGATGCGATTTCTGGATTAACAACTGCGGCTATTGTTTGGGCTTCAGCAGGGGTTGGAATTGCTTGTGGGTCAGGCTTTTATTGGCACGCATTAATTGTCACCGTTCTTTTTTTCTTAGCGATTCAACTTAGCCCGCAAGTGGCATTGTTTCAGATGAAAAATCAAAAATTAGGTAAGATTAAAGTTCGAATGTTGTTTACCCACGAGGATGGCGTTCCCTTACTCATTGAGTATTTAAAACAGCATAAGGACATTATTGAAAACCTAACAATACGCGATATTAAAAAAGAGCGAGTCGAAGTGAATTTAAAGCTGGTGGTTCGCCAAAAAACCACATTGCCTGAATTTTATTGCTCGTTAAAACAGTTATCCTATGTGCATTCTGTTTCTTTAGATCACTAATATTCAACCATTGTATGGCACAAAACCCGCGACTAAAGCGGGTTTTGTCGTTATAGGATTTCTATTAGGTTTTACAAATGCTTTAAATCCTCGGGAATATTTCTCTTCAAAATACGCCAAAAATCCTCTGCGGTTTTATTTAAGCGAGTGTCCATGCGGTAGATGTATGCTTGGATTGGAATGGTTAACTCTGGGGTATCAAGACAAACCAGCTTTTTTTCTTTCAACTCATTGACCACTGAATAAATCGGCAACCATGCGATGCCATGACCGTCCAACGCCATATTTTTCAATAATTCACTCATGGATGACATAAACAACGTTTTCGAACTGATTGTACCGAACTCACTTAACCGACGGTTAACTAATCGGCCCATATAAGAGGCATTGGTATAATTCAACAAGGGAACTTGTGGTTGGTAAATATCAAATAACGGCTTGCCAAATTCATCTGCGGCACAGATAGGGTAAAGCTCAGACTCAAAAACATTTAAACATGAAAATGGCGACTGCATTAAATCCTCATCGTAAAATGAGATAATAAAATCACTTTTTCCTTCCCTTAACGCATTCACCACCTGCACCACATCAATGGCTTCAACATGATAGACAAATTCTTCGCCATAACCAGACAACGCATGAACAAGTTTGGGTAACAATGTTAATGATAAAGAATGTGCTGCCGCAATTTTAATATTAGGCAAACTCAAAATATTATGGCCCGATAACTCATTCAAATTGCACTCTAATTGCTGTAACAAGCTACGCGCTTGAGAGTGGAACACTTTGCCCTCTTCAGACAACTGCAAGGGTGAAGTGGTTCTATCGAATAGTTCCACGCCGATAGCTTCTTCTAACGCCTTAATACGCCGACTAAAAGCAGGTTGAGAAATATTTCTCTGCTCAGCAGCATGGGAAAAATGTCGGCAAGATTCCAAGGTTAAAAAATCGTATAGCCACTTTGTTTCTATATTTTTCATGTTATTAAGCCTTAAGCAGACTCGCTGTTAAAATATAAAATAATAATGAGATTCTTATTGGTATATTTAGTTAACCATCAGTTAAATTATCATGCATGGATTGTATGTCTGTTATTTGTATTATGCATAAGGCTATCGTTTTAAACATTAATAAAAATCAAAATTTATTTTTTATTCACTAGAACATTATCGTCAAACCCAATTATATTCAGGCTTTACCTTTCATTTCATTGCGCTCCTTCGAGTTAACATTAAAATCTTAATGCATATCTTGCATCATCCCATACTTACTTGCATTTCTCTTACCTAAAAAACATTGCTAAAAATTAGTCACTGATTAATTAGAACTAATCGTTAATAATTAATTAAATAATGTATTTCATGTTAAATAAGTTAAGCAACATCGCGTTTAATTTATCTTAAATCAAAAAAAGATAAAAATCGCAGGAGCGTAATAATGAAAGGTTTAATTGGTGTATTAGGTGGAATGGGTCCAGCGGCAACCGTCGATTTATTTAATAAGTTTGTAACATATACAGTTGCAAATAAAGACCAAGAGCATATTCCATTAATTATTTCATCCATTCCTGATATTCCAGATCGTACAGAAGCATTGCTAAACCACGGGGTATCACCACTCCCTTTAATGACTGATTACTTAAAAAAACTTGAAGATGCAGGGGCAGAATGCATTGTTATCCCTTGTAATACAGCACATTTTTGGTTCGATGAGCTAAGAAATGCATGCCATGTCGATATGCTCAGTATTGTTGAAACCACCATGCAAGAAGTTCTATTAACTAAGAAAAAAAATATCGGTTTATTAGCTACGAATGCAACCATGTATATGGGGCTTTATCAAAAAAGTATTGAACAAAAAAAATTAAACTGCATAACACCTGATGATGAAAGTCAGAAGTTAGTGATGAAAAGTATTTACTTATTAAAATCTGGAAATAAAGATGCAGCAGAAAAAATCATGAAGTCACAAGCTGAATTATTATTTTCACGCGGAGCTGACGTCATTGTTTTAGGCTGCACTGAAGTTCCCGTTATTTTAGCTAATGAAGTCAATAAGCATCCCGATAAATATATAGATTCAACCGGTTCTTTGGTTAGAGCAGGCATTCATTGGTATGAAGGCCGAGTGGGAAAGTCACATTTAATAACAAACCAAAATTCACAATAAATATTTAACCATTATTAAAAATAATCACTTTTATAAATTCTATTACTACTGACAGTATATTGTCTATTGGAGACGATTATGGTTTGGCTAGAGATCATTGTTGTACTAGGTGCAATTTTCTTCGGTATACGCATGGGCGGAATTGGTATTGGCCTATGCGGGGGATTGGGATTAGCGGTATTAACTATTGGATTTGGTTTGCCAATAGGCTCTCCCCCTGTCGATGTTATTTTAATTATTATGACCGTTGTTGTTGCAGCATCCGCATTGCAGGCAGCTGGAGGGATGGATTATTTAGTTCGCCTAGCCAGCACATTTATGCGTAAAAATCCGAAGTACCTAAATATTATTGCGCCAATCACCACGTGGGTAATGACCATTATGGCAGGTACAGGTTTTATTGTTTTCTCAATGCTTCCTGTCATTGCTGAAATCGCCAAAGACTCGGGTATCCGTCCTTCTCGTACACTGGCAGGCTCTGTTGTTGCCTCACAGATTGCTATTTCAGGCTCGCCGATTAGTGCTGCCATGGCGGCAATGTTAACCATTATGGAAGGCAATGGTGTCACATTTATTGTTGTTATGTCAGTGTGTTTACCTGCCTCCTTTGTTGCTGCGATGGTTGCTGCATTTATTGCATCACGCCAAGGTTGTGAATTGGAAGATGATGAAGTTTATTTAGACCGTTTACAAAAAGGGTTAGTCCATAAATACGAAGAGAAAAAAGGCGAAAGCACCACCCGTGAAAAATTTTCAGTCGTGGTTTTTCTCATCGCAACCGTTGCGATTGTGATATTGGCCGCTTTTCCACAATTACGCCCAGGTTTTGATATCGGCAAACCGATGGGTACCCGCGATATCATCATCATCTGTATGCTCAGTGCAGCCTGTTTGATGGTTATTTTCTGTAAAACATCACCAAACTCTATCGTTTTAGCGCCAACGTTCCGTTCAGGAATGAGCTCCCTTGCAGTCATATTGGGGATTGTGACATTAGGCACCACTTTTGTTGATGCTCATATGGATCAAATCAAAGCTATCGCAGGGGATGTGTTATCTGCCTACCCTATCTTGTTAGCTGTCGTGCTGTTTTTTACCTGTGCATTGCTGTATTCCCAAGGGGCAACCACACCGCTAATAATTCCATTAGCTATTGCTTTGGATGTACCAACATGGGCTATTTTAGCATCATTCGTTGCTGTCACGGGGGTGTTCGTTTTACCAACTTACCCAACGTCTTTAGCTGCCATCGAATTTGACTCCACAGGTTCAACCCGCGTCGGAAAATATATTCTTAACCACCCCTTTATGCTACCGGGGCTCGGTGGGATTATTGCAGGGGTTGCCTTTGGATTTATTATCGCGCCGATGATTGTTTAGCTTGATAAGTGAGGGTTTCATCCCTCACTTATCACTATAAATAAAATACCGATTTCCTTACAAAATGAAGTTATTAATTGGTATTTTTTGGCTTTATTCTGAGTTGAATTGATTAAATACAATGCAGAATAGAGCCCTTTTTTCTTTCAAATCGTATTTATTCATACTCAATTTTGATAAAAATTTAATTTGAAGCATCTGTTGCTTTCACATCTAACTATAAAATTATTTTTAATAAATAAAATAGTGGTTTATTTTCAATTTTAAATCACCTTATTTAATGAAAATGAAATTAATTTTCATATAAAAATGTGAGCTGAAATGTTTTTGCATGAATTATCCACTTCTGAAAACAGTTAAAATAATTATACTCGGCTTCATATTCATTTCTTAATAAAGCTAATACGAGGGATGAATTTTATTTTATTACTTATTTTTCATCGTGTTAGAAGCTTGTGATAGGCGTTTACTCCCCCTTTTGAAGGTGCTCTGAAAGCAATTAAAATTAAGAGTTAAATCACAAATCTTAGTTTTTCTTCTTCGCACTTTCAAAAATGACGACGTCGTCATATTAAAAATAAATTATTTTATCTATAACATTAAAGAATCATTTTTCTTACATTCGTATCCAAATTTATCGTTAAGCGTAAAAATTAAAGCAATTTAGAGATAAAAAAAACGCTTAATGTTGACGTCAACATTAGGGCTAACAACTAGAAAGAGGTTTTAGAACATGAGTAACCTACCTGAAAAAATGAAAGCCGTTGTTTGTCATGGTCCCCATGACTATCGCTTTGAAAATATTAAAAGACCTGCGGCTGGCTTTCGCGAAGTTGTCATTAAAGTCGATGGCTGTGGGATCTGCGCCGGTGACTGCAAAGCCAATGATGGTGCACAAATGTTCTGGGGCGATGACCCGTGGATCAAAGCCCCTGTCGTTCCAGGTCATGAGTTCTATGGCCGCGTAGCCGAATTAGGCGAAGGATCCGCTGAAAAATATAAATTAAAAGTGGGTGACCGTATCCTTGCAGAACAAATCGTCCCTTGCTGGGAGTGCCGTTTCTGTAAGTCAGGTAAATATTGGATGTGCGAAACCCATGATATCTACGGTTTCCAAAAAGAAGTTGCAGATGGCGGGATGGCAGAATACATGCGTTTTTCTGAGCGCGCTATTATTCACAAAATTCCCGATGAGCTTTCCGATAAAGACGCCGCATTAATCGAACCAATGGCCTGTGCTATCCACACTGTTCGCCGTGGTGATATCGATTTAAATGACGTCGTCGTCATTGCAGGCGCAGGTCCACTTGGCCTGTGTATGATCCAAGTTGCAAAACTTAAAACCCCCAAAAAATTAGTCGTCATTGATGCTATCGACGAACGCCTTGAATTAGCGAAAAAATTTGGTGCTGATGTGGTGATCAACCCACTGAAAGAAGACGCCATTAAGTTAGTCAAAGAGATGACGGAAGGCTACGGTTGCGATGTTTACATCGAAGCAACAGGCGCCCCTGTTGGTGTGACTCAAGGATTAGAAATGATCCGTAAACTTGGCCGTTTCGTTGAATTTAGCGTATTCGGTAAAGAAACCACGGTTGACTGGTCAATTATTGGCGACCGTAAAGAACTCGATATCCGCGGTGCGCACTTAGGCCCATACAGCTATGAGGTTGCTATCGATCTCTTTAGCCGCGGCTTAGTTAATGCTGATGATATCGTTACCCACTTCTACTCTATCGATGATTGGGAAGAAGCCTTTGTCATGGCGAAATCTGCCGACTCAATTAAAGTCGTCATCAAGCCATAGGCATAACTAACTGCTTGTAATAATTAATAATTTTAATAAACACTAAATAAGTAACACCCTACATATAATTAAATGCTCTTTAGGAGAACATCTTATGTTGAGTAAATTCAAAAAGTTAGCTGTAGCAGCAAGTGTCCTGACTCTAGGTATGGCGTTCAATGCTACGGCAAAACCCGTTTCAGTTGGTATGTCGTTTCAAGAATTAAACAACGAATATTTCGTTACGATGAAAGAAGCTCTGGAGAGCGCAACTGGTGATATGGGTGCTCAGCTGTATATTTCTGATGCGGCACATGATGTATCGAAACAAACCAGCGATATCGAAGATATGTTACAGAAAAAAATCGATATTTTGTTAATCAACCCAGCGGATAGCGTTGGCGCAGAAACAGCAGTATTGGCAGCGAAAAAAGCGGGTGTTGTGGTTATCGCTATCGATGCGCAAGCGAATGGTCCAATTGACTCTTTCGTCGGTTCTAAAAACTACGATGCAGGCTTAATGGCAGGTAAACGTTTAGGTGAAGCACTGGGTGGAAAAGGTGAAGTCGCAATTTTAGATGGTATCCCAGTTGTGCCAATCCTCGAGCGCGTTCGTGGCTTTGAAGCAGCAATGAAAGAATATCCAAACATTAAAATTGTTACCAAACTGAATGGTAAGCAAGAGCGTGATACTGCGATGAACGTCACAGAAAACATGCTGCAAGCTAACCCGACTTTGAACGGTATTTTCAGTGTTAACGATGTTGGCTCATTAGGCGCATTAGCCGCTATTGAATCTTCTGGTCGTGATGTGAAACTCGTCAGTGTTGATGGTTCACCTGAAGCCGTTGCTGAAATTGCGAAAGGCAACTCACCGTTTATCGCAACATCTGCACAATTCCCACGTGACCAAGTTCGTATTGGCTTAGCAATGGGTCTGGCAAAATATTGGGGTGCTAACGTGCCAAAAGAAGTACCGATTGATGTTAAATTAATCGACAAAACAAATGCAAAAGATTTCCACTGGTAATCGAATGTTGACTCACTAATTGTATTGCACCTGTACTTTACGTATTAGGTGCAATACCTCTACATAACAATTAATAATTAAATGCATATTGGAATCACTTTATTCCAAATGACTTTGTTACCCATTTTTAAGCGGTTAAGAAATATAGGGAAGCAATATGATGCAATTATTAGCATTACAAGATGTCAGTAAAACTTTCCCTGGGGTTAAGGCGTTAGATAATATTAATCTCTCCCTTGAAAAAGGTGAGGTTCACGCATTATTAGGTGAAAATGGCGCAGGTAAATCTACGCTAATGAAAGTTTTATGTGGAATACACAAACCTGATAGCGGAAAAATTCTGATCGAAGGTAAAGAGCATACATTCCATAACTACAGGGATGCAATTAAGGCAGGCGTTGGCATTATTTTCCAAGAGTTTTCCCTGATCCCTTATTTAAATGCATTTGAAAATATCTTTTTAAATCGCGAGCTAAAAAATAAATTTGGTTTATTAGATAGAAAACTGATGCGCCAAAAGTCTCAAGCCTTATTGGCCGATCTGGGTGTTAATATCGATATTGATGAACCAATTAGCCACTTAAGTATTGCTGAGCAACAATTTATTGAAATAGCCAAAGCACTCTCTTTAGATGCCAAAATTTTAGTATTAGATGAGCCAACGGCGACACTAACACCGAATGAGGCGAACCATCTATTTGATGTAATGAGGGACTTAAAAGCCAAAGGCGTTGGCATGTTTTTCATTTCTCATCACTTAGAAGAAATTTATGAAATATGCGATACCATCAGCGTACTACGTGATGGGCAATATATTGGCTCGCGCAAAGTTGATGAAACGGACTTAGACGTCATTATTGAAATGATGGTGGGTCGTGAAGTAGAAAATATCTATCCGCATAAGCGTGAATTCACCCAACAAGAAATTATTCTTGATGCTGAAATTCAACGGTTTGCGAATAGCCCAGTGAACCACCTGCAATTGAAAAAAGGTGAGATTTTAGGGTTAGCAGGCCTTGTTGGTTCAGGAAGAACCGAAACTATTCTCGCTATGATTGGTGCGGATAAGGCGTATAAGAAAAAAGTCGTTTTAGAAGGCAAAGAAGTCAAAATTAAATCTGCGGCAGCCGCGCTGCAATTAGGTATCGGCTTATTACCTGAAAGCCGTAAAACCCAAGGTTTAGTTTTACCGTTCTCAGTCAATGAAAATATTTGGCTGAATAACCATGCTCAAAAATTATTTTTAATTCAAAATAAAAAAGAACTGACTTTATCCATTGATTTAATTTCTCAAGTAAAAGTTAAAACACCAGAGCCTCATACTGCGGTTTCCACATTAAGTGGTGGTAATCAGCAAAAAGTTGTTATTGCTCGCTGGCTAAATAAACAAGCCAAAATTCTTATTTTCGATGAGCCCACTCGAGGTATTGATGTTGGGGCAAAATCAGAAATTTATCAGCTAATGCGCTCACTCACTGAAAAAGGGATCTCCATTATTATGATCTCTTCTGAATTACCTGAAGTTATTGGTGTGAGTGACAGAGTTTTGGTCTTTCGTGATGGTGAAATTGCCGCTGAGTTAAGTGGAGAAGATATTAACTCGACTCAGATCATGGTACATGCGGCTGGCAATATTATATAGGATAACGACTATGTCTAATCAAAGTGCAATTCCTTTAACTAAACCTAAATTTAGTTTTTCTAGATTAACAAAAATACCTGCATTTTTGCCACTTGTTGGTTTAATTCTTTTATTTACTTGTATGTCCATTTTTAATGAGCATTTTTTAACGGTAAATAACCTTTCAACGATTGCGCGCCAAGTTTCAATTAATGCCATCATCGCTATTGGGATGACCTTTGCTATTTTAACCGGTGGTATTGATTTATCTGTAGGTGCCGTTATGGCGCTGTCAGGTACTTTAATGGCTGGCCTAATGAAATATTACGGTATGGATCCCTATGCAGCCATTGCACTGGGATTATTATCAGGGATTGCATTTGGCTTTATTAATGGGATTTTAGCCGCTTACGGTAAAATGCCGCCAATTATCGTCACATTAGGTGCGATGATTATTGCGAAAGGTTTAGCGTTAATTTATACCGGCGGCTATCCAATTTCAGGGTTACCTAAAGAATTTGCCTTCTGGGGTCGCGAAGAGTTAATGGGTATTCAAGTACCGATCTTATTAATGCTTGGCCTTTATCTTATTTTCTATGTCGTGTTAAACCACGTCTCATTTGGCCGCTATATTTATGCCATTGGCGGAAACGAAGAAGCCGCTCGCTTAAGCGGTATCCGTGTTGAACGTTATAAAATGCTGGTATACGTTATCAGTGGTTTTACCGCCGCATTTGCAGGGTTAATTTTTACATCGCGTGTCATGAGCGGGCAACCTAATGCTGGGGTCGGCTTTGAATTAGATGCGATTGCCGCAGTGGTATTGGGCGGTGCTTCCATCGCCGGTGGACGCGGCATGATCATCGGTACTCTGATTGGTGCTATGATCCTAGGAGTTCTCAATAATGGATTGAATTTACTGGGTATTTCCCCTTATGTTCAATACATTGTCAAAGGTTTAATTATCTGGGGTGCAACATTTATTAGCTCTATGAAACGCTAAGTTTTTCAGGATCCAACTTTATCGGTTAATTGCTTGTCGATTATGACAACCAATTAACCGATTTTTTAATCACTAATTAAAATGAAATATAAAACAGTAAAGGTATTATCGAGGAAAAATAATCGGATAAATAGCCCCTTTACGAGGCAATTTTTTATTATTAATAAATAACAAGCTTACCATTAACAAAAATTTGTTTGGCTTCATGGTCTTTATTAGTATCACGCTCGATTTCTGAGAATAGTAATTCTGTGGTTAATTCACCAAGATAAACGGAATCATGATGAACACCAGAAATAGACAAATGATAGGTATCTGCATAAGGCGGTAAATCGACTGAAAAATAACGACAGGACAACCCTAATTCTGCAATAATTTTATACATCCCCGCGGTAATAATTCCATTCAGCCCAACAATGTACATACCCGGTGTGTAAAGTTCTTGAACCTTTTGTCTTAAATAAGCTTCATCTTTCTTATTAAACATATAACTGCTATATAAAACATTAAGATTTTTTCTATTTTGAAAGCTTGCATATATCCCAGACAAACGAGACAAACTAATTTCCGAATTTTTAGGGCCAGAGATAATTAATGTGTTTTCGCTATTTTGTTCATTAAGAAACTTTCCTGTTAACGCCCCAATTTCAAAGTTCTTTAAAAATAACCCTGAATATTTTTTTTCGTAACCATAAATTGCACGGTCGACAAACACTAACGGCACATTATGCTGATCAATTAATGAAAGATAGCTGGGCTGATAATCTTTATCATCACGTACAGGGGATAGCAAAATACCACTTGCCTTGTAACTAACTAAGGTTTCTATTGCGGTTTTTTCTGCTTTTTCATCACTATCCGAATCAAAAATCATCACTTGGTACCCTTTCTCCTTCGCTAAACGAGAAACGGTCTGAATGAGTACCACATAGAAAGGGTTAAATGTACTGTCTGTAACCACACCAATTATACGGCTATTTTTATTTTTCAGATTTCGTGCAAAAAGATTTGGAACATAATTAAGTTCTTGAGCAATTGCTAATATTTTGTCTCTTGTTTCTTTCTTTACCATTTCAGGATGGTTAAATGCACGTGAAACGGTAATATCAGTAACATTTGCACGCTTAGCTATATCAATTATTGTTGTTGAGCTATCTTGTTTTGTCATAATTATATTAGTCAACCTTTAATGACGCCCCTGATTGATATAGTGAAATTTCTTTAAGCTATTATCAGAGAAGATGAAATGCGATTATTCATTATACCGTATTGAAGGTGAAGATAAATCGTTTTTCTTCAATAATGGCACAATAATCACTACCCCAAAGGGTGATGTGCACCATAAAATGAAAAATAATTAAATTATAAAAAGCAAATGGATTTATTCTATTTTTAATTCAAACCACATCATTCAAATTATATTTAGCTCATCAAATACTGAATAGAGCATCCCAAGAGAAACAATAACAATCAAGCTCGCAAAAATATTTTTAACTAATTTCAACGAAATATAATTGATGATGACTCTCCCTATTAACATGCCAATAATACAAGAAACGATAAATATAAGGCTAATTTCCTTAGGGTATTGAAATCCATTCAAAATATTAATTAGAATACTCACGCTGCCAATACAAAAAATGACCATTAATGAAGTGGCAATAATGCTTTTTATATTTAAGTTGGACACTTTTCGTAAAGCGGGAACGATCACAAAACCGCCGCCAACACCTAACAATCCAGTTAAAAGCCCCGCAATAATTCCTATCCCACCCAATATGGATGCCGTTTTTATATTCCAAATAAACTTGCCTGTTTCTTGATTGATTTGGCAGGGGGCATCGTTTAGTTCAGTTAATTGGCTGAAAAAAGTACGATACGCAACAAAAAGCATCACAAGACTGAAGGCTAGCGTCAACCAAATAGGCGTAATTATTTGGGCCAGATAAATACCATATTTAGCAAAAGGAATGCTAACTATGGCTATCCATATAGCTGCTTTATAACGTATTGTTTTATTAATAAGCCCTTGAATAACACCAATAAAAGCAGCCAATGTTATTGCCAAAAGCCCAACAGGGGCAGCAAGCGCCACCGTCCAATTTTGGCTAGCCATCAACGCAGGAACTGCTAAAATACCACCGCCGGCCCCTGTTACCCCTAGCAAGCACCCAATCAGTAAACCTTCAAGAATCAATAGCAGCATAACAATCAGTTTATTCGTGTTATAAAAAAGGGAAAATCACTTTAAACCGAACGCCTAATTAATACAAAATATTTGGTTTAAAGTTTCTACAGCTTTAGCGAAAGATAGTTCTCCCGCCATCACTTTTATCAATCGAGACTCTTTAAAAACAGCAATTGTTGGGACAGATTTAATACCGTATTTAGGCGCTAATATGGGGGACTGAGCAATATCAACCGTACCAAATTTAACCGAACTTTTTTCAAAGTGGCTCGCTAATTGCTCAAAAACAGGCTTCATATTTTTGCAAGGTATACACCATGATGCCGAAAAATAGACAACAACAATGGGTGAGTCTTGCTCCTGCGGGTTATATAATGTGCGTGAGAAATTTTCACTATCTAACAATAAAATATTAGACATTTTGATCACCTAGGCTGGTATTGATATCCGTTAATTTCTTGAACTGTACCATAAATAACAGCATGATTAATGGCTTAAAACGCCATTCAATTCAACCTTACTATGTTGTTCATTATTCTAATTTTTACAGATAAACTGCATACAATACATTTTAATTAGAGGGAGGAAGGCGATGCTACACCAACATTCAAACTCACAGTTTGAACTCAATCTAGATTCAAGCTGCCAAGAAGAAATTGACACACGCATTCTAGTGCCTTTCGATTACAGTTTAATCAGCGCCTACAACAATAAACTCAGTGCATTTCCTCGTAATGTAACTCACTGTAAAAACCTCAGCGTTCTCAATCTATCCTGTAACCAGATTCAATCGATTCCTGCTGAAATAGCAAAGTTAACACAGCTCAAAATGTTAGATTTAGGGCACAACCATATTGCCGAAATTTCCGATGAAATAGGTAAGCTGCATCAATTGCAATTTGTCTATTTGAGCGATAATGGCATTCGCACTCTGCCAAATTCATTATCCCAATTAAAAAATCTCGTTTATTTCAATGCAACGGATAATCTATTAACTGAGATACCCTCTTGGTTTTCTCAGTTACAAAACCTTAATGAACTGCGACTGTATAATAACCAAATAGAGAGCTTGTCCGACTCTCTTTCTCAATTACCCAATGTGCATGAAATACACTTGATGAATAACTGTATTTCAGAACTTACGGATAATATTTCAGGCTTATCTTCTCTTCGTGTTCTGGATCTGAATCAAAATAAAATTCACACGATCTCCCCTGCAATATCTGCGCTTAAGAAATTACATACTTTAAATTTAAGATTTAATCAGTTAGCTCAACTACCAAAATCAATAGGCGAAATGGCATCTCTCCAATATTTAGATTTACGTGCCAATCAACTTCAAACATTACCCGACTGTTTAATAAATTTGACTAGCCTAATTAAGCTAGATTTACGGTGGAATAATTTTACTGAGGAACCGAAAGTGGTTGAAGCACTGAGAGATAAAGGCTGTACCGTTTTTATTTAATGGTGACTTTAAGCGTGCCGCAGTCATGACACTGCGGCACTACTGAAAATTATTTTTTGAGTTGATTCACAAGCTCATTCACATTACCACCCGCTTGCTCTAACTGCTTAATCACTTCTTTAATTAACCATACGTTCATGGTTGCAGTATCATTTGTGTCGCCTTGGTAACCTAGCTCTGCGGCAAGTTTTTTCCGAGCCGTTAAACTGTTATCCAAGCCTAATAATGTTAATAAATCAACAATCGACACTTTCCAATTCAGTTTTTGCGGATAACTTTTTGCCAAGCCTTCTAGCACAACTATGGCATCAATTTTATTATCTGAAATAGCATCATTACTGATATTAATATTGGCTCTAATCGCTTCTGTCATGGCAGCTACAGGGTCTGCACTATTTTCTATTTTTGCATCCGCGGGTTTAAAAACCTTAGTTAAAATCTCTTGGAAAAAGCTCATAAGTGCCCCTCTCGTATTGTGCTAAAGGATAATATTCTTCATATAAACTATAGCACCTCATAGTGAGAAATCTATTTTTCTGGTTATATGCTGGGGTGGATATCTTTAGGTTATCAAAGTTCGATGACGGTATTAACTACAGACTAAATAGATCGCTTGAAGGTTAGGATAAGTTAATTATTCTTTATAAAAATTTATAATAACGTTGCTTAATTCTTAGCATTGATGTCTCAACTGATATTTTATCTTTAGGATTATCAATGAGATAATTATCTGATAAATATTGCATAAATTCTATAAAAATAGGTATTGTCATTTCCGTACTTTCCAACCCACCAACGTAAAACTCAACAGAATCAAAGTCATTTGGGTCATCATAATCACCATCCAATGCAAAATCGAATCCTTCACCTTCACCATTGCTAATGCCATGAGATGCATCATAAAGGAATTGCCTATAGGTCATTTTTTCCCTTTTAATCAATGATTCGAGCAAATAATAGAGATCTCCCCCCTCATGACTTATTAAATAGTTTTTTGTTTTTTTCAACCAACGAATGTCCATTAACTTTCACCTCCAGAAAATATTCATTTAAAGTTTATTACTAATATACCTTTTTAAGATTAGCTAGTATCACCGTGATATCAAAACCGCCTTTGCCTGCATTGATACCCGTTTGTTTATCCACCGATTGATAATCACTGTGCATCTCGGTTTTATTCACATTCACCGATGCCGTGGTATTCAACCCTGTGCCAATACTCCCCGACAGGCTACCGCCTTTTTGCTTCGAGTCGTATTTGTCGGTGGTTTGTTCCGTATGTTTGAGTAAAAAAGACAGGAAAATAACAAGATAGGCTTGGAATATTTGGATAGGTGACTAAATAAGAAGTAACAAAAACCAGACAGTATACAGTGGGTTACTTAACGAATAGAGGTAAACCCAACCCCAGCCCACAACTCACCCTAAGCGGTAAGTGGCTGAATGAGTTGGGGTTTGAGGTGGGAACCCACTTTTCCCTCACTCGCCAAGTCGGACAGTTGATTATCCGGTTGGCTGAGGAGTGGGGAGACTAAGGATGATCTCAGTCTAGAACTGGGACTTATTCATTATCTACTTCATATCTTAACGATGTATTGATAGTAACCAGTATGTCTTTTACCTTTTCAAGAAATTCAATACATTCTGATGGTATTTCATGCAGAAAGAATATTTCTATTAAAAAATTATTAATTCCTTTCGATTCAGGGAAAGCTTCATATACCTCTTTACTTTCAATAAAACGAATATAACTATTAATTTTCTCTTGTAATAAATATAAATGTTCAAATATATCGTCATTCCAACATAGATGATCAGTTATACCTAATCGAACAAGATCTGTATTATCTTTTGGTATACCAATCATATCTACTTTATCGGTATCTACTATTGACATTTATTCCCTCTATTTTTCTTTATCTGGTCTGACAATTTCGACTTTAGTTGGAGGTAATTTTGTTCCTCCCTCAAAACCAGGTTTGCCTTCACCGACTATTATCCCACCATTTTTTTCTAAATCTGGGTATCCTATTTTTTGATTATCGGTTATCCGGTTGGCTGAGGGGGAATAAGGTAGATTAGGAGATCCCAGTGTAGGGCTGGGATCCTATTAAAAAAATTTATTAGTTATGATTGATATATATTGCATTATCGTTGGGAGGCGGAGTTTCAGACCATTCCATGCTACCTACAACCTTTCGTGCTAGTACTCTCATTTTTTCCCATTCGATACTGGATGAAAGCGCTTCATTATTCCAATATCTCACATTATCTGGACCACTGATTGATAACATATAATCATCAAATTCTTTAATCGCAGAGCTTTGCTCAATAGATAACAACTCATAACTTATATCATCTAATGCTATTTCCCACTCTACGGCAAGTTGATCTGCCACATTTACAAAATCAGGAAATAAACTCATTTGAGTGTCACTTGACTGCATAAAAGCACGAGTAACCCATTCTAATTTTTCCATAATATCTACTCTTTAGTTTTATTAATTATTGTAGCTTTTTCACCTTGTGTAGGTTTATATGTGCTTGGATCTACAACTTTCATTGTACCTTGTGTTGTCGTGGATACTTTATAATAGCTACCTCCATGTCTGCCGCCCCCTGGATGGTATTGAATTTGGCTAATTTCAGGATGCCCTTTAACCTCAATAATAACGGCTTGGCCAGAACCTCTTGTTGATTGACGGACATTAACTTGATAGCCGGCGGCTTTAAAATCTTTAGCTATATCATCTGTAGAACGCCCCCAAATGGCTTGAGGTGTTTTAGTGAAACTAGCAGCTATATTTACTGAGTTATCTGGTTTTACATTATTTGAACTGTTTTTTTGTTCATTTGCTGGTTGCTTAGAATTACCTAATTTATCGCCACCTGTTTGATTAGGTACAGTTTTCGGTGGTATTTGTTCATTGAGTTTTGTTGTTACATTAGGCTTAGTAACTGATGATGTATTATTTCCTTTAGAAACTCCATCAATCAACCCGCTTTATTCATCACTATCACAGTGGCTAAAATTCCTGTTAGCTCTTTGAGATTCTCTATTTGTGATGAATGATTATTAATCCTATTTTCTAATGTAGACTCGAGTTTAGATATTGAACCTCTTACCATTTCTTGGCATTGTGCATTACAATCTGGCAAGCCTTCCAATGCTTTTAGGCTTGATAATGCACTCTTCATATCATTGGTTGATATTCCCCAAGCTTCCGCTTGTGACTGAAGTTGCCTGTCTAGTTTATCAATATCTTGTTGTAACTGTTTTCTCTCTTCTGGTGTTTTTGCATTAGCGAACTCACCAACGAAAGTAATGATTTTTTCAGCATGTAAGAAGTTATTCTCAACCGTGGTCTTCCCGGCCTCTGCGGCATTTGCTGCACTGGACGTATCGCCGCCGACTAATCCACCCGCGATACCCGCGGC